>NZ_DDNT01000020.1:0-162780 GCF_002341285.1 Methylophaga sp. UBA2513 | reverse complement strand
GTGCCCACGTTGACGTGGGGTTTAGAACGTTCAAATTTTGCTTTAGACATGAGTAGTATCCCCGGCACTAAATTTATTGAGCCAAAAAATCAAAACAGGCAGGAACACCCTGCCTAAGACAAATTGTGGAGCCCGCAATCAGAATCGAACTGATGACCTCATCCTTACCATGGATGCGCTCTACCGACTGAGCTATGCGGGCCTAAATTCTTCCAAAAAATGGAGCGGGTGATGGGAATCGAACCCACGTGATCAGCTTGGAAGGCTGGAGTTCTACCATTGAACTACACCCGCAATTCAGTCATCTTGTATATTAAATGGTGGAGGGGGAAGGATTCGAACCTTCGAAGGTAGAACCGTCAGATTTACAGTCTGATCCCTTTGGCCACTCGGGAACCCCTCCACTAAAGACGTGGCATTTTCCGTAAAACCGAGACTAATGTCAACACTTAAATCAGTAATTCTTATTTAGCTGCTGTCTTTGTACTCGAGATGGCTAAATCTATTCATGATTAACTGAAGTAGAAAAGCATGAATAGTATACTATTGCGTTCTATAAATTTGTCACACTTTAAAAAATCAAACAGGAGTCTCTATGGAGCAGTACCGCGGTACGACTATCCTTTCCTATCGCCGTGACGGCCAAGTGGTCATTGGTGGTGATGGGCAGGTGAGTCTTGGCAATACCATCATGAAAGGCAATGCACGCAAAGTCAGACGTCTTTATCACGGTAAAGTGATTGCTGGTTTTGCCGGTGGCACCGCAGATGCATTTACGTTGTTCGAACGCTTTGAAGCAAAGCTTGAAAAGCATCAAGGTAACTTAACTAGAAGTGCACTTGAGTTAGCTAAAGACTGGCGCACTGACCGGATGATGCGGCGCTTAGAAGCTTTACTCGCTGTCGCCGATGCAGAAGCATCACTGATTATTTCTGGTAATGGCGATGTGATCGAACCAGAACACGGTCTTATTGCTATTGGTTCTGGCGGTCCGTTTGCTCAAGCTGCTGCGACCGCTTTATTGCAAAACACGTCACTCAGTGCGAGAGAAATTGTTGAGAAAGGGTTGAATATTGCCGCTGATATCTGCATCTATACTAATCACAATCTTACAATCGAAACTCTGGAATCAAACTGACATCTACCATGCAATCATTAACGCCAAAACAAATAGTTAACGAACTTGATAAACGCATCATCGGACAACAAGCGGCAAAAAAAGCGGTGGCTATCGCTTTGCGTAACCGCTGGCGCCGCCAACAACTAGATGCCTCACTTCAACATGAAGTCACGCCAAAAAACATTCTTATGATTGGCCCAACGGGTGTAGGCAAAACAGAAATTGCTCGTCGACTTGCCGCTCTCGCTAATGCCCCTTTCATTAAAGTCGAAGCCACAAAATTTACTGAGGTGGGTTATGTTGGCCGTGATGTTGAATCAATCATTCGCGACCTCGCTGAAACTGCGATGAAGATGTTACGTGAATCGGCAATATCCTCAGTTAAAACAAAAGCCGAAGATGCTGCAGAAGAACGCATTTTAGATGCCTTACTGCGACCAGCACGCGATGTTGATAGTGAAGATGAATCAGCCACTCGCCAACGTTTTCGCAAAATGCTGCGCGAAGGTAAGCTCGATGATCGCGAAATTGAACTTGAACTGAATGCGCCAAATGTTGGTGTAGAAATCATGTCTCCACCGGGCATGGAAGAGATGACCAGTCAGCTTCAGGAAATGTTTCAGAACATGGGAACAAACCGTAAGAGCACACGCAAGATTACTGTTGGTAATGCCATGCGCATACTGGCTGAAGAAGAAGCTCTAAAACTCATTAATGAAGAAGAGTTGAAAGCGGATGTGCTGGAGCGTGTCGAACAAAACGGCATCGTCTTCCTTGATGAAATTGATAAAATCACCGGTCGTGGTGAGAGTGGTAATAACGCTGATGTCTCCCGTGCAGGCGTTCAGCGGGATTTATTGCCTCTGGTTGAGGGCAGTACAGTTTCGACTAAATACGGCATGATAAAAACCGATCATATTTTGTTCATTGCCTCTGGCGCCTTTCATTTGAGCAAACCTTCTGATCTTATTCCTGAACTTCAGGGTCGTTTACCCATACGCGTCGAACTTGATGCACTTTCTTCTGCGGATTTTGTCCGCATTCTGACCGAACCTGATGCCTCATTAACCGAGCAATATATTGCATTGCTGGCTACTGAGGGAGTGGAACTTCGTTTTACCGACGACGGTATCGAACGAATTGCCGAACTTGCCTGGGAAGTGAATGAGAAAACCGAAAATATTGGCGCACGACGCTTACACACCATGCTTGAGAAATTGTTAGAAGACATTTCTTATGAAGCAGGGAGTGAACAGAATCTCTCCGTCGTCATTGATAGAGACTATGTCAATGAACAACTGTCCGTTGTAGCTGAAGACGAAGACTTATCACGCTATATTCTGTAAGGAATGCTTTAATGGCAGAAACTCAATTACCAACAGACATCACCTTGCACAAACAATCAAAGTGCCTATCTCTCAGTTATGGCGATAGGCAATATCGTCTTTCCGCTGAATATTTACGCGTTTACTCACCTTCTGCAGAGGTACGTGGGCACGGTCCCGGACAAGAAGTTCTGCAAACAGGTAAAGAAAATGTTGGTCTCGATAAAATCGAACCCGTAGGTCACTATGCGCTAAAGTTGTTTTTTGATGATGGTCATGACAGTGGTTTGTATACATGGGATTATTTATACGAACTTGCCATGCATCAAGAATCCCTCTGGCAAGACTATCTTAACCGGCTCGAAAAAGCCGGTTACCAGCGCCAATAACAATAGGTCACGTTATGGAAGTTAAAGAGACAACGCATTTCGGTTACAAAGAAGTGCCCACTGCCGAAAAAGCCAAGCATGTAGCTGAGGTTTTTCACTCCGTTGCCGGTAAATATGATCTTATGAACGACTTGATGTCGCTTGGCATTCATCGTTTCTGGAAACGATTTACCATTCTCAACAGTGGTGTACGGCGCGGAGCTACAGTTCTGGATATCGCAGGCGGAACAGGTGACTTGACGCGGAAATTTTCCAAGCTTGTTGGTGACACAGGTAAAGTGGTGTTAGCCGATATCAATGCCTCAATGCTCAATGTTGGTCGTGACCGTCTAACAGATGACGGTATTGTCGGTAATATCGAGTATGTTCAAGCCAATGCAGAAGCTCTGCCCTTTCCTGACAATAGTTTTAACTGTATTACCATCGCTTTTGGCTTGCGTAATGTCACGGATAAAGACAAAGCCTTAGCTTCAATGTATCGGGTTCTCAAACCCGGCGGTCAACTGATGGTCTTGGAGTTTTCTAAACCTGCTGAATGGATGGCCCCCGTTTACGACGCCTATTCCTTCAAGATATTGCCACAACTAGGAAAAGTATTTACTGGTGATGAAGACAGCTACCGCTATTTGGCTGAATCTATTCGTATGCACCCAGACCAAGAGACCTTGAAACAGATGATGGAAAATGTAGGATTTGAACGTTGCGAATATCACAATATGACTGCTGGCATCGTTTCACTTCATCGTGGTTACAAGTTCTAACCCCATGACTACACTATTGCGTCCTATCGAGTTTGCCATCAATCAGGGGTTAAAACAGGATCCTGAAACGTGTGAGCGCCTTGAGGCTTTCGAAAATCGCGTCATCGTTATCCATGTTGAAGACTGGCAGCAATATCTGCATGTCTCCTTCCATCAATCTACTGTCAAATTGTCACATAACGATGAAGAGAACGCTGACTTATTAATCACTGCGAAAGCCTTGAGTTTATTAAAACTCGCCAAGCAGCCTGAGCATTTATTTTCTAATGAAATCCATATTCACGGTAATGTTCAGTTCGCTAAACAATTACAAGACGTACTGGATGGTTTCGATTTTGATTGGGAACAACAAATAGCCAACGTAACTGGTGACGTTATCGCCCAACCGCTTAGTTATGCGATTAAACACAGTTTCTCATGGCTGAATGCAACTCAACGTTCATTATCTATGTCACTTTCCGAGTACCTTCGTGAAGAAGCGCACATATTACCGGACAAGATTCAAATTGATGACTTTATGAATGATGTGGACAGGTTAACTGCGGATATCGATCGACTTGAAGCACGAATAAACAGGTTGAAAACAGAGTATTGACATTGTCTCTTGACCGCAGTCATAACCATGTAAGGAGCCATTAATGAAGGCTAATCAGTTATCCAGGCTGATTCAAATTAATCACGTCCTGGCAAAACATCGCCTGGACGAAGTGATCAAAGCAATCCATTTATTGCGTCCGCTTCGGTATTTCAGTTTTTTATCGCCACATCGCTGGCGCAATAAACAATCGACACTGCCTCGAGGCGAAAGATTAAGACTGGCATTACAGGACTTAGGACCTATCTTTGTAAAGTTTGGACAGGTGTTATCAACGCGTCGCGATCTCTTGCCGCCTGACATAGCCAATTCATTAGCTAAACTTCAAGACCAAGTAGCACCTTTTCCCGCTGAGCAAGCAAAACAACTGATTGATAAAGCCTATGAAGCAGAATCCATTGAGACATTATTTGCTCATATTGAACCTGAACCGCTTGCTTCAGCTTCCATCGCACAAGTACACGCAGCTACATTAAAAAGTGGTGAGCAAGTCGTTATAAAACTGGTTCGTCCTGGCATAGAGCCCATTATCAAGCGTGATATTGCTTTGTTGTATACCTTGGCATCTTTTGCTGAACGATACTGGTCTGAGGGAAAACGATTACGGCCCAGAGAGATCGTAGCTGAGCTTGAGAAGAACCTTTTTGATGAACTCGATATGTTGCGCGAGGCCTCTTCAGCCTCTCAACTGCAACGCAATTTTGAAGGCACCACCTTACTATATGTCCCCAAGATATACTGGAAGCTGACCAAGCCTAATATCCTGGTTCAAGAACGTATTTATGGCACGCCTATTAGCGATACTGAAGGTTTAATCGCGAAAGGTGTGGATATGGCAAAACTGGCAGAAATGGGGGTCGAAATCTTTTTCACCCAAGTATTCAAGCATAGTTTTTTCCATGCGGACATGCATCCCGGTAATATCATGGTGGATAGTCATGATCCGGCAAATCCACGTTATGTTGCTGTTGATTTTGGCATCATGGGGACATTATCTCCAGATGATCAGCGTTATTTAGCTGAAAATTTCCTTGCCTTTTTCAATCATGACTATCGCCGGGTTGCCGAGTTACATGTGCAATCAGGCTGGGTGCCGGCTGAGACTCGACTTGATGAGTTTGAAGCAGCCATAAGAAGTGTTTGTGAACCCATATTCGCTCGTCCTTTAAAAGAAATTTCTTTCGGACAACTGCTGCTGAGACTTTTCCAAACAGCGCGTCGTTTTAATATGGAAGTACAACCACAGTTGGTGCTGCTACAAAAAACCTTACTGAATATTGAAGGCTTGGGCCGTGACCTCTATCCAGATCTGGATCTATGGAAAACAGCCAAACCCATTTTAGAATCATGGATGAAGGAAAAAATGGGCTGGCAAGCAGCGTTAAGAACACTAAAGCAAGAAGCTCCTCATTGGGCTGAAACCTTACCCGAGATGCCGCGTCTATTATATGACCTGACTAAGAGAGCCCAAGATGGTCAGCTGAACGTTAATTTAGCATCACATGATATTCAACAGCTGCGTAAAGAAATCAAAAAAGCCAGTTATCGTAGTGCTGCTGCTACCTCTGGCGCTGCATTTTTGGTAGGCGCTGCCGTTATCACCGGTCTCGATGGTTACTCGACAACTATGTTTGCAGGGTTACCAGTACTGAGCTGGGTATTTGGGCTATGGGGGCTCGGTCTTATTTATTTTAGTATTTCAAACAAAAGTTAATTGTTATGTTTAAGTGGATTGGCCTTATTCTAGGCTTTATATTACTCAGTACGATGAGTGTAGGATTACTCATTTTAGGAATTTTTGGCGCACTGATTGGCTTACTGTTTGGTGGTTTTGCTGACCGTATACGAGCGTATGGTCTGGGCGGTGCTAATCCATTTACAAGTCAAACCCGTCAAACAGTTTTTCTTGAAACTGTGTTTGTTTTGATGGGGAAACTAGCGAAGGCAGATGGTCGAATCAGCCAGATTGAAATCGATCACGTGGAAGCCTTTATCAAAAAAATGGGGATGTCGGGTGAGCATCGACAAGAAGCCATCCGCCAATTTAAGCGAGGCGCAGAACCCGACTTTGATATTACAGACACAATGAATCATTTCAAACAACATTGTGGTAATACGTTTAATCTAAAACAAGTCTTACTGGTTTACCTGATAGTCATGGCCTTAGCCGATGGTAAGCTTGATCCACAAGAAAAAGATATTCTGGAACAAGTCTCTGCTCAGTTAGGATATAACCGGGCCGAGTTTAACCGTATTCTGGATATGGTGATGAGCCAGGCAAGTTTCGCAAGAGGTCATCAGCAGCAATACTCTTCCGGTCCGCAGCGCTCTTATTCTGATGAATTGGCCGATGCTTATAAAGCGCTTGGGGTGACTGAAAAGAGTTCTAATCAAGAAATTAAACGTGCTTATCGAAAACTGATGAGCCAATATCATCCGGATAAACTCATGGGACAAGGCGTTCCAGAAGATATGATTGCCGTTGCCACAGAGCAAGCGAAAGAAATTCAGTTAGCATACGATTTAATAAAAAAACATCGAGAACAAAATTAACAATTTCGTTTTATTTATTATTATCTGTTTGGTACTATTTTTTCTGGAAACACTTTAACCAAAGCCAAACTCGGTGTGAACCAAGGACGGAAAGTTACAGACCTTATGATACTAAGGTGGCTGTACTGCAATAATATCTAAGGAAAGAACACATGAAAAAAATAGTTTTTATCGCACTGGCTTTATTTACTGGTTTAACTAACGCTGCTATAGCTGCAACAAGCTTATCAACTAATGGTTCATGGCAAACAGCTAATGGCGACCTAAGTTCATTGCTCGGCCAGTCTGCACCAGCTACATGGTCTTACGATACAGACCTAGCATCAGCGACCCTTTACTCATCATATGCTCTTCCAAGCACAGGCACAGTGAGTACATACGTATCATCAAATTACGTTCTCTCAGGTACAGCTGCCCCCACTTTGTTTGATGGCAGCCAGTTTGCTCTCAGTATATTAGATAATACTATTGCAAACCTTGATGCATTCAATACAGATATCGTTACATCGATGGTGAATAAAGGTCTTAATCCTGATATCACAGGTGATGCGATTCTATTTACAACTAGCACTCTTTTTCCGGTGTCTGAATTCACAGAAAGTTTTTCTCTGTCTGGCCTGATGATGTTTGATAAAGACTTTTTCACTGGCCCTATATCAACATTACCTTCTGCTGATATTCTGCTTGATAATGCATTATTCATTTATGCATCACTTTCACATGAAATTAACTTTGAAGAAACTGGCTTTGCTAGTTATATCCAAACGCCATCAGCAGTGCCTGTACCTGCTGCCTTATGGATGTTTGCTCCAGCGTTGTTAGGTTTTCTTGGTTTGCGCCGCAAGGTGAATACTCAGGCTTAAAAAATTTAAGCACATAAAAGAAAAAAGCCGTAGTGATAAACTTCTACGGCTTTTTTGCTTAACACCCTTAATATTTGAGCTTTTTTATATCAAAACAGCCCGACTATTGAGCCATTATCATCAATATCAATACGTTCAGCAGCTGGGTGCTTAGGTAATCCAGGCATAGTCATCACATCCCCACAAAGTACAACCAGAAAACCAGCACCGTTTGACAGACGAACATCACGAATTGTCAGCGTATGATTCTCAGCCGTGCCACGTAAGCTCGGGTCACTGCTAAAAGAATACGGTGTTTTTGCCATACAAACTGGAATATCCCCGTGCTGCTCGTTCAACATAGCGATCTTATCCATCACTTTTTTATCAGCAACGACTTCACCACTGCCATATAGACGTTTAGCAACCTGATTAATTTTGTCCCATAGCGGTAAACTATCAGGATATAACAGACGACAAGGCTCAGCAGGGCTATCCAGTATTTCGACAACACGTTCCGCCAGTGTTTCGGCACCGGCCCCACCTTGTGCCCAATGACGAGCAAGAATGGCTTCAGCTCCCATTTCTTTTACAGCCGTTGTAATTAGTTCTATTTCTGCATCGCTATCATTAACAAAGTGATTGATGGCAACAACACAGCGTAGACCAAACTCATTTTGTAAGTTGCTTAAATGCCGTTTTAAATTAGCCAGTCCCACCTTTAACGCATCGAGGTTTTCTTCGCCAAGCTCTTTCAGTTCCAGACCACCGTGATATTTCAAGGCTTTTACTGTGGCGACAACAACAGCCATATCTGGCTTAATCCCAGCTTTGCGACACTTAATATCAATAAATTTCTCAGCACCTAAATCCGCTCCAAAGCCCGCCTCAGTGACCACATAATCACTCAGCTTAAGTGCCATTTTGGTTGAGATAACTGAATTACAGCCATGCGCTATGTTCGCAAATGGACCACCATGAACAAAGGCTGGATTATTTTCTAAGGTCTGCACAAGATTGGGTTTTATCGCTTCTTTTAGTAATGCAGCCATAGCACCGTGGGCCATGATTTCTCGAGCATATCTTGGTGTCCCATCAACGGAATAGCCGATCAGGATATCTCCCAAGCGTTGCTTCAGCTCAGGCAAAGAATTAGCTAGGCAAAAGATAGCCATAACTTCCGAAGCAACAACAATATCAAAGCGCTCTTCACGCAAATAACCATTGGCAGGACCACCCATACCCACCACGATATCCCGCAATGCACGGTCATTCATATCCATAACTCGCTGCCAGACAATACGTCTTGCATCCAACTGTAATGCATTTCCATGATGGATATGATTATCAATCATCGCTGATAATAAATTGTGGGCAGAAGCTATTGCATGCAGATCGCCAGTGAAGTGAAGATTGATATCCTCCATGGGTACAACCTGAGCATAACCGCCACCCGCAGCCCCGCCTTTCAAACCAAAGCATGGCCCCATAGAAGGTTCGCGTACACAGACAATGGATTTCTTACCAATTCGGTTTAGCGCATCACTCAGGCCGATCGTGGTTGTCGTTTTTCCCTCACCAGCAGGAGTCGGACTAATAGCAGTTACTAGGATTAACTTACCATCCGGCCGTTTTGCCAACTCATCCATGACATCTAATGATACTTTCGCTTTGAAATGTCCGTATGGGTCAATATGTTGAGAGGCAAGACCCAGCTTTTCCTCGGCGAGCTGGATGACTTCCTGCATGGCAGCCTGTTGGGCAATTTCAATATCAGACATGGTTTTCCTGAACGGCATTAAATTTAAGCCACATTATACGTGAGTTAACGACGAATCCCGAATAGCCCATTACTCCCCCCATCGCGGCATCAAGTCATGCTCTATCTTGGCTTGGTCAAGTATTCTCGCGACAACAAAATCGACCACTTCAGCTAAGGATGTTGGATTAAAATAAAATCCAGGATTGGGTGGCAAAATACAGACTCCCAGTTTAGCTAACTTCAACATATTTTCGAGATGAATCACAGAAAATGGCGCTTCTCTTGGAACCACGATCAATTTCCGATCTTCTTTAAGCATGACGTCGGCAGCGCGGTTGATTAAATTATCACTCTGACCACAAGCAATTGCTGATAACGTTCCCATGGTACATGGGCACACAATCATGGCGGGCACGCGATGTGAACCACTTGCCAGTGGTGATGACCATTGTTGTTCACCATAAACCTGCAATTGTTCAGGAACACAGTCGAATTCCTGACTCAGCTTTTCCTGCACATCCGATGCTCTTGCAGGCAACTTCCAATTGAGTTCATCAGCGAGCACAATTCTACCAGCGGTAGAAATCATTAAATGTACCGTGAGCCCTTGCTTGAGTAATACCTGCAATAAACGCTTCGCGTAAGGCGCGCCAGAAGCACCGGTAATGGCTAATGCAATTTGTTGCTGATCCAACATTCTTAAGCTATCGCCTCTAAAATTCGCTGATGAATACCGCCAAAACCACCATTACTCATTACTAAAATCTCATCACCCGCTTGTGCTTCCTGGCTGATCGTCTTCACAATAGCATCGATCGAGTCAAAGACACTAACATGTTCGCCCAGTGTTTCAGTCACGTTTTTTAATGACCATTTCAAGTCGCTATCTTGTAACAACAATACTCTATCTGCCTGAATAAGTGACTGAGCCAGAGTATCTTGGTGAATTCCCATCTTCATCGTATTTGAACGAGGTTCCAATACAGCTACCAGACGACGGTTACCTATTTTGGCTCTCAGCCCAGCAATTGTTGTTGCTATCGCTGTCGGATGATGGGCAAAATCATCATAAACACGAATGTTATTGATTTCACCTTTTAACTCTAAACGACGCTTCACACCAGCAAACACGGATAAAGCCTCACAGGCATGCTCAACCGTGACACCAACATGATGGGCAGCAGCAATAGCGGCAAGCGCATTATTCACATTGTGTTGGCCGAGCATATCCCAACTGACTCGGGCTGTAGACTCACCATATCTGACTTCAAACTCACTGCCATCATTTTTCAATAATGTCGCACACCAATCAGCATCAACACCCAATGTCTGTCTTGGCGTCCAACACCCCATATTAAAGACATGGTCAATCGTCTTATCCTGAGGTGAAATAATCAAACCCTGTTCAGGTACCGTTCGTACCAGATGGTGGAATTGCTTTTGAATTGCAGCCAGATCATCAAAGATATCAGCATGATCAAACTCAAGATTATTAATAATCAGTGTTCTGGGCATGTAATGCACAAATTTTGAACGTTTATCAAAAAAGGCCGTGTCGTACTCATCTGCCTCAATCACAAAAAATGGCGTATTACCTAAACGTGCTGTTTCGCCAAAATTATCAGGGACACCGCCTATCAAGAAACCTGGCTGCATACCTGCATGCTCCAGAATCCATGCTAATAGACTACTCGTCGTCGTTTTTCCATGTGTACCCGAGACCGCTAATACCCATTTGCCTTGCAGGACATGTTCATTTAACCATTGAGGGCCAGACACATAAGGCAGACCTTTGTTTAAAACATACTCCACAGCCGGGTTGCCACGCGACATGGCATTGCCCATCACCACTAAATCAGGTGCAGGGTCTAAATGCTCAGGTTTATAGCCTTCTTTTACATCAATACCTGCAGCGGCAAGTTGGTCACTCATAGGCGGATAGACATTGGCATCAGAACCACTGACTGTCATGCCTAACTCCCTCGCAAGAATCGCCACCCCCCCCATGAAGGTGCCGCAAATCCCCAGTATATGAATGTGCATTAAGTCACTCCTGAAATAGTAAGTCCAACAACTATCAACGATACGATGACATATGCCACCGTGATAACGGCTGCCAGCCCCGGTCGGATATCTAGTGCATACCTGAAGATATGTGCAACAACAAATAAACTCCAGAAAATGATAATAAGCACCATCAATAGAATGATGCTGATCAGTTGACTATGTGGTTCGACCAACCTGAATACAGAAAAAATAGGCCAACTCACCAGACCTACGATAGCGCCAGTACTGGCCATCGCTGTAACAGTTTGTTCAAAGCGATGAGATAAACCTCTACTGACTAATAATAGTTTTGTCACGATGATCAACATAATTGTGTCGGCTAGACTCGCCACGAGACTGATAATCCAGTTGTGATCGATATGACTGACCAGCACGCCGACCATAAAGTAACAGACGATACTGATATTAACTAATACTGATGATGCTGGAATATCTGCAGGGCTGGCCTGGAACAAACAAATCTGCAAAAAACGCTTAATCACTTTATTCATCGAGGCATAATAACGTGTCAGTAATTGCTAACAAAGTATTTAATGATCTTTTTCATCACAAACAAAAAAGCCCGGCTTTATAACCGGGCTTTTTCTAAGAAGGTTTAACTATAAATCAATCGTCAACTACTACGCCCCATGGGAATTTTCCAACGTTGATAGTTTTGATATTTTTGTTTGTCGCTGTATCAACAACAGAAACCGTGCCACTCACGCCATCTGCTGTGTATAAACGCGAACCATCACGAGTCATTCCTAAGCCCCATACACGTTTGCCTACAGGGATATTAGCCTGCATCTCAAGCGTTTTGGCATCAAGTACTGCGACAGAATTACCACGACCAGTTGTCACGTAGATTGTTTTATCATCAGGACTAACCGCTATGTCCATCGGTTTTGAATTAGGTAAGTCGATTTCTGCTTGTTTGATAATGGACAGCGTTTTGGTGTCGATAATAGTGACTTCATTACCCACTTCACTGCTTGAATATGCCAATGAACCGTCACTGTTAAATGCTAGACCACGAGGACGCGCAGCAACCAAAATATTTTTCACCACTTTATGTTTTGCAGTATCGATAACATGCACCATGTTGGTGGACTCGCTGGTGACCAATACCAGACTTCCGTCAGGTGAAACAGCGACACCTTCTGGTTCCAGACCAACGGGAATCACTTCAATGGTTTCGCCTGTTTTTGGATCAATCACACTGGCTTGTGCGTCATCTTCATTAGAGATGTAGATATTGCCATTAGGTGCCACATCAAATGTTTCCGGATCATCACCTGCATCCAGTTTTTTTACCACTTCTAATGTATCAAGATTTACAACGGCAATAGCGCCTTCCTCACTGATGGCAACATAAAGCTGTTTTTGGTCTGGCGATAAACCGATACCTCTAGGACGTTCTCCGATATTGATGGTATTGATTACCTCATTGGTTTTTGTATCAATAACACTGACTGTATTGTCTTTTTCATTGGTCACAAATGCACGGTGTGAAGGTTCAGCCCAGGCCGCTGTGCTGGCTAAAACCAATGTCGTTAACAAAATACTTTTTAATTTCATTATGCTTCCTTCTTCTCTCAAATTATTTACAGCTGATTAGTCCAAGACTATCCAGCCCACCCTTAACACCTCTTAAAGGTGCTTCGGCAACGATGTTGTCATCTTTATCTATCAGCAGAACAATCTGACGTAATTGTCCAGTATCTCTGAATGTGGCGGTGTCACCTTTTTGTCCATCAAAAGACAAGTCCTTCTTGAGGTAGTTCAGCATAGCTGCAGAATCCGTTTTTTGAGTTCTCGCTACAGTATCAGACAACATTTTGATAGCAGCCCATCCGGCCCATGCATCATCCGTCATTTGTGTTTTATGGTTTCTGGTAAAACGATTATTGAGTTGTGACGCTGCAAATTTTACAAAGTCATGATGCCAGGCATGCGCTGTTACTAATTTATCTGGGTTTTTATTTTGCCATTGAGCTAATGCATCCTGCTTCATTTGCTTACTCAGGGGAATATTTAATAAGTTTGGCAAACAAACCTGTCGCAGACTGTCAGCATCTGAACTCAAATTAAAGACCGGTACAGTAGTCAACTTATTCAGTTTAGCTATTTCCAGCATATGCTTTGCATCAGTGCCAACCAGAACCGCCGTTATCTCAGACGCTGGTAATGCCTCAACCTCTTCTTCCGTGATGTTTTTAACATCATATGTTTGGCCTAGAAACTGACCTTGCAAATTAGCCTCTGTTAGACCTTGCTGTATACCAGCCCACACTTGGCCATCTGTAGGTCCTATGTAGTGAAGCGTCACATTAATAGTATTGGCAAAAATGATTTGGGGCCATAACAGCAGCATGGCAACCCCGAGATTCTTCAGCATATTTAAACTCTCCGTTATTATTCTTTGTTTGTTGCCTGTGACAATACACAATCACATGGCTAAATAAATCAGCAAATTCCCTAATTTTATAGAGCAATCATCACTCCATAAGGTTTGCTTCTAAACCATTGTGTCAGTAAAACACCCTTTTTACCTCTAGGAGTTTTTCCTGTTTTTTTTGACTAAGATCACAATTCACTAATCACGGCCATCTTTTCGATCGGTTTTCATCTCAAGAAATCAGGACCTGTGTCGATATCTTGATTATCACAACAGGTAGTTTTTATGAATAAACAATTCCGCTCTTTACAGATGCAGCAAACACAGGAAAGCCTCGAAGAATTTATGAATTTTATGAGCTTTCGTTGTGATTGTAGTGGTGTAAGAATATTGTCTATTGAAACAACAGAACAGGCTGCCATTAGAGATGAAGCAGAACGTTCAGGTAAGGTGGTCTCAATCGGATCTCGTCGCAGAACCAAACCTGTGACAGTAACTATCAGTAAAGAGCTGCGGTTTAACGATCAAAATATACACTCATAAAAAAAGCCCGATTGCTCGGGCTTTTTTATTAAACTTGGCTACCATCTTCACCAATTTCCTGGTCACTCTCCTTCACTGGTGGTAGCAAATCTTCTTTACTTACCCCCATAAAGAGCACAGCAGAGCTTGCTACGTAGATCGATGAATAAGTACCAATCATGATGCCTAACAGTAACGCCTCTGCAAATGAATGAATGACTTCACCTCCAAGCACAAATAAGGCAAAAACAACCAGCAGCGTCGTAAATGAAGTCATCAGCGTACGACTCAAGGTTTCATTTAAAGATGAATCAATCACTTCTTGTGGTGAGGCCTTACGCGCTTTTAAAAATCCTTCCCTGACTCTGTCAAAAACCACAATGGTGTCGTTGAGAGAATAACCAATGATTGCCAATACAGCGGCAAGTACCGTTAGATCAAACTCAACATGGGTTATGGAAAAGAAACCTAGAGTGATAATAACGTCATGCACCAAGGCGGCAACAGAGGCGATAGCAAAACGATATTCAAAACGGAAAGCCACATAAATCAAAATACCAATTAAGGCATATAAAACCGCTAAACCGCCTTGTTCAGTTAAATCATCGCCTACCTGAGGGCCAACAAACTCGACACGACGCACATCGATGGCATTACTGGAATCGACTTGTAGCAGCGAGACAACATTGTTACTGATTTCAGCCATATTCTCAGTTTCGATTATCGGCAAACGAACTAAAACATCATGGATAGAACCAAAATTCTGAACAACAGCCTGAGGATAGCCACCATTTTGAAGGGTTGATCGGATGTTATCCAGATTAGCAGGTTCTTGATAACCGAGCTCGATCATGGTTCCACCTGTAAAGTCGATACCAAAGGTTAAGCCTTGTGTTATCAACGAACCGATAGAAACAATCAGTAATATGCTCGAGAACACCAGCGCAGGCCAGCGTTTCGACATAAATTTGATATGCGTTTGTTTATTAAAAAACTGCATGAAAATGATTCCTAAATTGATAGCTTAGGTTTATGTTTACGACCGTAAAACAGATTCACTAAGGCACGTGTGCCCATAATTGCCGTAAACATAGAGGTTAAAATACCGAGTGATAAGGTGACCGCAAAACCTTTAATTGCACCTGTACCAAAACCAAACAAGACAATTGCAGCAATGAGTGTCGTGATATTCGCATCGGCAATGGTCGAAAAGGCTTTGTCATAACCTGAGCTGATACTGGCTTGGGGGCTATTGCCATTGCGTAGCTCTTCTCTAATACGCTCATAAATCAACACATTGGCATCCACAGCCATACCAACGGTGAGAACGATACCGGCGATACCTGGCAAGGTAAGTGTCGCTTGGAGTAATGAGAGTAATGCCACGATAAATATCAGGTTCGCAGCCAGTGCCATATTGGCAAACACACCAAATACTCGATACCAGATAATCATGAAAACAAGCACTAAAATAAAGCCGATAATGACAGATTCAAAACCCTGCTCGATATTTTGCTGTCCCATGCTTGGGCCAACCGTGCGCTCCTCAACGATTTCTATCGGTGCGGCCAATGCACCAGCGCGTAATAGTAGTGATAAGTCTCGTGCTTCCGTAGTGCTGTCCAGTCCAGTAATCTGAAACTTCTTGCTCAACTGATCTCGTATAGTGGCTACATTGATAATTTCAGGTACCTGGCGACGTACAGATACCAGCTCACCATCAATTTCTTTTGTTTCCATTTTAGACTCAATGAAAACCACCGCCATTGGGTTACCAATATTATCGCGAGTGACATTACTGAAAGCGCGCGCGCCTTTCCCATCTAAAGTCACGGAGACGGCAGGCGAACCAGACTGACCATCTAGTGTTGATGCCGCATTGATAACATGCTCACCCGTTAACATCACACGCTTATCAAGAAGGTATGGGCGACCATCACGACTGTAATAAAGCTCCGTGTTTGGTGGGATACGGCCATTGAGTGCATCTTTTACATCATGCTCGATATCAACCAGTCTAAACTCAAGTGTTGCCGTCGCTCCCAGGATTTTCTTTGCTTGAGCAGTATCTTGCACACCTGGTAGCTGGACGACGATTCGGTCTTCGCCTTGCTGTTGCACAGTCGGCTCTGCCACACCCAGTTCGTTTATGCGATTTCTCAAGGTGGTGATATTTTGTTGTAAGGCTAATTGTTTTGTTTCACGAATGCTCTGTTCAGACACATTCATAATAAGCTCAGGGTTAGCCTCATCTTCTGAAACGGTCACTTGAAGATCATTAAAATCATTGTTGATCAACGCTTCCGCTTTATCTCTGTCCTCAGTATTTCTCAGAACCAGAACAATAGTCTGCCCTTCTACTTTGATTTGTTTATAACGAATTTTTTCATCACGAAGTGATAAACGGATATCGCTACCATAGCTATCTAAGCTTTGCTTAACCGCAGCATCCATATCGACTTGCATAAGGAAATGAACGCCTCCTCTCAAGTCCAAGCCCAGATTCATCGGCTCTGCGCCCATAGAAGCTAACCAGTGCGGTGTTGTGGAGGCAAGATTCAAGGCGATGATGTAATCACCGACTAAGGTTTTACTTAAGACATCTTTTGCCTTTAATTGATTATCAGCAGAGGTCAGCCGGATGAGTAACTTATCATCTTCAAGCTGAACACCTTTATAATCAATCCCAGCCTCTTTTAAAGCCTTTTCTGCTTTGTCTGCTAGATCCAAGTCCACTGTGGCCGTTCTGCCAGCAGAAATCTGGACTGCCGGGTCATCCCCATAAAGATTGGGTAGCGCGTAGAGCCCTGCGACCAGTAACACAACAAGAACGAGTAGATTTTTCCACAGTGGATATCGGTTCATATTTAATTCCTGACATTTTCAAGCCATCTGAAGCGATGGCCAGACTTTATAGCTTTTTCAATGTACCTTTTGGCAAAACAGCATTCACTGATTCACGACGCACTTTCACTTCAACATTTTCAGCAATCTGAACAGCGATAGCGTTATCAGTGATTTCAATAATTTTCCCCATCAGGCCACCATCGGTAACGACTTCATCACCTTTTGCCAATGCAGACTGCATAGCCTTGTGTTCTTTAGCGCGTTTTTGCTGCGGTCTGATTAACATGAAATAGAACAACACCAGCAAAATAATAGGAAATGCGAAATCCATCATGCCTGGAGAAGCAGCCGTTGTTGTCGCTGCATCAGCAGCAGCGGCCGGAGAGATAAAAAAGTCCATCGTTAATCCTCAAAATCAACAAGAAAAAAGAAACCGATTATGCCACAGCAGACCCAGTGTTCGATAGCATTGAAGCGTTTTAAACAATTTCGGTTTGCCTTAGCGCATAAAACTCTTGGCGGAATTGTTCCAGCGTATTGTTTTCTATGGCCTGCCTTAAGCCTTTCATTAATGTCTGGTAATAATGAAGGTTATGGATGGTATTTAACCGAGGGCCAAGCATCTCACCTGTTTTATCTAAGTGGTGTAAATATGCCCGGCTATAATTTTGACAGGTATAACAATCACAATAGGGATCCAGAGGTTTCGTATCCGTCTTGAACCGACTATTACGAATTTTGATGACGCCTTGATGAACGAATAGGTGTCCATTTCGAGCATTACGGGTTGGCATGACACAATCAAACATATCCACGCCACGCATCACACCTTCGACAAGATCTTCAGGTCGGCCAACCCCCATAAGATAGTGCGGTTTATCTTCAGGCATTCTTGGCGCCAGAAAATCAAGAATGCGTATCATGTCCTCTTTGGGCTCACCAACAGACAGTCCACCGATGGCATAACCATCAAAGCCAATCTCTGTTAAACCATCCAGTGAAATTTGACGCAGCTGCTCATGCATCCCACCTTGCACGATACCAAATAACGCAGAAGGATTATCGCCGTGGGCTTCCTTACTGCGTTTTGCCCAGCGTAGGGATAACTCCATAGAGTTTGCTGCTGTTTCAAGATCAGCAGGATAGGGGGTGCATTCGTCAAAAATCATCACGATGTCACTACCCAATGCACGCTGCACAGCCATCGATTCTTCAGGACCCAGAAATACTTTATTACCATTGACTGGAGAACTAAAATGCACACCTTGCTCTGTAATTTTACGCAACTCGCCTAAGCTGAAAACCTGAAAACCGCCAGAGTCAGTTAGAATTGGCCCTTGCCACTGCATAAAGTCATGCAAATCACCGTGAGCTGAGATAATGTCGGTGCCGGGCCTCAACATTAAATGAAATGTATTACCTAATAAGATTTCAGCCCCTGTTGCACCGACTTCTTCTGGCGTCATAGACTTAACTGACCCATACGTTCCAACAGGCATAAAAGCTGGGGTTTCTACGGTTCCCCGAGAAAAAGTTAAGCGTCCTCGACGAGCAAAGCCATCTCGCGCAAGTAAATCAAATTTCATTCATTCATTCTCAGCAAAAAACGCCCGACAGCATATCATTTTCTTGATCTAAACGGCGAAACAGACGCAATTCTGATCTTCTTAAGGTAGGATCACGGTCATTATAAGTAATGGAGATATCAATGTCCGACTCTAGAATCATTGTTGCCCTTGACTATGCTAACGCGAGTGATGCCATGCAAATGGCCGATCAAATTGATCCAGAACGTGCGCGAGTGAAAGTGGGAAAAGAACTTTTCACCCGTTCAGGTCCTCAAGTTGTCACTGACTTAGTATCGCGTGGGTTTGATGTCTTCCTCGATCTGAAATATCACGACATTCCGCATACAGTGGCAAAAGCCTGTGCTGCGGCGGCTGACTTAGGCGTTTGGATGTTAAATGTGCATACGCTCGGCGGGCCAGCCATGATGCGTGCTGCCAGAGAAGCAGTTGAACAATCATCCAATAAACCTTTATTGATAGGTGTAACGTTATTGACTAGCATGGATCAAACGACTTTTGATCAGATTGGCCTTACCGGCAATATGTCTGAGACTGTCACCCGACTTGCTCAATTGGCAAAACAAAGTGGTCTTGATGGCGTCGTCTGCTCGGCTCAGGAATCCAGTGCCCTCCGAGATACGCTGGGTAATACCTTTCAACTTATTACTCCTGGCATAAGACCGGAAGGCAGTGAAAAAGGCGATCAACATCGTATCATGACACCCAAACAAGCATTAGACGCGGGAAGCCATTACCTTGTGATTGGCCGTCCAATTACCAAAGCACCCGACCCGATGCAGGCACTTGACGAGATAGAACAAAGTCTACGTTAAATAAAAAAGCCCGGTTACCCGGGCTTTTTTTATGAACTGTGTGAAACGTTATACCTTAAACTTACTCGCCGCTTCCTGAAGTTGGGTAGCAAGATTACTCAAGGTTTCGACAGCGACTGAAGACTCTCTCGCGCCCTCCGCTGTATGCTCAGCCACCTGACTGATATTAACAATACCGCGGTTAATATCTTCAGCTACGGAAGATTGCTCATTCGCAGCGCTGGAGATTTGTGCGCTCATTTCATCCATGGTTGAAATCATAGCGGTGATAGAGTCCAAGGCAGCACCAGCACTTGATGCCTTTTCCACACTATGTTTTGCTCTTTCACGACCTTCGTTCATGACCTTAACAGCGACTTGAGCGCCTTGCTGTAATCGCTCAACCATCTCTTCAATTTCATGCGTAGAAGATTGTGTTCTCGCCGCCAGTGTACGAACTTCATCAGCAACAACAGCAAAGCCACGACCATGCTCACCTGCGCGTGCCGCTTCGATCGCAGCGTTCAGTGCAAGTAGGTTGGTTTGTTCTGTAATACCACGAATGACATCCACTATCGCGCCGATGTTACCAATGTCTGACTCCAGACTACTTAACTGCTCTGCGGCTTTTTCCACCTCAGTGGCCAATGAGTCAATAGCCTGCATGGTTTCCATGACAACTTGTTTACCAGCCTTGGCCTCGATATCGGCATTACGAGCTGCTTCAGCAGCGCTCGATGCTGTTCTTGCTACTTCTTGCACTGAGGCTGTCATTTCATTCATTGCCGTCGCAACCTGAGTCGTTTCAGACTGTTGACGGAGTACACCATCCACCGTTTCTTTACTGATGGCTTGCATATTATCACTCGCTGAAGTGAGCTGCGTTACCCCACCAACAAGTGTGTGAACTAAGTTAGCAACATTTTTTCTAGCACTGTCTAATTCAAATGCCATCCAACTAAAGTCACTTTTACCTGATATGGCCACTTTCTTAGTGAGGTCACCTTTTTTGATGTTTTGAATCGCACCGACCAAGGTGGTAGCACGTTTATCACCAAAACGGCCTATGTAGTGTGCGATGCCAATCACCGAAATGCTGGCGACGACGACATATATCGCAGCGATATAAATTGCTTCAATTTTCTTGATATCAGAGTGATACATATAGCCTTCAAGAACAAGTAGTCCCAGTAAGGCGAATACACCCAGCCCACCAATGATATACATGCGTTTTCTCAAAGAGAAATTTTCAAGTTTAAACACGCCCGTCTCTCCCGGATTGAACTTAATATTATTATTTTATGCCTTAGACGTATAAGCTCAGGCCACTATCCTGCGTAACTGAACCTGCTGTTTCGTCGGCTTCACTCATTATATCGTCACTTTGACGATTGGCTTGAGTAAAATTCTGAGAATTTTGCATTTGCTGTGGCTGCTCATCTCTTTGCTGTTGTTGCTGTTGCTGACCTACTTCAGCATGAGTCAATTGCATACCGTTTTCGGCAAAACTCTCTCGTAATTTTGGTAAAGCTTGTTCCAGCGCATCGCGCGTTGTCGAGTGCTGAGCTAAGAAAGTTACACTGGCTTGTTCATTTTGTACATGGAGTTTTACTTCAACAGGGCCTAAATTTGCCGGGTTCATTTTCATTTCTGCCTGTTGAATACCCTCTTTGGCCATCCAGACCACACGGCTATTCATCACCTGTGACCATGCTGAGCTTTGTATATTGGGCTGAACCGGTAAACTCACTACTGCACTGGCTGATGCCGAAGGTGATGAACCTGATGTTGATGCTACGCTGCTAGCTGTCGACGTATTCGTTGTCGGGGTCGCTCCAAATAAACGCTCCTGAAGCGTTTTATCTGCTCGAATACCAGACAAATCTATCTCCGTTCTATCTTTATTTTCTGTTTGAGCGGCAATCATATTACGAACAGTCATATTCTGTTCACCATCGACTTTTTGGCGCTGTCTGTTAATGGCATCCATAATATCAGCACGAATTTCGCTAGTTTTACCGTCGGCCTCATTCATGGATTGTAGTGCCTTGGCGAAATTCGGTACCTTGTCACCCTCGGCAGCATGTTGAGTTTGTTTGATAACCGCTTTTTCTGTATTGGTTACTGTCACCAGGCTGGCATCAGGCTGTTTTTTGTTAATCACAGAAGACTCAGAAGCTTCATTAGTCGATTTTGTTTGAGTCGAAGCAGCCGCATTCGGTGTTGTTGACTCAGCAACGGCTTGTTTGCCTACAGATTTCTCAGCCACCTCAGCAGTGCTCACTTTGTTATCGCTGTTTACTACTTTCGTTTCAGAGGCGGATACCGACACAGCGTTTTTTTGCTCAGGCTCAACACTCACATCAGCATGAGAGTCAGATGACACTACATTGCTTTCGGCATTATCACTTTCACTATCTTGGTCATCAGACGGCAATTTGTTGCCGTCATCAGCGTCAGTTTTTTCCGTTTGCCCCTCTGCCTCGGCAGTGACTTTATCATCACTATCAGATTGTTCGTTGAGTTTATTCTCGGAAGCTTCAGAGGACTTCGACGGGGCCTTAGTGGATTCAGCAGGCTTATGCTCAGCTGTATTGATATGCTTGTCTAACGTCTCAGAGAAGGTATTATCTTTTGATACTTCTCTGGCCTTTGCAGGCTTTGTATTGACGACATTATCAGTCTGTATAGAAACACTTTGTGGCATACCGCCTCTCCTACTCAATCGTCGTTATCGACTTGTTCATGTAGATAAGAGCAAGCAATGTGCCAGATATGCTTTAGAAGAGTTCGATATCCCCTGCATCGACATTTTTTTGAGTAACTGATCTGTGTTGAGTTTCGTCAATTTTTTTGTGCAGCTCAGCTACAGTTTTTTTGACCTCGAGAAATTGCTGTTGGCATGCCGCCAGATCAGCATCACTCTCTGATGACGAAGGCAAATCATTGATAACCTGAATAAGGTCCGAAACAGTATTTAAACGCTTGTCCATGTGTTCACTTAATTGATGACACATGTCTTCAAACTGCAAAGACGTGACCGCCTGATTTACTAAACCCGAGATTTGCTGACTAATTTCGCTTGTGCCAGAGATAACAGATAAGGTTTTATTGTTGAGAGATGACATAGTCGTCATCATTTCAGCGACTTTCGCTTCACTATTTGTGACCAGATCCGTATCCGCAGTCACTAACTCTGCAATAACTGAGCTTGCCTCATCAATAGTTGATTTTACATTCATTGTGATCTTATTTATCTGATCACTAAACTCATCAGATTTTTGTGATAGTTTTCTGACTTCATCAGCAACTACAGCAAAACCACGACCTGTATCTCCAGCTCTGGCAGCTTCAATGGCTGCATTTAAGGCGAGTAAATTTGTCTGAGAAGCAATATCTTTGACGTCATCAAGCAGAGAAATAACACCATCTACTCTTCGATTAATTTCATCTAACTTTGCCATCACCAAACGACTATCGTCTGTGTTTTTTAGCAATGTCTGCACAAGAAAGCTCATCACAGACTCAGTCTCTTTGATAAACTCAGACAAGCCCTGCTCACCATCTTTTTGGTCAATCAAGCTATGGAGCATATCGTCCTCGTTTGAAGCCTGTTCATTCAATCCTTGGAAACTGTCTCCCAGTGACCGCACAGCATCATTTAAAAGCGTAGCTATTTGCTCATTCTCTGCACGTATATTTTCGATCTGCAAGCTGATATCAGTAACGACGTCTTTTTTTAACTTGTCTATATCTGCTGATTCAAATCGTGATGTATTGATTACTACCTGACTCTGAACAGGCATATTTTGAAACTGTAATAAAAACACCGAAACTGTGGCGAGTAGAACAAGCAATGCCGCCAGCCAATTCACCAAGAATAGGGCGACTAGAACAAATCCCAAGGACGATAGTGAAGCAATAACAAATTTTTTATTCAGTAATTTTTTCATCATATCGTCCTTAATTAACTATCGAACCTGTAACAAAGCTTATCGACCCTGCTTCATGATCTCTTGAGCGATTTTATCCAGTGGCAGCATGAGTTCAGCGGCACCAAGCTTATAAGCTGCACCTGGCATACCCCAGACTACGCTGCTTTTTTCATCCTGAACCATGTTACTCGCTCCATTCTCCCTCATCTCCAACATCCCTCTAGCACCATCATCACCCATGCCGGTCAACATAACCCCAATGGCATTGGCCCCGACATTTTGAGCAATCGAACGAAAGAGAACATCCACGGAAGGTTTATGGCGTGAGACTGCAGGCCCATCATTCAAACGGCAATAGTAACGAGCACCGCTACGCTCGACTAATAGATGCTTATCACCAGGCGCAATGTATGCATGTCCAGGCAGAATCTGTTCTCCATCAATGGCCTGACTAACATTAAGGGCTGACATTTTATTTACCCTTTCAGCAAAAGGGGCACTGAAGCTAGCTGGAATATGCTGAGTAATAACAATGCCCGGCGCATTCGCTGGTAAAGCACATAAGACTGTTTTTATTGCTTCTGTTCCGCCCGTAGAAGCGCCAATGGCAACGATTTTTTCTGTGGTTTTTAAGGGGATGTTTTTGGTGCTCTTAGCGATGACGGCATCTGCTGTTAAGCGCTCCTCAACTTCCAGCATGGCTTTTGTGGTTAATTGCTGAGGCTGAACGCCTGCCGCCGCTTTAATCTTACTGATAATTTCTTCTGAGTAGGAGGACAATGTTTGAGATAAATCTAATTTGGGTTTTTCTACGAAATCAAATGCACCTAAAGCCATCGCTTCAAGGGTAATTTGTGCGCCTTTTTCAGTTAGGGTTGACACCATAACAACTGGCATTGGTCTGAGCCGCATCAGATTACGTAAAAATGTCACCCCGTCCATCTTTGGCATTTCAACATCCAGCGTTAACACATCTGGATTAAACTGTTTAATCTTGTCTCTCGCCTGATAAGGGTCCCCAGCAGTGGCAACAACTTCTAGCTCAGGATCAGAATTGAGAATTTCTGTTAGCAACTTACGAACTAGAGCTGAATCATCAATAACAATGACGGAAATCTTTTTCATGGCTGACCTTTACTCAAACAATTCCACGCCACCGCTAAGCGATGTTTCTTTTAAGCGTTCATGATACTGAGACTCGCGAACCAGGATTGTATCGTTGTATAAATGTTGAATACGTTTGATAAACATTTTTCCTGTTTGAGGGTAATACATTAATTTTCGCGGGTAGATATCACCTAAATCATAGGCAATAACAGGAATGCCTTCGAGTTTTGCAAAATTAAGTACAAACTCACTATTCTGGTGACCAATATCATTGGAAATCCCATCAATAATTTTGCCACCACCACAGACTTTCATTTCCAGGTTTTTACGCGTACCGCCCGCCTTTAGAATTTCGTTAATCAATGCTTCCATAGCATAGCTACCATATCGCGTCCCTAATTTTTTCCAACACTCACTCGTACCATCGCCTTCACAGGGCAACATAAAGTGATTCATGCCAGCGATACCAGCCACAGGATCACGAATACAGGCTGCAACGCACGATCCCAGTGTGGTCGCAATCAGTTCTTTCGCACCACGATTAACATAAATTTCACCAGGCAAAATTTTCGCCACCCAGGCTTGGCGAGAGTTATCCCAATAACGGTTTATATTTTCAAATCCAGCTAATGCCTGAGGCATATCCGTTTTTAATGCCATCATGTAATACGCCGATATATCGTATTGCCATCAGAAACAAACTGGTTACTGATATTGAATAAGGTTTCTGAGTGACCGATAAAGAGATATCCACCAGGTAACATTTTTTCAGCGAAACGATGAAAAAGACCAACCTGCGTTGTTTTATCAAAATAGATAATGACGTTTCGGCAGAAAATCACATCAAACGTTCCTTTCATTGGGAAAGGGTGTAAAAGGTTAAGGCGCCTGAAGGAGATAAACTCTTTTAAAAAAGACTTCACTTTAACCAGCCCATTATTTTCAGCTTTTCCACGTGAGAACCAAGCATGTTTCTCGTCCTCTGAAAATTGACTTACCCGCTCAATGGTGTAAATCCCGGAAGCAGCTTGTTCTAGTACGTTCGCATCTAAATCTGTCGCCAGTACTTTGACATCCCAACCAGGGTGTCCTTTAAAAAACTGATGTAAGCAGATAGCCAAGCTATATGGTTCCTCACCAGTGGAACAACCCGCTGACCATATTCGTATTTTTTTAGTCGCCTGATTTTTAATCAACAGTTCAGGAAGTACATGTTGTTTCAAATAATCAAAATGATGTTTTTCACGAAAAAAGGCGGTTAAATTCGTTGTGATGGCATTGATTAATAACTCAATGGTGTCAGGGTCACCGTTATCAACTGCCAGACAAAATGCGTCAAAACTCCCACCATAGTTTCTACGAACATGTTTAGATAAGCGGCTATAAACCATATCTTTTTTTGCCGCAGGCAGCAGGATGCCTGTCTGCGCTGTGACGAAGCTACTTATTCGAGCAAAATGTTTATCTGAGAACTCAAATTCTCGTGCCGCTTTATCCATAAAACAGTCTTTCTCATTGGAAGGATTAATTGATGAATGGGCTAGAACTCTTCCCATTCATCACTTTCCTGCTCTTTAGTCATTACCTGCCTTTTTGTTGGTAATGATGGCTGAGGAGGAGTCTTAGCATGAGTCGCTATTTGGCGTTTTACATGAGAAGTAGAGGCTTTAGGCGTCGTAACCTGGCGCGGTGTATGCTGTTCAGTAGCATTTGTTGTGAAAAATTGCATCATTTCTTCCAGATGCTTGCCTTGTTCATCTAGAGATTCGCTCGCCGCTGCTGCTTGCTCCACTAGTGCAGCATTTTGCTGTGTCATTTCATCCATTTGTGTCACAGCCTGGTTGACTTGCTCAATACCCGATGTCTGTTCAGTACCTGCTGCCGCGATTTCAGAGATAATATCGCCGACTTTTTTTGCACCTTCAACAATTTCTTCCAATGTCTTCCCTGATTCATTTACAAGAGTAGAGCCCTCTCTTACTTTCTCACCACTATCATTAATGAGCTCTTTTATCTCTTTGGCAGCAGCAGCAGATCGTTGTGCTAAATTACGGACTTCAGAAGCCACTACGGCAAAACCTCGGCCTTGCTCTCCAGCGCGAGCGGCTTCCACAGCCGCATTGAGTGCCAACAAGTTAGTCTGAAACGCAATCTCATCAATCACGCCAATGATGTCTGCTACACGCTTACTGGAAGTACTGATGGCAGCCATGGCCTGAATCGCTTCCTGGATGACATTGCCACCTTTTTCAGCTTTACTTCTGGCGTCTACAGCAAGTTGATTAGCCTGACGAGCATTGTCGGAATTTTGTCTGACTGTGCTGGTGAGCTCTTCCATACTCGCCGCTGTTTCTTGTAATGACGACGCTTGCTCTTCTGTTCGCTGACTTAGATCCGTATTGCCTTGGGAAATTTCACTCGCCGCGGAAGAAATACTGATCGATGCTTCGATAATGTCTTGCACAATCGTTGAAATTTTGCTGATTGAACCATTGACCGCTTGTTGAAGCAGTGCGAACTCTCCTTCAAACTCACCATCCATTAGCTTAGTGAGGTCACCTTGCGCCAATGCATTCATAACCATGGATGTCGCTGATAAGGCCTTCTGAACGTCAAACTGTAAATGTTTCTCTTCAGTGATATCTGAAGCGTATTTCACCACTTTATAGGGCTTACCGTTCAGGTCAAAAATCGGATTGTAACTGGCCTGTAACCAAATATCTTTGCCATCTTTACCAACGCGCTGATACTCACCAGAATCAAACTCACCCCGGTTTAGTTTTGCCCAAAACTCTGTGTATTCAACACTCTGTGCCAGTGCAGGTGTAGCAAACATACGGTGATGCTTGCCTATAACTTCCTCTCGTTGATACCCCACAACATTAAGGAAATTATCATTCACACTGCGAATGGTGCCATCCATATTGAAACTGATCACACCCATCGCCTTGTTAATAGCAGAAATTTGACCTTCGAAATTGGCACGTTGTAATTTTGTTTCAGTAATATCTGTGGCAAATTTCACCACTTTGAATGGTTTACCATTCATATCAAGAATAGGATTGTAGCTGGCTTGTAACCAGATTTCCTTGCCACCATTGGCAATTCGTTTGTATTCACCACTATCAAACTCACCACGATTGAGTTTTGCCCAGAATTCAGCATACTCAGCACTTTGAGCTAGCTCAGATGTGGCAAACATTCGATGATGCTTACCGATGACATCTTCACGACTATAGCCCACCACTTTGAGAAAGTTTTCATTTACATCAATGATGGTGCCATCCATTTCAAAACTAATCACTCCCATCACTTTGTTGATGGCATCAAATTGACCATGAATATCAGCATTACGAAGTTTTTCTTCAGTGACATTGTGCCATTCAAGCATATTGCCGATATAGCTATCCTCTTCATCCAACATGGCTGTTACATTTAGACGAAAGGCAAGTGGACCGACTTTGATGTCTGCTTGATGAGGTAAATTATCGGGATTACTGAGCATTTGCCTTTGATGAGCAGGATTTTTATGGAACATATCAATATTACTTCCGACCAATCCTTTTATGGAAAATCCAGGGTAGATTCTTCTTAACGTCTCTTCATGCTCTCCCAACATATTTAATGTTGATTGATTGGCATATGTAATAGTGAAGTCTCTATCAATCATCATTACCGCCGTGACCGCATTATCAAGTGCGTTGGCTCTATTTAAGATGTCTTTATCTGCCTTTTCATTAACAGCCATGTCTCTCTCCTCCATGGGATATGCTCCCGTCGTCATTTTTTTAATAACGTTATCTAATGTTTCGTTCCATGCTGATGCAACAGGTTCTGACCATGATGACTCAGCATATTTTTCCAGCACCTTTAACAAGCAACTTTTGACAGCCTGATAATCTGGCTCTTTCACGCCATATGAAATGTGACGTTCACCTAATTCAGTCAAATAACTATCTAGTAAGGCTGGGTGACGCAGGTTTTGTACCAATAACACTAAAGCAGCTAATAATTTTTTCTGTTGCCCTTGCTGCGAGACACTTTTAAACAAGCCTTTTAGCTCCGGGTGCTGTTGAAAAAGCAACGTGTAAAAGTCGGCAACGACATATTCACCACGAGCGGCAATAGGAATGAAGCTCTCTTCTACCAGCTCGATATTCGTTTTAGGCGGTAATGACACTTCAGCCATAGCGTCTTCTGGTAATGATGATGTATCAGCAGATCTGTTCGTTGATTGTGTCGGGGGTTGATTATCTGCAGTCAACCAGGCAAGAGGATCGTTGCCCATTACATTTTTACTCTTGGCCATCAGCCACTCTCCTCTCTAAGACATCGCTAGCCAAAGAAAAATAGTCTTCTGCACCGGAGCTCTTTTTCCGATAGTCGAAAATAGTTTTACCAAAGCTAGGGCATTCTGCTAACGCCACGTTTTCACGAATAGGTGTGAATAGCACTCTACTAGGAAAATATTTCAGTACGCGTTTACGCACTTCTGCTGTGAGTTTTCTACGTAACTGCATCCGCGTTGATACCAGCCATAATCGAATACGGTGCCCAGAGATTTCTTCTGAACGTTTAAGGATCTGCATCATGCGTGATAGGCCTTGTAATGACAGATAGTCTCCAGATACGGGCACAATCAATTCACTAGAAGCAAACATCGCATTAACACCCAGTAAACCTGATGAGGGCGGACAATCTATCAACACAAAATCATAAGCTGATAATGACGACGCTTCGATTGCTTTTCTTAAGCGATGACCGCGCTCTACCCCACCTTCATTCAGGTGTTCAAACTCATTCAAGCGTGGCCCTGCTGGCACGACATCAAGGTTGTCCCGGGCATGCAGCTTGACGGTATCAATGGTCTCCCCCTCCAACAGCACAACATCAATGCCGAGCTGCTGATTGTCCAATCCTAAACTGGTGGCCACTTGCCCTTGAGGATCCATATCAATCATGGCTACTTGTTTGCCTTGGATAGCGAGTGCATGCCCAAGATTGACGGTTGTTGTCGTTTTCCCAACGCCCCCTTTTTGGTTCATAATCGCAATGATGCGAACGTGTTCAGAAGTCATCATTAGCCTATTTGCTCTACGCTGAGAAGCTTATCGATATCCAGTAACATCAACATACATTCATCGATGTCAGCAATCCCTTTAATAAAGCTGGTATCAACGATACTGCCTAAGTCTGGTGCATTTGAAATCATATCTGGATGAACATTGTATGCATCAGACACAGCATCAACGACTATACCTACAATTCGGTCAGTTATACCTTCCACTTTGACAACAACGACAACAGTAGTCTTGGTGTAGGTATTGAAAGGCATACCGAATAGCAATCGAAGATCGATAATCGGCACAATCACGCCACGCAAATTTAATACACCACAGACATGTTCTGGTGTATTTGGAATCGATGTCACCGACCCCCAGCCTTTTATCTCCTGCACACGGAGAATCTCCACACCATAATGTTCGCTATCCAACTCAAATGTCAGGTACTGCTGGGAACCATCGTCGATGCTGTCAGCAATATCAAGAATATCCAGAATCTCATTTTCTGTGTTCATCTCAACCATGACTCAAACCACACTCTTCAGAGAAGTTTGTTTTATTATTGATGGCTCTTTGTGCATTGCCATCACCCCTGCAATATCCAGGATTAAAGCAACTGTTCCATCACCTAGGATGGTTGCGCCAGCGAGACCTTTCACTTTACGGAAGTTCGTCTCTAGACTCTTGATGACAACTTGTTGTTGTGCCAGAAGCTCATCAACAAACAAACCAATTTTGTAATCCTCACAGTCCACAATCACCAGCAAACCATGTTCTAGCTCTTCAATACCGCCATCCAGGTTAAACACATGCCGCAATCTGATAAGCGGTACGTATTCGTCCCTGATTTTGTATAACTCTCCTTTACCAGTCACTTTTTTTACTTTGCTGATATCGACTTCAACAGACTCAATAATGGAAATCAGGGGAATGATGTAACGTTGGTCTGCAACCTGAATAATCTGACCATCCATGATTGCCAATGTCAGAGGTAACCTAATAGTGAATGTTGACCCGATTCCTGACTCAGATTTCACCTCAACAGCCCCTCCCAGGCTGTTAATATTTTTCCTCACCACATCCATGCCGACACCACGGCCAGAGAGATCACTTACTTGATCGGCAGTAGAAAAGCCCGGTAAGAATATAAGTTCATGTATTTTCTCAGGTGAAAGTGATTCATTCGGCTCGACCAAACCTTTTTCGATTGCCTTCTGTAAAATCTTCTCTTCGTTTAACCCTGCACCGTCATCACTAATCTCAATCACAATATTGCCACCCTGATGATAGGCGTTGAGTTTTAGAACACCGGTTTCAGATTTGTTAGCCGCCAGGCGTTTTTCGGGTGTTTCCAGGCCATGATCCAGGGAGTTGCGAACAAGATGAACAAGTGGATCACCAATTTTTTCCATCACTGTTTTATCAAGTTCGGTTTGCTCGCCGGTCAGCACCAGTTCCACCTGCTTTCCAAGTTTGCTGGTCATATCATGGACAAGGCGAGGGAAGCGATTAAACACAAAACTGATGGGCAACATACGAATACGCATGATGCTTTCTTGCAACTCTCGGGTATTACGCTCTAACTGCTCTAAACCATCAATTAGTTGTGGCAGCATACTGACATCAAAATTATCACCGATCTGACCTAACATCGACTGAGTAATAACCAACTCACCGACTAAGTTGACGAGTGAGTCGACTTTATCTGTACCCACGCGTATAGAAGCGGTAGAGGCATCACTGCTGACTGTTTTCTTTTTAGGTGCGACGTCACTTTTGATTGGTGTTTTTGATGGAGCATCAACGGCTATAGAGGCGTGGTCAGTCGCCATGGGTTGAGATACAGCTTCAACAACCTCAGGTTTATCATGGCGCTGTTGCTCCTGTAACAGTTCAGGTGAGTCTGAAGCTTCATTTTCTTGAAGTCGCTCAATTGTTAGCTCACAATCACCATCCACCCATTCGAAGACTTCATTTATCTGAGCTTCATCCATTTCGCCAGTAAGCGTCAGTTCCCAACTGAAATAACATATTTCAGGGTCAAGGTCTGTAAAAGGGGGCAACTCCTCATCATTCACAGTTACAGCTAATTCACCAAGTTCAGCTAGCTCACGGAACATACGTATGGGTTCATTACCCGTTTGAAGCAGGTGAGGTAGTGGTTTGAAGTGAATCAACCAAGACTGTTGCTGAGTATTCGTTTCAGTAGTATCAGACTCATGGCTCTCTGGTAAGGAGGTATCCTCAACATTCATCCCAGTTTCAGCCACAGCAGCATCTAATATCTTCTCAAGCGCGTGAGAAACTTGAGTTACTTTTTCCTCATCAACATCTGAGCTGTTTTGAACAGCTGTCAACATTTCACGTAAGGTATCGACAGCGGAGAGTAATGTTTCAATGACCTCATGAGTTGCTTCACGCTCACCGTTGCGAATTTGGTCTAAAAGGGTTTCTAGACCATGCGTGAACTCAGAAATATGGCTAAAGCCGAACGTGCCAGCCCCACCTTTAATTGAGTGTGCAGCACGAAAAATGCCATTAACCGTATCATCATCGATCTCCCCTTGAGACATGCTCAGCAGGCCTGTTTCCATAATATCGATGCCTTCGAAGCTTTCTTCGAAGAATACGCCATGAAATTGGGTAACATCGATGCTCATCTGTCTACCCCAGGACTTTTTTCACCGTTGCTAAAAGCTGATCTGGATTAAAAGGTTTAATCAACCAGCCCGTAGCACCGGCAGCACGTCCTTCTTGTTTCTTTTCAGGGCCTGCCTCGGTTGTCAAAACAAGAATGGGAGCAAACTTAAAACTAGGTAACTTTCTTAATTCTCGAGTTAGCGTCAGGCCGTCCATCACTGGCATATTGACGTCTGTAATCACGAGATCAAAAGATTGTCTTTGAGCAATCTCCAGTGCTTGTTTACCATCATCTGCTAGCGTGACTTTATGCCCTGCTCCTTGCAAAGTGAATGTCACCATTTGGCGCATTGAGGCAGAATCATCGACTGCGAGAATATTAGCCATAACAAAAAAGCTCCTTCTTTAACTTTAGTTTTTTTATATTTTATTGTGCGTAAAATGCTTTGATACCCAATCTATCGACAGCTTCACAAAAAAGTTGACTAGGATTTGACCAAATGACTACCAGCCCCTGAAGTTGGGCATTCCGAGAGAATGAATAAAAAAGCTGAATAACGCCCGTGTCGATACGTTCAATATCACTTAAATTAATTTGAATAGCCTGACCTTCAGCCATGGCCATTAAGAGCTGGGCATATAAATCTGCAACTTGTGCGATGGTGACAGACTCAGCACAGTTTATTTCGACAATCGACTCAGCCATTTTTCTATTCCCTCTATTTCTATAGACGATAGATGATGATTTTTCTCACTTGACTCATCTTCACTATTGTTTTTCATATCGTTTTACTAATATCGGCCAGTAATGAGAAAAAATTATCTTGTTTTTCAATTATCTAAAATTTAAGTATCTATATTTATTTATTTCGATTTCTCAACCATGCACTATTGGTATGTTCATCCATTTCAACCTGCTCCCTCTTTAACTGTTTCTTGAGCTCAGTTGCTTCGTAGCGGGCCATTAAAGCATCAATTGCCTGCTCTTTATTTCTTGCTTGCAACCACAGTTTCTGTTGTCTTTCTACATTGGCATTGGCTGATTTAACTTGGGATTCTTGGCTGAGAATAGCCTGATCTAGTTTTGCTAAAAAGCTTCTTAAATCGAGAGCTTTTTTGGCCGTCATGACCATAGGATCATCCTGGCGAAATCGCGCCAAGTATTCGGCTCTGTATTGACGGAGATCATCCAATTGGAATTGCTCCTGTTGAAGTAAGGCATTTTGCTGGCCGAGTTTTTGTAATTCTGACTCCGTTGCCTTTCTTGCCATTTCTATCACGGGATCAAGTTTACGACTACGACTCATGTATTGACTCCACGTTAAGCACGAACATTAAAAACGCCGGGTATTTCCATCCATCAGCATTGGGGCTTGTGATACGTTTTGTTGCTGCTGATTCTGTAATTGCTTTCTTAACTCAAGCACCTGTTTCAGACGTTGATCACTTTGCTCCCAGTTCACCGCTTCATTCATTCCCTGTCGTAACAGCTGAAGTAAAGCAGGGAACATCGCTATCGACTCATCAATAGCAGGATCACTTCCCTTACTATAAGCGCCTACACTGATAAGATCTTGATTTTGTCGGTAAGTGGAATAAATCTGTTTGAACTGCTGGGCCTGTTTCAGGTGGTCTTCACTGACTATATTTGGCATCACCCGACTAATCGAGGCTTCCACATCAATCGCAGGATAATGGCCCGACTCGGCCAGCTGTCTTGATAACACTATATGACCATCCAAAATTGCACGAGCCGCGTCTGCAACCGGATCCTGTTGATCGTCACCTTCGGTTAACACCGTATAAATAGCAGTGATAGCCCCACCATTAAGTGGACCATTCCCTGCACGCTCCACTAATTGCGGTAATAAGGAAAAAACGGAGGGTGGATAACCTTTAGTTGCCGGAGGTTCGCCAATCGCTAATGCAATTTCACGCTGTGCCTGGGCAAAGCGAGTCAACGAATCCATCAGCAATAATACTTGCTTACCCTGGTCGCGAAAGTATTCTGCAATACTGGTAGACAACATCGCACCGTGCAATCGCATCAAAGGCGAATGGTCGGCAGGTGAGGCAACAACAACCGACCGTGACATTCCTTCCTCACCAAGAATATCTTCAATAAATTCTTTTACTTCTCGACCACGTTCCCCAATCAAACCCACCACAATGACATCGGCTTCAGTGAATCGTGTCATCATGCCCAACAACACACTTTTACCCACACCACTGCCAGCGAACAGGCCCATACGTTGGCCTCGGCCTACGCTGAGCAAGGCATTAATGCTCTGGACTCCCACATCCAGATGCTGACGAACAGGAGAGCGTGCTAGTGGGTTTACCGGTTCACCGTGTAAGGGAACCTTATCTTGAACACGAAGTGGGCCTTTACCATCTAAGGGTTTACCAGCGCCATCCACAACACGGCCAAGCATCGCTTCGCCGACAGGCACTTGAGAATCACTGCGGACCGGTCTGACTTTCGCATTAGGTACCAAGCCACGCATATCACCTGTCGGCATGAGAAACGTCGTTTCGCCAGAAAAGCCGACCACTTCCGCTTCTATCGGTTTTTGTCCCTTGCCAATAATCTCACAACGACTACCAATAGGCACCTGAAAGCCTACCGCTTCCAATGTTAACCCCACCATTCTGGTCAATCGACCCTCAATCAATACATCCTGCTCGTCACCAGAATCCAATCGCTGCTGATATTGCATCAGTTTATTTTGTAGTCGCGATTGGCGTTCCGCATTAGTCATTGTCAGCGTCTCTCTCATCGCCAAGGACTTTACTAATGATGCTATTCAATCTTGATTCAACGGTTGCATCCACACTAGTGTCAGACGTTTCCAGTCTTAATCCACCCCGGGTTAATAAAGGATCTTCTATCCATTGGTATTTGTTTGAATCATGCTCAAGAGATAAGCCTTTCTGAATAATCAAAAGATCATCTGGATGAACATAAATTTTGAGTTGACGGTCACTGATGGGTAAAGCTTCCAACGCCGCACGCATAGCACCGATAACATGCTCGGGTTGATGCTTAAGTTCGCGACGAACCAACTGGCGAGTCATGGTTATCGCTAGATTGACCAGATCTTTTTCTAAAAGCTCATCGAGTTCTGTCAGGGGTTGCTGTAATGTTTGGAGCATTTGCTGGAGCTTTTCAACCTGTAGCTGAATATCTTTCAGCCCAGCTTCCTGACCGTCTGCAAAACCCGCCTGGTGTCCTTCTTCGTAACCCGCCTTATAACCTTCTTCTTGCGCTTGTTGCTGAAGCGCTTCAATAGCTTTGATATCGAGTACTTGGGGCGCATCCTTATCTTCAACGTCCGTCACCGACACCATTCTTGGTGCCTCCCAACGTTTTATCGCATCAGCAATCTCATCGGCAGATAAGACATCAGCTTGTTTAGTAACAACTGTGTCATCAGACGAAGTCATCACCTGCACCTCCGCCTAGCATAATTTCGCCTTTATCAGACAAGCTTCGTGCTGTGGCAAGAATGGCTTTTTGTGCAGCCTCAACATCACTCAAACGAACCGGCCCCATGGCCTCTAAATCATCACGCATCATCTCGCCTGCACGTTGTGACATATTACGCAGGAATTTCTCTTTTAATGCGTCATCAGCGCCTTTCAAGGCAAGCTGTAACTGATCTGTCTGAATTTCACGCATCAAGGTTTGCATACCACGATCATCGACATCAATAAGGTTTTCAAAGACAAACATAAGATCTTCGATATTTTGACCAAGATCGGGTTCACTTTCTTTGATTTTTTCCATGATAGCGGCTTCAGATGTGCCATCAACAAAGTTGAGAATATCGGCAGCCGTTTTGAGACCACCCACCATTGTTGATTGTGCACCAGCCGCACCACTAAATTGTTTTTCCAGAATTTCGTTGAGCTCCGTCAAGGCTGAGGGTTGTACCCCATCAAGCGTGGCTATCCGTAGAATGATGTTAGCTTGATCACGAGCAGGGAACTGTGACAAAACCCCCGCTGCCTGATCGGCATCAAGAAATGAGCAAACAATCGCGATAATCTGAGGATGTTCAAGTCGGATAACTTCATAAATGCCTCTGGCATCCATCCACTTAAGCTGTTCCAGGCCGTTGGTATTACTACCTGATAGAATACGGTCCAATAGGCTGCCAGCACGATCTTCACCTAAAGCACCCACCAGCATTTTACGGACATAATCATGTGAGCCGATACCCAGTCCGGTTTCTTGCTCCACCGTGGTAACAAAACTATTCAAAACGGATTGCACTTCCTCTCGGGTGACATTTTGTAAGGTCGCCATTGCCTGACCGACTTTTTGAACCTCTTTCGGCCCCATATGCTTGAGGATAGCCGCCGCTTCCTCTTCACCAATAGAGCGTAAAAAAACAGCCGCTTTTTCAGTGCCTGTCAGTTTTCTGAGTTCTTCTGCCATTAGGCATCACCCGCCGTCCAATTTTTGACTACTTGCGCCACCAGTGCAGGATCTTGCTGCACTAAACTTCGGACATTAGATAGTTGCTCTTCCATCTTTTCCGAACCAGTGGTCAGTTTAGCAATCTCTTCACCGCTTGCGCTACTTCTAGCTAAAACTTCTTCTGGTGATAAATTGTCATTATCACTCTCGGTGACGGGCACTTTTGTCATATCTCTGAATGCTGGACGAATCACACCAAAGATAAGGAACAGAACAACCAGTGCACCACCCACTTGTTTGGCTAGATTCCAGACCCAAGGTTCTTCCCAGATTGGTTTTTCAGGCAAGGCTTCAACCGTTTCAGGTGCCATGAATGGGGCATTGACCACATTCAAACTGTCGCCTCGCGCTTTGCTAAAGCCAATGGCATCCATGACTAAGGCATTGATACGGGTCATTTCTGATTCAGACAATGGTACGGAAGTAACATTACCTTCTGCATCCACTGTTCTTCTCTCGTCAACCAATACGGCCACACTCAGTTTTCTGACATTACCAGGTGCCATTCGGGTATGACTGATAGTGCGGTCTAACTCAAAATTACGTGTCGTGCTTTTTCTGCTTGAACCGGGCGCTGTTGTCGTAGTGGCCGCTTCATCAGCACCTTCTTCTGGAAGCGCTTGCTCAGGTGCAACACCACCACCAGGAGGTTGATTACTGAGTGCGCCGGGCACGCCAAACGGTCCACCATTACCAACACGCTCTTCTTCTTGCAGCTGCTCACTTCTCACTGCTGTCATGTCCGGGTTATAACTTTCGTGTGTTTGTTCAGACATTGTAAAGTCAACATCGGCCACGACCTGTGCACGCACCCCATTCATACCCACAATGGGTGACAAGATATTTTCTATACGGTCGATATAGATTTGTTCAACCTTACGTGTGTATTCAAGCTGGGTATCACTCATTGCCACACCCGCCGCACGCTCTGGTTGAGTTAATAAGTTGCCACGCTGATCCACAATAGTGACATCGGCATTTTTCATATCTGGCACACTGGAGGCGACCATGTGTGTGATGGCTGCCACCTGAGATTGATCAAGTGTTCTGCCAGCATAAAGATGAACCACCACAGAAGCGGTAGGATCTTTACGATCGCGAACAAAAACAGATTGTTTAGGAATAGCAAGATGCACTCGCGCACTTCTGACGTTATTGAGTTCAGCAATGGAGCGAGATAACTCTTCTTCCATTGCACGCTGGTAACGGGCTCGCTCGATAAACTGACTGGTACCAAACCCTTGATCCTGATTCAGCATCTCCATGCCCAGGGCAGCACTTCTGGGTAGGCCTTCAGCAGCAAGTTTCATTCGCAGTGTTTGCACATCACCAGCAGGTACTAACAATGCGCCAGTGGACGGATCCAATTTGTAATCGACATTCATCTGCTGCAAAACATCAACGACTTCAGTCGATTCAGCAGGTGCCATATTCGCGAAAAGGACCTGATATGAGGGCGTTTGTGACCACAACAGCACGTAACCACCTACGGCGATACTGGCTGCAATTGCCAATAAAAACAACATCTGTTTTACAACAGGTTGTTGAGAGATGTTTGCCTGCATAGCGCCCAATGCTGTTGTGGGCCGTGCTGTTGGCATATTGGCTTGTGAGCCGGTGGTGGCAGGTGCGTTTTCCATAGTGTTTCTCTACTCAGGCATATTCGTCAATTAAACAGACATACGCATAACTTCTTGGTAAGCCTCAATCAGTTTATTTCTGACTTGTAGGGTTGCCTCAAAAGCGACACTGGCTTTTTGTGATGCAATCATGACATCAGCCAGATTGACATTCGGGTCACCTAACTCAAATGCCGTCTTTAAATCACCGGAGTTTTTTTGCAGATCATTCACCTCATTCACAGCTTTTTGCATTACGCTGCCGAAATCCACTCGACCATTGCTCTCAGCCTCACTAGCAGGCATGGGTTGTGTTGCTGGTGAAGCCTGAGCTTGTAAAGCTCTCATCTGAGTTAGTAATTGGTTAGGGTCGATAGCTTTAATCATCTTTGTCTCTGCTCCGCTATAAAAATGACGCTGATAGTTGCCTTATGCAGACTTCTTGCCAAGTTTTTCAGGAATTTCCACCCCTTGCTCACGGAATTTGGCGATTTTGTAACGCAAAGTACGTTCACTTATACCTAGCTCTTTTGCAGTCAGTCTTCGGCTGCCTTGATATTTTTCCAGCATGTCGAGAATATGGCGTTGCTCTTGGGACCGTAAATCAAATCCCTCTACACTGCTTTTACTGCTTTCTGTAGATGAACTGACCTCAGTTTGACTGACTGAGGTATTCAACTCTTGGCCAGACACAGCCTCAAAAATAATATCTTTTGCTGTGATTGATTGACCCGATTGCAAAATTAACGCCCGCTGCAAGACATTATCCAACTCACGAACATTACCCGGCCAGTTGTGAGAAATTAAGCGAGACTTTGCCGCAGCATCCAGTAAAGGCGCGACGCGTCGTGATTGACTGGCATGTCGCGTCAACAGGCGCTGAGATAAAGGAAGAATATCATCCTGACGTTGTCTGAGAGGTGAAATTTCCAATGGAAAAACATTCAAACGATAATATAAATCCTCACGAAAACGGCCGGCTTTGACCTCCTCTCGTAAAGTTCTATTGGTGGTGGCTAACACTCTGACATCCAGCGGTATCACCTTCCTACCACCAATACGTTCAACTTCACGCTCCTGCAAAACACGTAAGAGTTTTGCTTGCAACGATAAGTCCATTTCAGAGATTTCGTCTAATAAAATCGTGCCATGATTAGCTTGTTCAAACTTACCGGCATAGGCTTGGCTGGCGCCTGTAAACGCCCCTTTCTCATATCCAAACAGAGTTGCTTCAAGCATATTCTCAGGAATAGCCGCACAGTTAATCGCTACAAAAGGATGTGAAGATCGGGGGGAATGTACATGAAGATAGCGAGCTAACACTTCTTTACCAGTGCCACTCTCGCCATTGATAAGTACAGTGGCATCACTGTCGGCCACACGTTTGGCGATAGCTTGCAGCTCTTTCGATGCCTGCGCCTGCGCCACCATGTCATCTTCTTCAGTACCAATATCATTGATATAGCGCTGCACGCGCTGTAGTAGTTCATCAGCTTCAAACGGCTTTAATAAATAGTCAGATGCCCCCTGATGCATGGCATCGACTGCACTTTGTACGGTACCGTAGGCTGTCATCATCACCACAGGTAAATCAGGCATCATGGCTTTTGCCCGCTGCAGTAAAGTATGTCCATCCATCGGTGACATCTGTAAGTCACTTAATAGTAAACCTACTGGCTCGCTGGCGATCTTATCCAGTGCAGACTGTCCATGCTCCATACCAACGACTCGATAACCAGCGAGTTCAAGTGTGTCGCATAATGCCGTGCGAAGATTAGCATCATCCTCGACCACTAAGATATTTGAGTGATTCATAATGCGACCTCCTCTTCTGCTTGCTCTGGCGATGTATTTGCTGATGTATAAATAGGAAACAATAATTTTACTGAGCTGCCTTTTTTGGGTTCACTTTCGATCGCAAGTAAGCCTCTATGGGCTTTGACAATTGACTGAACAACGGCAAGCCCAAGTCCGGTGCCATTAGAACGAGTGGTGTAGAAAGGCGTTAACACTTTATTTACCTCAGCTTCAGACATCCCCTCTCCATTGTCATTTACGCTGATCTGGATGCATTGTTCTTTGGCGTTATTTTCAGCGTACTCTGCCATCACCTCAATCTGACCATGACCTTCACATGCTTGACGAGCATTATTGAGTAGATTGGTAATGGCGCTGATTAATGCAGATTGACTACCATAGATGTAATCGTCATTAACCTGGTTGACGAGTGTCATCGTCACTGTGCTGTTTTCTACATCATTTTGAGCAGAAAACTGTTGTTCTAATTCACTTAATAACTCACTCACCGCCACCGGTGAGGGTGATGCCATATTCCCTCTAGAGAAAGATAAAAGATCACGAATCAACTGCTCCATATGGGTGAGACTGTCTTTTACTCTTGTCGCAAAACGCTGCTTAACTTGTTCATCAGCCCCCTCCTTCAGTAAAGGTGAAAGATAGAGCATGGCAGATGACAGAGGGGTTCTGATTTGGTGAGCCAGTCTTGCTGTGACTTCACCGATGGTCGATAAACGCTGCAGATGGGAAACTTTACTTTGCAGTGCTCGAGTATCGGTTACATCCTGTAGTAGGATAATTTGTCCAGGTTCATGACCAAGTGGGTTCGTTGAAATGTGAACCAGGCGGCCATCTTTTAAGGAAACATCATGACCATCACTCGGCTTGGGATCAAAAGCCCGTTCAATGACATTTACCCAACGCTCACCTGACAAAGGTTCACCCAATAGCGATATCGCTGCCTCATTGGCTTCTTGAATAAAGCCGGAACCATCAATTACTACAACGCCTGCGGGTAGCACAGCCAATAAACGACTATGACGATTGGCAAGTTGATCCGCATCGGTGTTATTGGGTTGTTGAATATGTTCAGCTGAGATATGGCTGACATTTGAAATAGTGCTGAGATCGATGTCTCGTGAAAAGGGTTGCGACTGATAATTCGATTGTTGAAAATCGTCACCCAGTGATAATTTCAGATTCATGTTTCTTGCTCCTACATGCACTATTGCATTGTATTAGAGCCTGAGCAATTACCATGCCCAAAACATAAAACCTTATTTATCAGATACTTAAATAGAATACGTCAAAAGATCGACGTTGTTCCTTCGATTATTCAGTATCGCGTTGAATCCCGTATTTACGCATTTTCTCTACTAGCGTTGTTCTACGCATTTTCAGTTTATTCGCTGCATGAGCAACCACGCCCTCAGCATCATCTATCGCTTGTTTTATCAATAGATATTCAAGATTGGCAAGATGTTCTTTCAGATCAATACCATCTTCTGGCAACACCATATCTTCTGGGCTAGAGGTTGAATTAACTGGGTCAGAGGATGTCTCTGGCACGGATTTAATCTCTGGCGATGCCTCAGGTAGATTCCTTGAAGCTTCTTGCTGTGGGCCAGCGGCAATGATGCTGGTAATTTCTTCAGGTAATTCATCACCTTCTAGCTGATACTTCTCTGGAAGATCATCAAAATCGACCGTGCCGTATGGATAGAGAATCACTAATCGTTCGACCACATTCGCTAATTCACGCACATTTCCAGGCCATGGGTAACGGCATAATGAGGTAATCGCAGCAGGGGTGAGTCGAATAGTGCCTCTGTTTTCATGTTCAATACGTTTAATCAATTCATGAATCAGCAGCGGAATATCTTCTGGTCTGTCTCTTAATGCTGGCATTTCAATAGGAAAGACATTCAGTCGGTAAAATAAATCTTCACGGAACCGACCATCAGCAATATGCTCTTCGAGGTTACGATGTGTGGCGGCAATCACGCGAACATTGGCTGTTTGTGTTTTATTACTGCCTACTTTTTCATAGGTTCTTTCTTGGAGTACACGTAACAGTTTGACCTGCATTGGCAGTGGCATATCGCCTATTTCATCCAGAAATAATGTGCCACCTTCAGCCATTTCAAAACGTCCTTTTCTGGCCGTTATCGCCCCGGTAAAAGCACCTTTTTCGTGACCAAATAACTCACTTTCCAGTAACTCTCCTGGAATGGCCCCACAATTGACTGGCACAAAGGGTTTATCTCTTCTGGATGAAAAGTGATGTAAGTTACGAGCAACGACTTCTTTACCAGTTCCTGACTCGCCCAGAATTAGCACATTGGCTTCTGAGTCAGAGACCTGATCAATCATCCGCTGCACATTCTTAATGAGCCGACTATTTCCTACCAGTGACCGGAATAAGTTATTGGGTGTGCTGGCTTCAGCCGTCATCCCCCGATAGATGGTCGCCTGCTGTAACGCATTGCTGAGTTGAGGATACTTAATGGGGTAACGTATAGAACCAATGGTGCCTGGAAAGTCTAATGCTTCGCCAGAGGAAGATTCAAGAACAAAGACGGGAACCCGTGAGTCATGATTAACCAGTTCTCGAAGTAACTGCTTAGTTTGATTTTGCCCGCCGCAGTCACCCACTATGGCCATCACCACATCATCAAGGTTTTCTACATGCTCAAACCAAAGGTCTGATTCTGAAATCACCACCGGCTGACAATTTATAAACTCAATGAGTGTGCTTAACATCTCGCATCGGTCAATATCACTTTCCACGACCAATACATTATTTACACTCATACTCACTCCATCTCTTCACTGGGTTTTAAACTGGCGATAAGCCTTGAATAACTGGAGTTAAGCATTTTCTGGCAGACATTGTCAAAATTATGACGGGTTAATTTTAAGCAAGATGTGACGTACTAGTTAGATTGGTAGGCTGCTGCCACTTTTTTGTTTTTATTAAACTGGCCTAACTCGGTTTGGATCGTTTGTCTTGCATCAAGACAACGTTGCTCAACACTCTGATTTAACTTAATAATTTGTTCTATTAATGGACGCGCTTCTGACTGGTCAACATGATTATCAAGAGGAAATATACTTTCCATTAATTCCGCCCGTAGCTTTGTCAAAGTGGAGACATCACTCCATTTTCCAGCATTCACTGCAGCACTCATGTCCTCAGTTAATCTTAATACCTGTCTTAGACGTGTTATCTCAGACATAACTAGTGAAACTCAGGGGGGATCCCGTCCCACCCAGCTTTTATTTCTTCAAGGAGTTTAGTGACCTCGTCTAATATAGTGACATCGTTACTCACATTCGCTTCGAGTAAGCGGCGAGTAATATAGTCATATAATGAATCCAGGTTCTCGGCAATTTCGCCGCCTTTCTCAGCATCCAAACTGGTTTTTAAACCTTCGATAATACGGATACACCAAGAAATTTGATGACCTTTTTCAGCAATTTCATTACGGGCAATACAGCCTTTTGCAGTGGCGACGCGAGCAAGCGCACCTTCCATCAGCATCTGAATAATTCGATAGGGCGAGGCATAATTTACTTCCGACTCTATGGCATTGCGGCCATAACCTTCCATCGCTTTTTTATTCACCATTACCTGCATACTCCAATCCTTAATGCCTAGGGATCATACTACTTTATTTTGAATTCAAGGCGGATAGTTGCGAAATCAAATAATTGCCTTGTGATTGTAAACTGCTGACCAAGGTATCCATGGCTGCATACTGAGCTCGTAAACGTGTTTCCGTCATTTCAAGACGTGCTTCCATCTGCTCTTTTTGCGAATCCATTCTTTTTAAACGCGAATTGAGCCCTTCTTCTCTTGAGTCAATCAGTCCATCTGTTTGTAACCAGGTATCAGCTAGAGACTCTAAACGATTAGCAAAACCTTCACCTTCAGCTGAAAACAGGTTCGCAAATGAGTTAAAGTCAGAACTTAAGACCTCATTGACTTTATCTTCATCAACCGTCATCACGCCATTTTTATCAAAAGAAATGCCTGCTTCAACTAAATAACTAAAGCTCGAGCCGGTGATACTGGCTCCCGAATTGAAGACATCTCTGACTTGGCGTTCAATTGTAAGTAGTGTGCTGTCCGCCTCTAATTGACCACTTCGCTGAGATTTAATTTCTGTCATCAACGCATTGTATGCCGAAGCAAACTCGTTTACTGACTCTAAGATAGCCTCATCATTTCTTGTGATATCGAGTGTCGAACTACCCACATCTTTTACGTTTAATGTCACTCCATCAATAGCGTTGGCTATGGAGTTTGAACTACTGGTAGTCGTGAAGCCATCAATATTAACAATCGCGTCTTTTGCCGTGGAGATAGATGACAAGTTTTCTGTACCGCCAGAGCTATAAACAAAGGCTGATAAACCTGATGTATCGGTATTATTACCATCACTATCACCGCTCACAGAGACACTGATCGCATTTTCAGTCCCGGTTTCGTTTGATGTCAGAACCAATCTGGCACCACTATCATCTGTAATGATTGATGCCGTCACGCCAGTATTATCAGAAGCATTATTGATGGCGGTACGAATACCGGCAAGGGAACTATTACCAGAGTCTATAGTGACATCAAAGCTCTCACTTCCCACACTGATACTCAGTGTGCCTTCGCCGACTATCGAGTTGTAATCGGTAAATGCAGATGACGCTAACTTATCTCGACTGGCAACTTGGGTGACATCAATATTGTAGGAACCAGCCGATGCTGAACTGCTGGAGGTTGCCGTGAACAGATCTTCGTCTTGAGAGTTAGCCTGGAAAACCTTAAAACTGGATGCACTTGCCAACGACGCCATGGCCGTTTGAAAAGAATCGAGTTTACTCTTAAACGAACCATAAGCACTGATCTGTGCGTTGATAATACTCTGCTTGCTCTCGAGTCTATCGAGCGGTTGACGCTCAAGATCCATTAAGCCTGTAACAATGCTCTCCAGATCGAGTCCCGTTCCTACGCCTAATGATGAAATTGTCGCCATGTCAATTCTCCGCCTAAACTTAATTGCAAAATTGCAGCAAGTTTTGAGCCAATCAAGCCTTTGTTTCTAGCAATATACCGCGATATTTTTCTGCAGCGTGTCTTGCCTCAAGAATCTCTTCTGAAGGGATCTGCCTGACCACTTCTTCGGTTTCTGAGTCAATTACTTTAATCACCGTATCCCCACTGGTATCATCGACACTAAACTGCAGGTTTCGGTTCATATTCTGCATATAATCGTTAAGTTGAGCCACCTTATCACGCAAATCGTCTGCAAGTTGTTGTTGCTGGCCATTCTGTTTCTCAGCTTCTTTCTGAAGAGCTTGAGATTGAACAGATAATTCAGTAACAGTCTCAGTCTGAACAGATTGCGTAACCGGTTTAGACTGACTAGTAACATTGCTTTGCACTGATTGAAGGGCAGATTGCACTAACAGATCATTATTAGCCATTGTCTTCCTCCTAATCTAAATTTTTTGTAAACGGCATAAAGCCTGGAGAGTAGTTTACCCACCAGGCCCATGCGTTTCATCCTTTTGTTATTATCCCAACAGTGATAATGCAGACTGAGGAATAACGTTCGCTTGCGATACGATGGATACACCAGCCTGTTGCAGAATTTGCGCTTTAGTTAAAGAAGCAGTTTCAGCAGCAAAGTCAGCATCCATGATACGGCTACGAGCTGCAGATGTATTCTCTGAAAAACTTTGTAGATTTGAGATTACAGCTTCAAAACGATTTTGAATAGAACCGAATGTAGCACGCAATGTGCTCACAGTGTTGATATCTGAATCTAAATTACCAAGTGCAGTTGAGGCTGCAGTAGAGGTTGAAACGTCTGCTGTAGTATTGCTTAGAGCAGATGCAGATACAGATACAGTATCACCACTATCCTGACCAACTTGAATTGAAATACTCAGTCCACTCAGTACTGCAGTACCATTAAATTTTGTACTAGATACTATACGAGTGTTTTCTGCTTCAAGCTGGGTCACCTCAGCAGACAGACCTGTTCGGTCGGTTACAGTACCGTTAGCAGACTGTACCGCGATTTCACGAATACGTTGTAAGTTATTACTGATTTCCGCTAAAGCACCCTCAGCCACCTGAGCCAAAGAGATACCATCTGCAGCGTTACGTGCTGCCTGGTTCGCACCACGAATATCAGCTGTCATTTGCTGAGCAGTATATAGACCAGCCGCATCATCTTTTGCACTATTGATACGTAAGCCCGAAGACAAACGCTGTAAAGATGTATTCAGTGTGCTTTGAGATTTGTTTAAGTTACGCTGTGCATTTAATGATGCAATGTTTGTGTTGACTACTAATGCCATGAGATTTACTCCCTCATAGGGTCGAGCTAGGCTCGCTTTATACATGGCGGACAAACTATGAATTGTCTAGTTTTTACCGCCTCCGAAAACATTAGCGGCATGGGATTAGGATTTCTTTAAGGCAATTTACAAAAAAAAAGGCCAGACTTTGCAAAAGTCTGACCCAGTTCACATTTTACTTTTTTTTCAGCTTATCCCTGAAGCAGGGATAACGCGTTCTGTGGCAAGGTATTCGCCTGTGCAAGGATAGATGTTCCCGCTTGCTGCAGAATTTGAGCTCGCGTTAATTTCGCCGTTTCTTCAGCAAAATCCGCATCCATAATACGGCTACGGGCAGCACTCGTATTTTCAGCTAAACTTTGCAGATTCGAAATAACCGCTTCAAACCGATTTTGTATCGACCCAAAGGTCGCACGTAATTGACTGAGATTATTAATATCAGTATCAAGTGTGCCAAGAGCAGTAGATGCACCTGTAGAGGTTGACACATCAGCAGTTGTCGTCGTCGCAGCCGTAGCCGCTACAGTTACAGTATCAGCGGCGTCAGCCCCCACCTGAAATGTCAAAGAGACGCCACCCAAGACCTGAGTACCGTTAAACTGGGTACTTGCAATAATACGGGCATTTTCTGATTCAAGCTGCGTTACCTCGGCTTGCAGACCATTTCTATCTGTGACTGTGCCGTTAGCTGACTGTACCGCTATTTCACGGATACGTTGTAGATTGTTAGTGATTTCAGCCAAGGCCCCTTCTGCGACCTGAGCAAATGAGATGCCGTCAGCAGCATTTCTTGCCGCTTGATTAGCACCACGAATATCCGCAGTCATTTGTTCAGCTGTATATAAACCAGCAGCATCATCTTTAGCGCTATTGACACGAAGACCAGAAGATAAACGTTGTAATGCAGTGTTCAAATCACCTTGCGATTTTGTTAAGTTCCGCTGCGCATTAAGCGACGCAAGGTTAGTATTTACGATTAATGGCATTTGAATTCTCCCATTTCAAATATTATTTGCCTGTAGCCACAAAGGGTTACCAGACTCGATGGGAGTAAAGCAGTTTGCGTACCAGTTTTTTAATCGGTCAACGCAAAAACCATTAACTATTTGTTTTTATTAAACTTAAATACTTTCAACCACTCGTGCAAGTGATCTTCAAGGATAAATTTTTGACGTACCCAGTTTTGAAGCTGCCGGCCTTGAGCGGCAATTTTCTCCGGTTCGGCTAAAGCGGCAAGAATAGTTTCTATCCACACAACCTCATCATTTGGAACTAATGTCACAGGCGCGCCATCTTGCTGGTATGGATAGATGTCACTGGCAATCACAGGCCAGCCCATGACGCCATACTCAAGCAGACGTAAATTACTTTTTGCTTCGTTAAAAGGGTGTTCCTCTAAAGGCGCTATAGCCAGATCTAAGTCAAGATCGGCTAAAGCCTGCGGATATTGATTAAACGACACAAATTGATGGAACTCTTTGACATAAGGTCTGAGTTCTAATGGGCACATCCCCATAAAAACCCAATCCACTTTATCTGCCAATGATTTGACAACATGAGTCATTAAAGCCAAATCGCCGGCATGCTGATTCGCCCCAGCCCAACCCACTCGGGGTTTAGGGTAAGTTTTTTTCTGTGGTAAGGATAGATTAAACCAGCGTTGTAACTCCAACCTATTAGGAATAACCGTCACATTATCAGTATATTGACGACATAACTCCGCTAATGGCTCAGTAGAGACGATTGTATGGTCACATAAGGCGAGTGTTTTTCTGAGCCTTGAACGCATATCCCGGAAAACCAGTTTTTTTCTATCACTCATTTTTGGCAAGTTGGTGACCAAGTCGTCCAAGGAAAGGACAATGCTGATTTGGGTGTGCGCTTTGACCTCTTTAAGAAAATTATAGGTGACATCAGTCAACATTTGTTGCACGTAGATCACATCGGGCTTCAATCGCATCAATTCAAATAAGGTCGGCAATAATGGTTGCTCTTTGAACTCATGAAACGGCATCCATGTGAGTTCTACATCACCTCGTTTTGCCAAAGCCTGCATTGGTGCAATCATGCGATACTGGCCAGTGCCAGAACCATTAAGAGGAAAAACAACAACCCGTGTTTTTAAATTAAACCGAGGGTCCCACTGTCGTTGAATATCTACCTCTGGTGCAAAAAATCGTGAGCGCAGACTCAGGTTGTCATTATAGAAAGGATCGTGTGTAAACAAATCAGACCACTTTTCGACGATGAACTCTTCTCTGTGAGAATTGTAATCGGCCACACCATTTGATTGCTCTGCCAGCTTTTTGTCCTGAAACAAGGTGACATAGGGTGACCAGATAACCTTTTTACCTTGCTGCTGGATAGTGAGACATAAATCCATAACGGTATAACACGTATCTGAAAATATACTTTCACTCAGCCCTCCAGCCTGGATGAACGTCTGTTTTTCAATACCGAAACATGCTGATGACACGGAGGAATACTGCTGAATGCAATGCGCTCGTTCCATATAGCCCGGTTCAGTAATATCGAGCCCTTGAAATAGACCACTGACATCATCCGTGATACCGAAAACGCCTCCAGCATGAATAATCTTGTTGTTATCATCGAGGATACGGGCACCCACAATCCCCACGTCCTCTCTGGCCAACAATGGCATCATCTCATTTAACCAATTGCCGTTCACAGCCATAGCAAAGCAAGACATAACAACAATATAATCACCACTAGCGATGTTCACACCATGGTTAATAGCTGCCGAGTAGTTTTTCTGTTCAAAACGTGTTGAAACGAAACGTTCCCCCCACATTTCTGACATCTCAGCATACACATCTTCGAGATCTTCGACATCACTCATGACATCTACAACGACCACTTCGTAGTTAATATAGGTCGTGTTGAGCTCTAACTCTTCCAAACATCGGGCAAGGTAGGAAACATAGTTATGATGAGCAACGATAATAGAGACTTTGGGCTGATTTTTCGTGCTATAGACTGTCTGGAATCGCGGCTTGTTTTTGGGGTTCGATATTGTGGCTGAAATACCGCTCCTGTTTAGATGTGCATGGCGGGTCAACCATTCATTTTCTGCCAATAGCTCTTTATTAATCTCTAATGGAATAGATGTGAGCAATACATCAGGGATATGAGAAAACGCTGATTGCTGATATTGCTCATACACCTTAAATGCCATATCGGTGGTGTGCACATAAGCTAAGTTTGAATATCCACCGACCTGTTCAAAGGCTTCTCTACTGACAATGAATGAACGCCCTAAGTATGAATAGGCCCTCAGATAATCCAGACTAAACTCAGGTTTGAACCAGATATCAGCTTTAGACTCATCGACTAATTCATCACTATAGATAAACTGCGCTTTTGTCTCTACGTTAATCGTATCCGCAAAACTCAATAAGGCATGTGGGGCTAATTTATCTCCAGGGATTAACTGCATAATCCAGTCAAGCTGAGCAGCAACCACAACCTGTTCGATGTCTTCATTCAGATTTTTCCCTGAGATCTGGACCCATTCAATATTCTCAGGCACAGAGGAAAACGCATCTGGGGCCGGGATATTACTTAGGATAGTCAAACCCCAAGCTTGATAGAGCTGTTGCTCAAGTGACTCAATCGTGTTGGAAAGAGCCTCTAGTTCTGATGCATTGACGATGATAAGTAAATGAAAACCTGGCGTCATTGTCCAAGTACTTGACATTCGTTCAGCAAGTGACATAACAGAGGTTTCTGACAACTCATGTTGATATAACCATCGTTTATTTTTGGAAAGACGTTCCCTTTCTGCAATCAATACATCACTTTGTTCGGAGACAACACCATTTATGTAAGCTAGTGTTTTATCAACCCATGCATTCGATAATCTCTTTCTTTTTGAAAAGAACTCTTGCGTTTGAATCACAAACCATTCGATCTGGGTGGTGCAATCGTTTATTAGTTTTTCGTAGTTTACACCGACCTGTGCGACCGTATTTCTCGCCATTGCTATGGCATCTGGATCAGTTCCAAATGCAATACCAGGGCCATTCAAATCACCATCGATTTTATCCAGATATGGTGTGGGTATCATCGCGACAGGACAACCGCACAAAAGCGCCTCAGCGACTATTGAAGAAGGTTCATAACAGAGTAACAATTCACTTTTTCTAAGAATGCTGGCAAGCTCAGCCTGAGACAAAGAAACATCCTGGCACAAGCTTCTGGCACCCGAAATATGCTCAGTTAAAGCTCTCCCACTGGCTAAATATTTGTTTGCGTAATAACAAATCCCTTCTCGGCTCTGATCCTCGGGGTTATCACGATTATTGAATAAAGTATTATTAACAACAGGAACTCTAAGGATATTCGCTTCAATATTGACTGGAATAAAATCAGCTGAGAAGGCAAATATCATCTCATCTTCAGAAAAAGTTTTATCACCGCCAACCACGCCTGGTGCATTCAACAACCAACGTACAACATTTTCTGCCCCGAGAGGGTTACCGGAAATGACCTCTGGATAAATGACGATAGGTGAGAGGCCTAAACGTTCATGACGAACAACATCAAGCTTCGTTAACTGCGGAGTCCTCAAACTGGTATCGACCTTTTTCGCTCCCACGACATATGCCTCAGCACCAAGCTGGTTTAGTGCATGGCATAGATAGTGTAAAGCTCTAACACCAGCGAATTTATTAACAAATTCTGAGGTGTAGATATAGAAAGGTTGCTGTTCCGTTGTAAAAAAATTCAATCGCGCCATTAATTCCTCTTTACTAAGCCATCGACTTAACTTCCGTATGTTGCCACTACACTAATTTGTCAAACTCAGGCTATCGCCATATTCTTGTTGTCACTTTAATAAATGCAGACAAATAATGACACCCATACTTTCAATTTGCATACCAACACTAAATCGAGCCCATTTACTCAAGTCAATGCTGTTCCAACTAGCCAGAGTCGTCGAGGGCTATCTAGACCGAGTTGAAATTGTTATTGCCGATAACGCTTCAATAGATGAGACAAAGAAGGTAGTTGAATCTTGCCCGCTTCCGATTCAATATGGATGCCAAAAAGAAACGGTTGGGTTCACTAAGAATGTATTATTTGCGACCACAGAACTAGCGAGAGGTGAGTTTATATGGATCGTTGGTGATGATGACCTTATTGTTCCCAGCGCGCTCAAGCATATTTTTGATTCTCTCGCGAGAGCCCCCGACGTCAGCTACCACTACCTCAACTTTGGTTGGATCAATATCGCCAAGAGAGATGAGATTATTTACGGGCAATCTGGCTACCCCAATGAAACGCAACTCAATAAACTTCAATTTAATGAAACATCTTGGCAACTACTCGACAAAATCGAATTATTGACTCAGCTTCCCTCTGACAACATCTCAGCCTCTTTTAGCGGCATTTTTTGTTTTATTTGTCGCCGACAATTATTTATTAGAGAACAGATAACATTAAATCCTACTGATAGCCTTGATGGCTCATCCACCAATATGAGTGATTGTTTTCCTCATGCAATGCTTACTCTCGCTCCTCTGGCGGGTGAGCCGATTGCTTATGTGGCTGAACCCTGTTTACTACAGGGCATCAACGGATGGGAGTGGGGAGGTTACGCTTATAAAAATATGATTTTGGGCACGTATCAGCTGTTTAGATGGCTGCAATCAACTGCGTTCGATCAGAATGCCCTAGAAATACTATGGAAGAGCTACTACTCCATGGCAGGCAGACTGTTTGCCCGGATGCAACATGAACCAGATCAACATAAAGGGGCTGAGCTGATACTAAAAGAAGCGATCCCTTACTCCACATCGCACCCTCAATTTTGGGATAGCTTGATTACCGAAATGAAAATGTTAATAAATATAGACAATGATGTTGAGGCGTTAGCAAGTTGGCTGAGGCAGGAGCTAACTCATCACCCACAAGCAAAGCTAGGGTTATGGGGTGTAGCCGGTAGAGGAACAAAACTATTCAGAAAACATCCCAATTTTCTGAGAAATCTCATTTGGATTACTGATAAAAATGAGCTGGAGCATGGTTTGCCTTTTCTGCAATCTGGACAGTCCATATCACAGCCAGAATCACAGAGAGGAATGGATATTGATATATTACTTATCGGAACACGCTCAGAGTTTGTAATTGATGTAGAAAATCACGTTTGCTCAATTAGCCCATCGCTCACCACGATTAGCGTGAACGGAATAAAAAGACACAAACACAACAATACAGCCATTCATAAAGCTTCTAAAACAGAATACAACGAGACCCAAAAGAATTAAAAAACCTTTACGTGAATTTTATGACGGAATTATTGATCATTATTTCTGAAACGAGCATAAGTCATCATTAAACATATTTTCCATCTCCATGGTTTTTCTAATTGCGGCACGAAGGTCTGTCCACACATCTAACCCTAGTTCATCTTTTGCAGTCGTAATATCTGGAACATAAACTTGGCGACTACTGCTTTGGTTAGCGCCCCCTTTCCCCACAAATATAGATTTATTTGGAGCAATAATTTGACGAATATGTTCAGCATGATCAATTAAGGATTTTACATCATCAGAACCGACATCGTAGGCTGCTTTATCTCTCCCATTGATAAGTATTTGTAATAGCCATAGCGCCATATCAGCCGCATAAAGGTAACTTCTCACAGGAGAACCATTGCCATGAATAGTGATACATTCATCATTTAAAGCACTTCTGATGAACTGTGCAACAGCAAGATGCTTTGGCAAAAGATAACCAATAAAAGCAAAACATCTGGCCAGTTTTAATTGACACATACTTCCTTCAGTTTCGCTAAGAGCGACCTGCTCCATGAGTTGCTTAGCGATACTGTAATAATTCGCTGAGTTTAATTTGCCTGGTTTTTGCGGAACATAATCAGACTCATATACTGCACCTGAACTGACTATCAAAATAGAATTTGCAGAAGCCATTTTCGCCTGTTCAATAACTCGCTTTGTGCCTCTTGTGGCAATATCAATCAAGTCACTACCATTTTTTAATTTATCTGGCCGAGTATCCATGGCTGCGTGAATAACATAGTCATAGACCTCGTTCTTGAATGGGAAATCTCTGATCTCTCCCTTAATTAGATGAAGCCACTTTTTACTTAAAAAGAAAGGGTGTCGCTGATAAAACTCATCAGGATGCCTAGATATACCCGTTACCTGTATATTAAACCCTTTGATATTTAGGCAATGAATCGTCATTAATATCCAATAGCCCATAAATCCGGTACAACCAGTGACGAAAAGGTGCTTATCGGATAACAAGGAGAAGTCAACAAACTCTAGGAGATGATTAATATCAGCCTGAGCTAACTCATCAACATTTAACTCAGAGAAATTTTCAGCCATTATAATTGCTTATAAAATGAAGCAGTTGTAATGGTGAATGGAACACAGTATTTGATGACTCCCAGTCCCCATACCCCCAGCCAGCAGCAACAAATGGCATAGAATTGAATGTAGCAGCTTGATAGTCGTCTAATTTGTCTCCGATATAAAGTGCTTCTTTTTCTTCAATATTATGTTCTTTCACCAACCTTTGGATAAGAAGCGATTTTTTTTGCTTTCCTAAGGGTAACTGATCGACGGCACCAATATCGGTGAAATACTTTGCTAGTGATAAATGTTCAATAACTGCCATGGTTGGTTCATAACGCTTGTTTGTTGCGATATATAGCTGATACCTCTGTTCATTTAACCAGGCTAATACTTCCTCTATCTCAGCATACATTGGCGTTTCTGTTGCCACACGGCTGTCATAAAAGCTTTTAAACGCGGTTGCCATGTTTTCGATGAGAACTTCATCTTCAGTATTTGCCAGCATGGCTACAGTGTCAGTAAGAGGAGGGCCAATTATCGACGCAGTTATCGGAACAGATGGTGTGATATTCAGATCCGACATGACCTGCTCATAACAATTGAGAATACATGGTGCCGAATCAATGATTGTGCCATCAAAGTCAAAAAGAATATGTTTTAAATTCATAGCTGGTACATCGTTATAATAGGATTTGGATAAATGTCACTAAGCACATGGTTAATGGCATTCTGAGATCGGTATGAAGAGACAAGAACAGGGATATCAGGACAGCGGTTTATTAATATTTCTGGCACATCAATCACCCATTTTCCCATCTGCTTACCCTGAAGATTTGTGTTGCCATCAACAATGCCAACAATATGTTGAGAAACCTGACAGTCATCGAGATAGGGTAGTAACCGTGCGGTATGGCTACCTGCACCATATATTATTACGGGCTGCCGAACCAATGACTTTATTTTACTTAAGCCTAGCTGCAATTTACTCTCAGACTCTGCCATGTATTCATCCAAAGCGGTATCAGTTGCGATGACATTATCTGTTTTTTGTTTACGCGAATAGAGGCTTAAAAGACTGTCCGTTGTTCCTGGAGGTAAATCCAAGATGTGAGACGTTATTGGATAAAAACCAAAGTTCTCCATTAATCTGTCCAAGGAACTTGCACTAAAAAATTGAATATGTTCCAGAGAGAACTCGCCATAGGGCTCAAAATCACCTCGTGTAAATCGCTCACAAGCAGGTACTTCAATCAGTATGCTGGCATCCTCTTTCACACTATTTAATAATAAGGTGAGATCATCATATAAGTTGGGCAGATGCTCCAATACTCCCATCAGACAGATTAAATCAGCCTCTATCAGCCGATTTAAAGACACTGCATTTTCCAAGCTCCCCGTTGTAATACAGGACAAACCATAAAGCTGGTTTGCTTGGTCGGCAGCATTTGGGGCTGGGTCAACGCCATAGATATTTGACCAACCACTCATCGAGAACCAGTTGAGTAACGTTCCATGTCCACACCCTAAGTCAAAAACTTTTTTATCCAAAGAAATATATGGCTGGATGAAAGAGATAACTTTCTCAGCTCTATAATTATCTATTTCTGGTATCGAGCTGGCAGAAAGAGTGACATCATATTTAGACAAAGATCGATAGTAAGACTGATACGATGATGCCTTAGGTAGCTGATTCGCATAATGAAATCCACAGTGACTGCAGGTTGTAACACTATAGCTCATGTCTCTACCATCAATGACAGCAAGTTGGTTCTCATACAAAACCGACAGATTCAATGTCCCACAAACCTGACAAGCCCTGTTCCAAGCGAAATGCTTATCAGCCATTGCTATTCACCCCCAGCAAGATATCGCTGAGATAATAGATATTATTTAAAGACACTTTTTTCTGAAGCAACTCGTCACGGATCTGCTCCTCATAACGAATACTCGCTATTAAAATGGGGCGTTGTTCATTTTTTTCATTTTCGAAAAGTATGACAGGTTTACCTCCCATCTCTTTTTTCATTGCATCATTATCGAATAATGATATGACGTTTAGATGGGGCATAATCGGCTCTATGTAGTTTTTAAAATCCCCACCCACACAAAAAACATCAAAGGGTTCATGTATCGTTTTTCTGATAGCTTCTATCAGGCTATCCTGTTTGTCTTTTCGAGACAGTGACAACTCAGCTACTAAGCGAATGCTATCGGTATAACTTGGTGATTCAAAAAAGCCGGTGCTCATCATCTTGATTATGAAGCCATGCCTTTGCAATAAAGCAGCTATTGAACTCATTCCAAATTGGTGAATATGTTCAGGGTTATTATCGTCCTCAACCCACGGATGCCCAGCGTTATTAGGCACCTCCAGAATCACTATTCCATTAGGCTTTAACCAATGTTTCCAATCTACAATGACAGCACTAAGATCAGAGATATGCTCCAATACATGAAAACTCATGATGAGATCAAACTTCCGTTCTTCGCTCACTTGATCAGCTAAACGGAACACACCGTCAAGAACTGTCATGGCTTGTATGACATCTTGCGAAATTTCAAAGCCATAGTATTCCAATTGATACTTTTCTTTAACTTTCTTGCCCAGCTCCCCTTCAGCACATCCGATCTCTAATACTGACATCCCTGTCCTTAAGTAAGGTGCCAAATACTCAACTCTCTCAAGAAGTTTTTTTTCTACGTATTTATCAGGAAGTTCATTTCGACCTGTTAATTTAATGTAATGTTTACTTACCCAATGGGGGTCAACATCTTTCCAAACATGATGGCAATGGGGACAGACAAATACACTATTTATAGTATGGTTTATAAGCGACAGACAACATGGGCATGCTAATGATTTGCGGTTTTGAGTATCAACCATCTCCTCGTACCACTTGTTGAGAAATGTCAGCTAAGGACACTAACATTTCCTGTTTTAACTGATCTAAAGACAACAGAGGTGTCATATCTTCTAAGGGCATGGATATCATCGAACCATTCGCTTGAGGATTAGCTGACACTTTTGGCCATAACGCTTCGTCTTTGATGATAGAGACATCACAAAGAATTGGGCCTGGATGATTCAGCACATATTGGATTTTTTCATCCAACTCACTGGCGTCATTTATACGAACAGCATCAAGACCAATTGCTTCTGCGAGTTTTACTAAATCCGGAATCAGTAATCCAGCTTCTTGACCAGTTGCCACATAGCGCTCATCAAAATAATTGCGTTGTGTATTTCGAATGGAGGCATAACCATTATTGTTCATAATGAACATGCGTATAGGTAAATTGAGGGATTTTAAGGTGCTTAATTCTTGAAGATTAAGCTGCAAACTTCCATCACCTTCAACCGAAACAACGGGCTTTTTACCTGAGGCCAGACAGCCACCAATCGCCGCGGGCAAACCATAGCCCATAGAACCTAAACCCGAGGTGAGGAAAATACGTTGTCCCGTTTTGTTCACAAAAGTGGAGTAAAAGACTTCGACTGCCAGCCCTGAGCTGCCCGTAATAATAAGCTCATTTGCTTTAGTGAGAGCAGATAAACGATCGATGAAATGATAATGACTAATTTCACCTTGCTCTGGAAATTTTTCTCCATCACAGCGTGGATAGCGTTGTTTCCAGTCTGCAATTTTATGTATCCAGTCAGCATAGTCGGCAGGTGTATCATTCACCTCAGCCAGAAGCTGCTCAATAAAGGTTTTGGCATTCGCCTGAATCAAACGGGCTTTGGGTAGCTGATGTTTTTTCAGTTCAGAGGCATCAATATCGATAATCACCTTATCGGAATACTGAGCAAAGTTTTGCGGATTGTGTGCTGTAACCACATTATCCAGACGTGCGCCAATACTGATCAATAAATCACAATTCTGGGCGGCAAAGTTTGCCGGTCTCAGTGCCACTGAACCTGGTCGACCAGCACATAATGAATGTTCGTAAGGAATTAGATCCAGAGAATTCCATGTGGTTAATACCGGAATACCGTTTTTTTCATAAAGTTGTTTGAATGCGTCAGCGGCACCTGATAGACGGATACCATGACCAGCCAAAATTATAGGACGCTCAGCCTGCTGAATGAGTTGGATAACTTCATCCAGCTCAAGTGCACAGTCTGACTCATTGTCTGTATTCGACTCATCCCGGGCTAGCTCTTCCGGCTCAATCAAACTGGCTTGTACATCCAAAGGCACATCCAGCCAGACAGGGCCTTTTCGTCCTGTCATCGCTTCATGTAAAGCCTTATCAAGATAAAGACCAATATTCTCTGGCTCATCAACGGTGATGGCATATTTGGTAATGGGTTTAACCATCGACACGATGTCAACTTCCTGCGGGCCCATTTGCCGTACACCGCTATCAGCTTTCATATCGGCCCGTTTCACCTGACCGGAAATAATCAGCAGTGGTACAGACTCAATCCAGGCACCCGCTACAGCAGTCAAAGCATTGGTCGCACCCGGTCCCGTTGTAACAAGCGCCACGCCGAGTGTTTCATTCACGCGAGAGTAGGCTTCAGCCGCAATCGCTGCAGCTTGTTCGTGATGAGTCGGTATGAAAGTGATATCAGGATTCTGCCCCAAGGCATCCACCAGATGCATGGCCCCTCCACCAGGAAGTAAGAAAACCTCTTTAACACCTAATTCAGCCACTCGGGCAAAGATATAGTCAGCAACGCGTTGTTCGCTCATGCCCACTCCGAAGTTAGCCAGTCAGCACGGAAGATTAGATTGGTTTTGCGGCGACTGTTTTGGTTAATAGCTTTATCGTCATAATACGAATCATCAGTGAAATGTGTGGTGGATAACTCTTCAAATATCGCCCCAGTTTCACTGCTAAAAGCATGTTTAACACCGCGCTCAACGGTGACCATTTCACCGGCTTTGATGGTTTTTAGCTCATCACCTAGTTGTAAGTACATCTCTCCCGCCAGCACATTAAAGGTTTCTTCTTTTTTATGATGAGCGTGCACCGGATGATTTTGTCCTGGCAGTAACACCAGAATCTTTTTACAGTATTCACGGTTAACCACATCAATAATGGTCGCACCTGTTTCTTCGAACTTCTCAATGCCATAGTGATGCGATAACTGGCAGTTCACCCCATCAGCAATAGCAATGCCGGCTTCACGTAATAAAGCACACACTTTAGATAATGAAGCTGAAACCATGTCACGGGTATCGGTGATTTCTAACTGCTTGAGTAATAAAGGTTCATTAGCCTTTACCGCCGCTTTTAACTCAAACTGTTTGTATTTGGATAAGTCATTGGCCAATAGTTGACCGGGTTGACTTGGAATCGCCAAGTAAAAATCTTCTGTTTGCAATGCTTTGCCTGCAGCGAGATCTTGTTTAGCAAACACCGCTCGGCGTAATGAATTCAGTGTGGTTAATTCTGTCTCTGTCACCGTCACACGCTCGCCCTCAAGACCAAGCATGGCATAAGCTTCTTGCGCTGAGAGTAACCATTGTCTGACTTGTTCAGGGTTCGCCGAGTAAGCATTGAGCTCACCTACCCCAACATGCTTTTCAAACAGCTGCGCGCCCATGGCGACGGCCATTTTCACTGCTTCCGACTCATTAGGATCTTCATGGGTTGAATAGCCCACCGTCACCTCAGGAAAACGTTGTTTTAATAGAGCAATTTGACCTAACTGTAGATTTTGTCTTGGCGTTGGATACTCACCAACACAGTGCATCACGGCTAATTGTTTGTGGCGATGTAAGAAAAACTGAACGACATTGTCAATCTCTTCCATCGTGGCACCGGCGGTAGACATCACCAGCGGCAAAGAGGATTGAGCGATACGTTCTAATAATGGCCAATCGGTAAGTGAACAGGAGGCAATTTTTAAGATGTCAAAACCATGTTGTTCAATCCAGTCAACAGAGGCTTCATCAAACGGCGTACACATGGAAATAAAGCCTGCTTCATCAATGGCTTTTTTTAATTCCAGCAATTGGGCTTCGTCTAACTCTGTATCACGAAATCGTTTTACGTATTTAATATCTTGTCTATCTCGATAATCAGGATGAATAAAGGTTTTCAGGTTACGGTACTGCAATTTAAAGGCAAACTGGAAAGGGAAATCATCACAAACCTGCTTCATCTGCTGAATAACCTGCTTGCCATGAGCAATATCACCTTGGTGATTATTGGCCATTTCCAGCACAAATAACTTTTGATACATCGATGTTTTGTCAGTCATCACTCACACTTTGAAATAAGATTGGATAGTATCGATCATATAATCAATCATCTCATCAGATAGCCCCGGAAAAACGCCGATCCACAACGAATCATTCATGACCTGATCGGTGACGGTTAATTCACCAACTTTACGATAGCTTTGCTGTTCAAAATACGGCTGTTTGATAAGGTTTCCGCCAAAAACCAGTCGATTGGCTATCTTGTGTTGTTCAAGATACTGAATAAAGTCAGCTCGATTACCTTGTTTTAAGGTAATAGCGAAACCAAACCAGGACGGTTCAGCATTATTTTCTGCTTCCGGCAGTAATAAATAATCTTGTAGGCAAGCTAAGCCATCATGTAAACGTTGAAAGTTAGCTTTACGCTTTTCAATAAAGCCCGTGACTTTATCCAATTGAGATAAGCCAACAGCGGCCTGCATATCAGAAATTTTCAGATTATAACCAAGATGTGAATAGGTATATTTGTGATCATAGCCGCACGGCAGTTGTCCCAACTGATAACTGAAGCGTTTATTACAGGTGTTATCTTTACCGGGTTCACAGAAACAATCTCTACCCCAATCACGGAATGACTCCAAAATCAGTTTCAGTTGGCCATTATTGGTATAAACCGCTCCACCCTCTCCCATCGTAATATGATGAGCCGGATAAAAGCTTAAGGTAGCAATATCACCAAAGGTACCGACATGTCGAGGCTCATTTATGGCGATGGGCAGACCACGATAATCCGTTAATTCTACAGAAGGTGTATAGGTACTCCCCAGAGCATCACAACAATCTTCGATTAACCATAAATTATGTTGACGAGCAAAACGCACAACAGCATCAATATTGAACGTATTTCCTAATGTATGAGCCATCATAATGGCTCGGGTTTTATCAGATAACGCCACCTCAAGCTGACTGACATCAATATTGTAGGAAGGCAAGGTAATATCAACAAAAACCGGCACTAAACCGTTTTGTAATATGGGATTCACCGTAGTCGGAAACCCAGCCGCGACAGTGATGACTTCATCGCCTTTTTGTAATGCTTTATCACCTAACTTAGGTGAAGTCAGTGCAGTTAATGCCAACAAGTTCGCTGATGAACCTGAATTTACCGTGAGAACATGTTTGACACCAATAAATTCAGCCAGTGCTTTTTCAAACTGGGCATTAAACCGTCCAGTTGTTAGCCAGCCATCCAGTGAGGCATCCACCATATGCTGGATATCATTGTTATCCAAAACTTTTCCTGACACAGCAACAGCATTCTGCCCAGGCTGGAAAGCCTTTGATTGAAATTTATGCTGGCTGTAGCGTTTCACTTGACGTTGAACTAAGGCACGTAATAACGCATCGACTGTTGAAGCCGAAAGTTGACCTTGTCGACTGGCGATATTCATTGGACCAGTAAAAATAGGCTGCCGTAAATCCAGATATTCTGCTGAACGGCTTGCTGTCGCTTCCGATAACAAAAACCAGTTATCCCCTGAAGTTGAAGGATTGTCTGTTAAAGCCAGTAATTCATAACATTCTATGACGGCTTCTTCCTGAGAAATCACGACACACAAAGTTGGCGAGGTGGCAGGTTTATTGACAATACACAGTTCACCGCAAGCAAAAGTCGCAGCGTGATTTGTCATATCATGAGAATGCATTGGGTTCATAATGTTGCTTTATGTTATCGAGCTCGCGTTACTGTCCTGAACAAACTGCTGAATTTGTTGCAGGCTTATCTCGCGCATGGGCTTTCCAGAATAAAAAGCATCATACCAGTCAAATGTGAGAGAGAGCGCATCATCAATATGCCAAACAGGTTGCCAGTCTAATTGCTGTCGGGCTTTACTACAGTCGAGCATCAGTATTGATGCTTCATGATGCTCGTTATGCTGAGGAGCAAACCAATCAAGAGACGGCCAACGCTGCTGAGCAAATTCCACAATATAATCTACAGGCTTCGTGTCTTCCATAGCAGGACCAAAATTCCATGCATCAGCTACTTCCGCACCGCGCTCAACCATGTGTTGAGCCAGTAATAAATATCCTGATAAAGGCTCCAATACATGCTGCCAAGGTCTAATGGCTCGCGGATGACGAATCTCAAGCGAATGACCTGTCTGATTGGCTTTTATTAAATCTGGGATTAACCGGTATTCAGACCAGTCACCGCCACCAATCACATTACCGGCACGCGCGCTAGCTATGGCAGTTTTATTAGCCATAAAAAAGGACTGTCGATAGGCACTGGTGACAAGCTCAGCACAGCCTTTACTATTGCTGTATGGGTCATGCCCACCCAACCGATCGTTTTCGCGGTATGGCCAGGACCACTCATGGTTTTCGTAACATTTATCTGACGTCACCACGACCACAGCTTGAACACTGGGACAATGTCTGACGGTTTCTAGAAGATTGACTGTCCCCATCACATTGGTTTGATAAGTTCCAACAGGATCAAGGTAGCTGGGTTTAACTAATGATTGTGCAGCGAGATGAAACACCACATCGGGCTGTGTCTGATTAACAAGTTCAGATAGCCTTGATAAATCAGAAATATCTGCCATCGCAGAATTGATAATAGTCTTTAACTCGAGAGCTTCGTATATTGAAGGTGTGGTATTTGGCGCAAGCGCATAACCCGTTACTTTGGCGCCAAGCTGAGTTAACCACAAGCTCAACCAGCTACCTTTAAAACCGGTATGTCCGGTAATCAGAACCGATTTGTTCTGCCAAAAAGTCTTATCAATCACCACACTTTCCATGGTGCCTGATTTGACTGCCATAAGTGCTCAAGATGTTGTTTATCACGTAAAGTATCCATCGGTTGCCAAAAACCTTCATGCCGAAAGACTCGCAACTGCTGTTCAGTTACTAACTTCTGCAATGGATAACCTTCCCAACTTGTCTTGTCATCACTGATGTAATCAATGACTTTGGGAGATAAAACGAAAAAGCCACCACTGACCATACCGTTATCACCTTTGGGCTTTTCCTGGAAGTTAACAACACGATCACCTTGAATATCTAAAGCACCGAATTTCGCTTGAGGATAAGCCGCAGTCACAGTAGCCAAACTTCCATGCTCATGATGAAACTCAATACTAGTGCGAATATCGATATTGCCGACACCATCACCATACGTCAGGCAAAAGGCTTCCTCATCTTGGACATAATCCTTAATACGACGGATACGTCCACCAGTCATACTATCTTCACCGGTATCTACCAGAGTCACCTTCCAAGGCTCTGCATGGGCTTCATGTACATGCATTTTATTGTTTTGCATATCAAACGTGATGTCCGACATATGCAAAAAATAATTCGCAAAATACTCCTTGATGAGATAACCCTTATATCCACAGCAGATAATAAAATCATTCACGCCATGGTAGGAATAGATTTTCATGATGTGCCAGAGAATAGGTTTGCCACCTATTTCTATCATCGGTTTAGGTTTATTGATGGACTCTTCACTGATACGCGTGCCTAAGCCACCTGCCAGGATCACTGCTTTCATATTTTTATAACTGACAACGGTAAAAAAATGTCAGTGTTTCATAAAAAGTTAAAGAGGGACAGTCCTTGTACTTTGACATAGGCTTGTTGAGCGGCTTGCAAACCCGTTGTTTGAGAGTTCAAACGCGATATAGCCTCGGCGTAATCCAAATCTTTTAATTTAGTCAAACTGGTTTCCAGACTAGCTAAGCTGTCTTCATTAATACTACGTTGCTGGTCTATTGAATTGATTCGGGCACCTACAGCGGTTCTTGCTGTCGTTAATGAATCAATGGCTGTCGACATATTATCAAGAAACTCACCATTATTAGGGGCTGTGCCTATAGTATTGGCTTTAAGCGCGGTAGAAAAATCATCGATGGTTTGGAAAACCGCCTGAGTAGTGGTGTCGGCATTGGTGATAACAAATAGCTCATCGCCGGGAAAAGTGGCTTCAACAGAATAATCGCTGCCTACACGCATACTGCGTTGCCCACCATCGCCGCCATAAGCAAATGTGGTAGTGTCAAACGCTTGTGTAAAAGATTGATAACCAGAGAATAAAAACTCGCCGTTCGCATCTGTGGTGTTCGCCAGGCTCACGAGAGACTTATTCAACTCATCAATTTCTTCTGCGATACCTGCTCGGGCATTGGCATCATTGCTGTCATTAAGTGCTTGCACAGCCAGCTCACGGATCCGTTGAACAATATTTGTTGCACTGGTTAAGGCATTTTCAGCGGCATTAAGTTTGTTATTGGCCACATCGGCATTCGCCTGATACTGTTCGTTGATGCTGACTTCACGCTGATAGTTCAATGACTTTACTGCTGCCACCGGGTCATCTGACGGTCTTAGAATTCGTTGCCCCGTTGAGACTTGTAACTGGGTATCCGCCAACTGCTTTTGTTGGGCCAGCATCGTATCAACACTTTGCTGTTGAATATAGGATGTAGAAATTCTCATGACAATCTCCTAAACAGCATTAATCAGTGAATCAAAAATAGTATTGGACACAATAATGATCTGTGATGCCGCCTGATAGGCTTGCTGAAACTTGATCAGCTGAGCGGCTTCTTCATCCAGATTTACACCGCCTACCGCGTCGAAACGCTGTTCGGTCTGTTGCAGTAATGCCAGTTGTGTTTCCTGACTGGCTTCTGCTTGCTGAGTTCTGGTGGCAACATCAGACACCAGCACGGCATAACCTTCTGATAGAGAACGCGTTACACCGGGGGCAATTGTCACGAGCGTTTTATCTGTCTCCAGATTTGCCAGCGCCAAAGCATTTTCGTTATTACCAGAACCAGAAATATTAATTGTTCCTGTTGCCGCATCAAATTTAGAGGAAGCGGCAATAGCACGCGGATCACTGATTGCCAAGGAGATCGTGGCAGCGGTAATATTTGCCGGGTTAAAGAAATCCCCACCATCATTACCATCCAAATCAACTGAACCCTGACCGCCATTGGCAATATTCGTCGTGTTGTTGTGGACGGCATTAAAACCTTCCACAACGGCTTGTGCCAACACATCAAGCTCCGCTCTCACATCATCTATAATCGTGTCACGGAAATCCAAAGCCCCACCTAAGGTACCACCAGATAGCTGACTGGTAATATTCGTACTACTATCACCGTAGCCAATACCTAATCTTGGTGGACTGGTTGAGGTATCCGTAACCGTCGTTAGAGCCATACTTTTTGTGCCCGCGACAAGGGCCTGGCCATTACCAATCAGGATATTTGTGGTGCCGTTTGATTGCTCAATAACATTCACTGAGACGATCTCGGAAAGATCTGTGATCAGTTTGTCACGCTTATCAAGTAAATCATTCGGTGATCCACCAGCACCTGTGGCTGCGGTAATGGCCGAATTTAACTCGGCAATACTTTTCGACAGATTATTGATGTCATCAATGGCAACGGTGATATCGTAATCGACCTGCTCGTCTAGCTTTGTTAGCTGTGAGTCCATGGTGTTAAAACGATTCGCTAAGAGTTCACCACGGGTCAGCATCAACTGTCTGGCCGCTATAGAGGTAGGATCGTTTGCCACCTCATTTACTGAGTTGAAAAATTCACTGATGCCTGTACTCAGACCTAAGTCTTCCGAACCAAGTAGATCATCTACCTGTTGTGAATAACTGAGATAGCTTCTTTGGGCTGCTTCTTGTGCGGTATACGTTCTAACCTGGCTCGCCAGAAAGGTGTCATAAACACGTTCAACCGAGGTTATCTGTACACCCGTACCAAAATACATATCTCCTTTGTAGTCAGGTGTACGGGTGGCTTGGTCAGCACGCTGGCGAGTGTATCCCTCAGTATTGACGTTACTGATGTTATGACTTGTCGTCGATAAATTACCTTGGGCTGTTAATAATGCCGATGTCCCAATCCCTAGCAGACTCATGGCATGCTCCTTAACTCGTCAGCGTGATTATGCATGGTCTGACTCCAGCGAAATTCGTGCCAGAATGTCACTATTCATTATGCGTTTTATTTTGTCAGCGTATTGAGGATCGGTTGCAAACCCGGCTTTATGCAGGTGTTCAACAAAGGCTTCAGCATCATTGGTGTGCTGCAATGCGTTACGGTAGCGTGGTTGAGTTTGTAAAAACTCAACGTAGTCATTGAAGCTATCTTGGTAAGAATCATAAGCACGGAATTGAGAAGCCTCGTTGTAAGCTTTGCCATCACGATACTCAAGTGCCACTTTACTGACACGCTCTCCGTCCCAGCTTTTATCCGCTTTGATGTTAAACAGGTTAAAGCTTGTTTCACCACTTTTGCTTTTTAATACAAATTTACCCCAGCCGGTTTCGAGTGCAGCCTGCGACAATATTACTTCAGGCGACACGCCTATTTTATCTGCAGCTTGTTGTGCATACGGCCACAAGGTTTGCACAAAATCTTTGGGTGAATTAAAAACCTTTTCCCCAAGATTCATTAAGTCTGCTTTTGTCTCAATCTCACCGTTTTCTGCATGAATCTCACGGATTTGTTTGATCATCAGTTCATTCACTTTCTTAGCAAGTGCTGGCCGAATAGTCACTGTGTCATAACTGTATGATTGATCCGTTCTCGCTGGTTGAGAGGACTGCAACTGATAACTTCCTAGCTGTTTGATGATGGCATCTTGCAGTCCCAGACCACCTCGCATCGATAAATCTGAGGCCAGTTGCTGATCAGCCATATCCTGATACATTTTGCTTTGTGTCGAATCAAACATGCCTTCAGCTAAACTGGCTTGGCGCATGGACTTGAGCATCATATTCACAAATAAAGACTCAAACTGACCAGCCACCTGCTTAAGTGTTTGCTCAGCATCACTACCTTTCACCGCTTGCTGACGCAGTTGGTTCAGACCATGAAAGTCAACAGCGGACTGGGCAATATTCGATTCGTAAGCCATGATTAGATGACCACTAAGTCTGCTTTAAGCGCACCCGCTTGTTTGAGTGCCTCAAGTATAGCGACCAAATCACCAGGTGCCGCGCCAACTTGATTCACAGCACGTACGATTTCATCCAGTGACACGCCTGGGTTAAACACAAACATACGACTATTTTCTTCCGTGATATTGATGTCGTAGTTAGGCGTCACCACGGTTTGTCCTTGTGAGAACGGTTCAGGCTGGCTAACCTCAGGATTTGCTGAAATAGTGACTGATAAGTTGCCATGAGTGACAGCAGCTGGACTCACTCTGACATGCTGACCAATCACCACCGTTCCGCTGCGTGAGTTAACCACGACTCTGGCAGGAGCCTCACCTGGGCTCAGCTCTAAATTTTCAATCAGTGATAAAAAGGGTACTCGTTGATTAGGATCTCGTGGCGCATTAACTTTTACGGAAGAAGCATCCATCGAAAAGGCCGTGTTTTTACCCAGAGTATGGTTAATCGCATCACTTAAACGACTGGCGGTGGTGAAGTCAGGGCTATGTAGATTCAGAATAATCGAATCTCCTACATTCAATGCATTTCTGACCGCCCGCTCGACGGTTGCACCGTTAGGCACACGACCAGCACTGGGAATATTGACGGTAACGCGTGAACCATCAGCTGCGTCAGCACCAAAACCACCTACAATTAAATTGCCTTGTGCCATGGCATAAATCTGTCCATCTGCCCCTTTTAAAGGGGTCATCAATAAACTACCACCACGTAAGCTTTTCGCATCCCCTAAAGAAGAAACGGTGATATCAATGGTTTGTCCAGGCTTCATGAAAGGCGGCAAATCGGCATGAACTGAAACGGCTGCTACGTTTTTACTTTTTGGGTCGGTACCTGGCGGAATATTGATGCCCATTTCTACCAGCATGTTTCGTAAACTTTGGCCGGTAAACTTGGTTTTATCACCCGTACCATTGAGGCCGACTACAAGGCCATAACCAATTAATTGGTTATTTCGCACACCCGCAATTGAGGCTAGGTCTTTGACCCTTTCGGCATAAGCCATGCTCGAACTCACTATGAACGCAAATGCGATAAACACTTTAAACTTCATAACTTTCACCCTTTAGAAAGGCATTAATGCACTGACGAAGAATCGACTTAACCAGCCCATCACATTGGCATCATTAGTCGGACCATCTCCTACATAAGAAATCTGAGCATCGGCAATGCGGATAGACGAAATAGAATTATCGGCCTCAATATCTCTGGGACTTATCATGCCTGACAACCGGATATATTCATTGCCTTGATTGATAGTGATGACTCGCTCACCACGAATCACCATATTGCCGTTTGGCAGTACTTCTACAACCGAAACACTGATATTACCGCTCAGTTTGTTGTTCTGATCACTGTCGCCCGCACCAGTAAAATCTGAGTTAGAGCCAATACCAAATGCCAAATTGTTATCTTTTGTGTTGGCTAAAGGTAACTGACTGGGTAAATTGAATTGAGGCGTAGTACCAAACAATGTTGGATTATCGATGTTGTTACTATTTGATTTACTGACAGTGGTTTCTGTTTCTTTTTCGGCATCAGTCTGCTCTTCCAGCTTCACCGTCAAAATATCGCCGACTCGTCTTGCACGATAATCTTCAAATAGAGAAATATTACTGCGTGCGTCAAAAATAGCACCGTCATAATTATCTTGTGGTTCAATAGGAGCAGGACGAACAGCAGCAAACGCGGGGTCACGCTTCACTTCATTGTTGTAGCAACCCGATAACATTGCCACAGCAAGAAATACTAAAAATGGGGCAACAGTTTTCATTTTGACACTCCGAAAAAACCAACTTCACATGAAATAATCTTGCAGAGTTCGTGCCAAAAATGAGTAAGATAGTGAATATTGAAAAAGAAAAAAGGCTACCTGGTGGGGGACCAGGTAGCCAAGTGCTGTAACTAGAGATTTTGGCTGGCGTACTGCAGCATTTGATCGGAAGTAGAAATCGCTTTTGAGTTCATTTCGTAGGCGCGTTGAGTTTCGATCATATTGATCAGCTCAGTCACCACATTCACATTCGATGTTTCTAAAGCGCCCCCAATCGTTTGACCAAAGCCATCCAATCCAGGCGTTCCCGTTATCGGTGTGCCACTGGCGCCGGTTTCCTGAAATAAATTCTCACCGATAGGCTGCAGACCTGTTGGATTAACAAAGTCAGCTAACTCAATGTTGCCTACGATGGTCGGGGTAGCCGTACCTGGCTGAGTTACGCTAACCGTGCCATCTGAACCTACCGTGATACTCTGCGTGTCAGCTGGAATCGTAATGGAGGGTTCTAAAGGGTTACCGTTTGACATCACAATCTGACCATCAGAGTCTAATTGAAATGTACCATCACGAGTGTACGACAATGTGCCATCAGGCATTAAAATCTGAAAAAAACCACGACCATTAATAGCAATATCCAATGCTTGTTCAGTTTGAATAATATTACCTTGACCATGTAACTTTTCCGTCGCAACAGTGCGAACACCTGTACCAATCATTAAGCCGGATGGTAGTTGAGTGCTTGTTGAAGACTGGGCACCAGGCTGTCTTATAGTCTGATATAGCAAGTCTTCAAAAACGGCACGATCTTGTTTAAAACCTGTTGTATTCACGTTAGCCAGATTGTTTGAAATAACTGACATTCGTGTTTGTTGGGCATCAAGGCCGGTTTTGGCAATCCACAAAGCCTGATTCATAATTGTCTCCTGAAATCTATGCAGTCAGTATTACATTGAATGCTAATTACTCATCTGCATTAAACGTGCCGATGCCGCACTATTTTCCTGGGTTGTATCCATCATTTTGACTTGCATCTCATATTGACGCTGCAACTCAATCATATTTACCAGCGCCCCAACCGCATTCACATTGCTTCCTTCCAGTGTGCCGGAAGCGACTTTTACTGTGGCATCTAAAGGTGCTTCAGAGCCATCTTGCATACGCATGAGGCCATCACTATCTTTAAACACTTGCTGCAAGTCTGGTTTGACTAATTTAATCCTGTCTAATACGGCAAGGGCATTTGCCGCTTCACCAATAGGACGGATAGATATCGTGCCATCACTGCCAATTTCGACAGTTTGTGCCGGTGGGATGGCAATAGGTCCACCTTCTCCCATCACGGCCAGACCCGTTCCTGTGACGAGCTGCCCTGCTTCGGTGACATGCAAATCGCCTGCACGCGTGTATCCTTCACGGCCATCTTTACCTTGCACAGCAATAAAGCCTTCGCCTTGAACAGAAATATCCAGATCACGTCCCGTAGATTGAATCGAGCCAGTTTGATAATCCGTCTGAGGCCGTTCCAGCATTGAGTAGACCCTGCTGGGTAAACCTTCACCAAACACTGGCATACTTCTGAACTGCTCAAAGTCAGCCCTGAACCCTGTTGTGTTCACATTCGCCAAATTATTGGCATTGGCTGCCTGAGCAAGCATGGTTTGTTGAGCGCCATTCATGGCGATATATAAGCTACGGTCCATTTTTTCACCCTCAATGTGCTGTTTTAAACAGCGCATTTATACTAAAAACGTTATCGCAGGTTGATAATGGTCTGAGTAATAGCGTTATTTGTCTCAATCGCTTTGGAGTTCGCCTGGAAGTTACGTTGTGCTGTAATCAGTCCCACTAACTCTGCTGTCAAATCAACATTCGAGGTTTCTAATGCACCCGCCTGAATTTGACCAAAACTACCTGTCGCAGCTTCTCCTGCAATGACCGGGCCAGAATCTGTTGTTTCCTTCCATGCCGTACTACCAATTTTGTTCAGCGCTTGTGGATTGGCAAAGTTACCCATAGCAATCTTACCGATTGGGATGGCTTGACCATTACTATAGTTTGCGCGAATCAGTCCTTCTTCACTCACATCAACACCCGTCAAACGTCCGGTCGGAAAACCATTGACCGTCAAGGCACCGACGTTAAAGCTACCTGAGTTCTGTGTCGACCCTCTCAATGAGATAGTAATATCTTGAGTTTCGGCACCACTGGCCCACTCCGTAGCACCACCATCTGTGAAGGATATGACCACATCATCAAGCGCCGCCGTACCAGGATCGGCATCAACGCTGGCAAGTGTACCGTCGGCATTAAAACTGATTCTGGCATCGGTTTCTAACGCATAGGGGACACCAGCCGTACCACCTTTGACTTCACCACCATCCACATAAGCAGCCATTTGCCATTGATTGTCACCGACAGGTGTACCACCATCCAAGGCTGCTTCATCAATGTGCTGATAGTAAGTGGTCACAATATGTTCATTACCCAATGAATCATAAATCGTGGCTGATGTTGAAAAGCTGTATGTGGTGTCATCCGTCGGATCAATCGCCAAAATACCACCAGTACCACTATCGATAATGCCATCAGAAGTAGAAGGCAAATTGGTCGCGATAGTTAGCGCCGTTGTAGCTTCAGGCGCACCCACTGAAGCCGGTAATTGAATTGGCGAGGTTGCATTCATACTTGTGGCTGAAATATTGCCTTGCAAATCAACAGGGAACGTTCTCAGATACCAGCCCTCATTTGAAACAATATAACCATCCTTATCCACACCAAACTCACCCGCCCGAGTGTAGATGACTTCACCACTATCCAACTCAGGTGCTAAAGCAAAAAAGCCTTGCCCACTTATCGCTAGATCCAAGGAATTATCAGTGAATTCCAGATTACCCTGGTTAAATTGCTGAGCCACGTTCTGTAACACTGCGCCACTACCAATCGCGGTTTGATTGGTTGAACCAAACGCCGACACGGCAAAGACGTCACCAAACTCTGCACGAGACATCTTAAAGCCTGTCGTGTTGACGTTAGCAATATTGTTTGATTTGACATTTAGATCGGCGGTTGCCGCATTCAAACCACTTAAAGCTGTACTAAATGACATAAGATGTTCTCCTAAAGAATTTCAACTACTTCGCTAAATGACGCAGAACCAATTCCGGCCAAATTCACTATCAGGCCATCGGTCGAGCTAATGGATACACTCGATACCTGAGCCATAACCCCGGTGGCAAAAGCCGTGTTAGATCCGTCTACCGTACCCGAGGCTTTAAACTGATAAACACCTTCTGGTAAGGCCTCACCATTGTCGTCAAATCCATCCCAGGTGAAATCGGTATAGCCCGAAGCAGCACCCATTTCGATGGTACGAACCACCACGCCAGCCTCGTCGTAAATATTCACTTTTAGATCCGTGACAGGATCGGCAACATTTATCCGCCCGGACATACCATCTGTTGCCGTTAAATTACCGATTGAAGATGGAAGTAGTACTTTACGTCCTACTAATGATGATCCCTGCAGTGCTTGGTTAGACTGCATCGAGTTAGAAAAAGTAGAGAACGAATCCTGCAAGTCAGATAAGCCTGTGACCTGAGCAAAAGATGCGATTTGTCCAAGAAAATCACCATTTTCCATGGGGTTCATTGGATCCTGATACTTTAATTGGGTGGTCATCAAGGACATAAAATCTTCCATGCCCAATGTGCCAGGATCTTTTTTGGTTTCTTCTGAACGATTTGAGTTCAAGAATGCATACGGATTGTTATCGTTAACGCCGCTCACAGCCATCTTTCACCCCTCCTTATTGCCCTAACTGTAATGTTCTTAACAGCAATTGTTTTGAGGTATTCGCGATTTCAACGTTGTTTTGATAGGAACGTGACGCGGACATCATATTTGCCATTTCGGTAATTGGATCCACATTAGAGTGGAAAATATAGCCATCTTCGTTTGCCATTGGATGACTTGGGTTGTATTCCTGTCTCACAGGTGCCTGGCTTTCAACCACTCCCTGAACTTGCACTGCACCCTGCTTGTAACCTTCCTGAACATCATCAAGTACGGTCGCAAAGACCGGTTGTCTGGCTTTGTATGTTTGATCAACACTGCTACTGACACTGTCCACATTCGCTAGATTACTTGCTGTTGTGTTCAGACGCAGAGACTGAGCACTCATGCCACTACCGGCAATATCAAAAATATTAAATAAAGACATAGTGCCTACTCTCCTTTCAGTGCTCGTGTCATCGAACTAAACTTGCCACCCAAAAACTGAAGGCTGGCCTGATACTGAACAGCATTCTGCATAAACTGTGCCTGCTCAACCTCCTCATCGACACTATTGCCATCAAGTGAGTCCTGAGTGGCCACTCGATATTGGATGGGTCCCATAAGCCCATTAGATTCCGGATTAGTGGCGTAGTGTTTGTTATTCGTCGTGTTCAGTTGGCTAGGAGAAGATCCTGCCATCGCATTCTTCAAAGTCTCTTTAAAATCAATATCCTGAGCTTTGTAATTAGGCGTATCAGCATTAGCCATATTGCTGGCCAGTAACTCTGCACGCTGTGATCGCACCCGCAATGCATCAGCATGAACTCCAATCGCACTATCAAAATTAATCGGCATCTGTACGCCTCCATCCTCATTTACAATTGTCCTTCAGCATTTAACGTGCCAACTAAACTAAGCTCATGAATTGCCGATAAACAGATAAGAATTCGGCAACATATTGGTCGAACATGGCGGCAAAGATTTCCCCCTATTGCCGCCATGTTGCTACACTTTAAAATGACGATATGGCTGATATTCACCGTTATTTTTCAAAATATGAGACAAGCCCCACAAAGTCTATTGATTGAAGCTTGACTGAGAAAATAAATAAGACTAAAACCGACCACATGGAGAGGACGATACGACGTGGTAAAAGACAAAATTAATCAAGGATTTACTTTAGTTGAATTGATGGTAACACTCGCTGTTGCAGCCATCATATTAGCTATTGCTGCCCCTAGTTTTTCTCAAATGATTCGAGACCACCGCCTTATCACGACAGCAAATGATTTTATGGGCACCATGCAACTGGCACGCAGCGAAGCTATCAGAAGAGGCATTCAAGTCACCATGCTACCGATTACCAATGGTGACTGGAGTAGTGGTTGGAATGTATTTACTGACTGGGATGCTGATGAATCGCTTGGAGATGTAGGGGCAGTTTGTGCAGAGAATCAGGATTGCTTTCTATCTCAACAAAATGCATTGGACAGCGTTACGTCAGTCGCTGCCGGAAATACAGGCAGTGGATTTCGGTTTATGCCGACAGGTGAAATTCTATCCACACTAGGTTTCCCAAATGGCAATATCACTTTTTGCTCGACAGGCAGCAATGAAAGAATTATTACCGTGAACCAGTCAGGTAGTAGCAGAATTTCTATCGGGAATGTTTGCCCATGATGAGACGTCAACAAACCGGCTTTACCTTACTGGAAGTTATGGTGGCAGTATTTGTCTTAGCTATAGGTTTACTTGGTATGGCACATTTACAAGTCACCACCCTCAAGGCCAACTCAACCGCAGGCCTCAAAACCCAAGCTAATATTCTTGCTGGCAGCATACTAGAGCGCATGAAAGCCAATACCACGGCAACCTATGCAAAAAACTATGACATCCTTTTTAATGGGGCAACGCCAGCTGGCAATAGTGTTTCTGATACGGATGTTCGAGAATGGCGAGCGGCTTTATCAGCCTATCTTCCTGCAGGTGAAGGACAAATTGTGTGTGGCAACTTTCTTGTGAACCAGCCCTTCATTTGTACGATCACGGTGAGATGGTCAGATATTCAAATTGGTGATGAGAATACTAATTATGGTGACTATGCGACCTCGACAATGGTTCTGGAAAGTGCAATATGAATAAAGAAAAAGGGTTTTCTCTAGTCGAATTGATGGTGGCACTTGTCATAGGCCTTTTACTGATTGCTGGGGTAATAGAGTTATTCGTTAGTACGCGTCAAACCTATCGTGTACAAGATATGAAAGCGCGCATGCAAGAAGATGGACGCTATGCAATTCATCACATTTCATCGCTTTTAGACCGCGCCGGTTACATCGGTTGTAACTCTATCCCTACAGGGAATAGAGGGGCTACAGGAAGAAATTCAGGGGGTACAGGTAGAAGCCTAGTCAATAATCTGAACACGGCAAATAATTATTTCTGGGACATAGGTGGTGCCCCAGTCTTAGGCCACGAAGCAGATAACAACGGTGGCTGGTCTCCCGCATTACCTGCTGGAATCAATCAAGCGATAGCAGGTAGTGATGTATTTACCTTACGTACAGTGAGCAATGTCTTTATTGAAGTGAGTCATTTCGATAGCAGTTTAGGCCCCTCTGCTCCGGTTAAAATTCCACAGGATAATCCTCTGGATGACTGCGATCCGGCGACAGAAGCAAAGCCTGGTGAGTGTGCTAACATCGTGATTGCTTCTGACTGCAATAATAGCGTGATTTTTCAGGTGACCAATGATCCCTCAGTAGACGGCAATCTTGAACATGAAACAGGTATCGGTACACCTGGAAATAGTAGAGTTGACTTGGGACTATCTGGCCTAAGTCAGGGCTGGTTAAATACCATCACTACACATACTTTTTTTATTCGAAATGGCCCCAGTAATTACCCTTCTCTTTATCAGATGGTGCTAGGAAAAAATCCAGATGTACTTATCGAAGGTGTCGAACAGATGCAGGTGGAGTATGGTGTCGATACCAGCAATAACGGTAGTGTAGACCAATATGTCAAAGCAAATGCAGTGGCTGACTGGGAGCAGGTTATCAGTGTTCGCATCTCCTTAGTCATGATCAATATTGACCCTCAACAAAATGATAATGTGGCATTAGGGGATGGCACCTATACCCTCGAGGGCAATGTCATCACCCCAGATGACGGCAGGTTGAGGCAAGTCTTTACCAAAACAATAACGCTCAGGAACCGTATATTATGAAAATTCAACAATCAGGTGCGGCCTTGATTGTCAGTCTCATTATGCTGTTATTGCTGACCATGATAGGAATCTTTGCCATGCGTACAGGTGTCATGGAAGAAAAAATGGCAGCTAATCAAATTGACAGAGATATAGCGTTTAAAGCAGCTGAAGTGGCGTTACGAGCTGGTGAAGGTACCGTCTTAAACTGGGTTAATCTGCCAATTTGTTCCGATACTGGTGCCCCCGGGTGTTGGACCAAACAATCTATGGATCCTGTCGGCACAGATGCGACCCCTTGGTGGCTTCAACGTAACGCCGCCTGGTGGACTGCAAATGGCACAGCCGCCACCCAACCACAAGGTGCTGTCAGCCCACCACGTTATGTCATTGAAGAAATTATAAAACCCGGAAATAGTAACGGTAATAAGCCTCGAGACCAGCAACAAGGTGGTGCTAAGTTCTACCGCGTTACTGCCCGCGGTGTGGGTGGCTCAGTGCAATCCGTGGTCCTTTTACAGTCTGTCGTTCGTATGAGGTAAAAATATGAATAAATTATCCTCTTTCACAGCGCTCGTATTATTGGGTATTTACTCGCTGACATCTTCAGCAGCTAATCTCAACATCAGTAATGTGCCACTCTATCTCGGTGGTGTGGTTGCACCGAATATCATGTTTACACTTGATGATTCAGGTTCCATGCAATGGGAGGTCATGCCTGATGAGAATTTACATTATGCGAATTACCTGTTCCCTAGACCGTCCAGTCTTTATGGTGGTGTTACCTACAGTAACCAGGTACCAAACTTTGATGACGATAACGTCCATAACTTCTTTTCACGCTCATCTGTCAACAACGCAGTGTTCTACAATCCAGATGTGACTTATGTGCCTTGGAGTAAGGCTGATGGCACGAGTATGGGAAATGCGAATCCATCAGCTGCGCTATATAATCCGGCCGATCCTTCACGTGGAAGTATCAACTTAAAAACTCAACAAACACAATATTCATGCTGGTTCAAACATGGCAGTAGCCTCGGTAGTGCTTATGGAGACCCATGCAATGGTAACCATAGTTTTTGGCCCATCACATACTACAAATACAATGGCAGCGCTTCTGACTCAGAGGCATTGCGATTAGATCGCTCTCGCTATACACGGGTAAGAATTACCGACTCCACTTCAGCTAGTACAACATTCACCAGTCCAAACGGTACGACTCGAACTCGTGATGAAGAAATACAAAACTTTGCTAACTGGTTTCAATATTACCGCTCAAGAATTTTGACAGCTCGTGCTGGTGTAGGCCGCGCATTTGCCACCCAATCTGAAAATTCCCGTGTCGGTTTTGCTGCAATAAACGAGGGTAGCCGCACTATCGATGGTGTCAGCAGTAACAGAGCTCTCATCAGAGGCGTCAGAAAATTTAGCGGTGCAAACAGGACCGCATTTTACGATAACCTCTACGATCATGTGATTAACAATTACGGGACACCTCTCAGATCAGCTGCAGCCAGTGTAGGCCAATATTACGAAAGAACCGACAACAGAGGACCATGGGGAGCTACCCCAGGTACTGATGACTCCTCTACTCACCTGACTTGTCGTCAGAGCTATCATATTCTTACTACAGATGGCTACTGGAATGGCGGCAGCCCTGGGCTTGGAAATGTCGATAATAGCAACGGCACCGCCATCAGTGGTCCCAATGATGACGATTATACGTACATTGCATCTCCCCCTTTCTCTGACTCATGGTCAAATACACTGGCTGATACAGCCATGCACTACTGGAAACGGGATCTTCGGACAGACTTAGAAAATGAAGTACCAACCAACACAGAAGATCCAGCATTTTGGCAACACATGGTCACATTCACCGTGGGGCTCGGGGTCAAAGGCTCACTCGACCCAGAGAATGATTTAGACGCTCTTTCAGCCACCCCTCCGACCAAATCATGGCCTGACCCGGGAAGTTCAAACCCAGCAAAAATAGATGACTTATGGCATGCTGCAGTCAATAGTCATGGTAATTTTTTCAGTGCTGCTGATCCTGATGAGTTTGCCGAATCACTTGCTGGCATTTTACAAAATATCACATCGAGAACTTCGTCCTCCGCTGCTGTTGCCGTTAACTCGGGTGCCATAACTAGTGACAGTAAAGTCTATCAAGCCCGTTTTAACAGTGGCGACTGGACAGGACGACTACTAGCGTTTGGCTTTGATGACGATGGACAATTATTACCTTCAGCATTGTGGGATGCTGCTAATAAAATTCCAAGCGCTAATCAACGTGTGATATTCACCTCTGATGGTAATAATGGTTATGCATTTGACTGGAATGCATTGAATTCTAGTCAAAAATTATCATTAGGTAGCGAAGATGTATTGAATTATCTGCGTGGTAACCAATCGAAAGAACAGAGTAAATCTGAGGGTATCTATAGAACACGAACTAAATTACTTGGCGATATTATTAATTCCTCTCCAGTGTTACTTGGTCCTCCTAGATCAGATTATTACGATCAATGGGGCAATAGATCAGAAGATGATGAGCCAGAAGATTCTGTCCTATATTCTGAGTTTGTCAGCACCTATCTGAACCGAACCGCTATGATTTATGTAGGGGCGAATGATGGTATGTTGCATGCGTTTGATGCTGATTCTGGAGTTGAAAAGTTTGCCTACGTCCCGAATAGTGTCTATGACAACTTGAAAGAATTATCATCCCCCAGCTACTCACACAAATATTACGTTGATGCCAGTCCGACTGTTGTGGATGCCTTTTTTGATGGCAGCTGGCATACAGTACTTGTTTCAGGTCTTGGTGCGGGTGGTCAAGGTTACTTTGCCTTAGATATTACGGATCCTTCAGCATTTTCAAATGAAACAGAATCAGCTAAAAAAGTGTTGTGGGAATTTACCGATAAGAATGATCCCGATATGGGATACACCATGGGACAAGCAAATATTGTTCGTTTGAATAACGGTAAATGGGCGGCCTTATTTAGTGGCGGGTACAACAATACTTTTGATAATGACGCTGATGGCAGTGCAAATAATGCAAGCCATGACAGTGAAGATGGCAATGGTTATATCTATATCGTAGATATAGAAACCGGTAGCCTGATTCGTAAGTTTGATACACAAACAGGCAAAAATGAGGATCCAACCGAACAGTTTAGACCAAATGGAATCGCCACGCCGACAGCTATCGACACAAACCAAGATGGCACCACCGATCTGATTTATGCCGGCGATATGTTTGGTAATGTTTGGAGCATTGAAATTGGTAGCAATAATAAGAATGACTGGGACTTTACATACAGAGATGCGGATACTAATAAGCCACTGCCGTTATACTCGGCGTGTTTCGGGACAAGCTGTAACAAAGACAACATTCAACCAATTACAACACCAGTTAAAGTAGAGCTTCATAACGAAAAAAATGGCTATTTACTTTTATTTGGTACCGGTAAATATTTTGAAGTTGGCGACAATACTCCGGTTGATCAAGTTACACAAAGTTTTTACGCTATTTGGGATCCGAGAGTATATGATGCTGATACATCCTCCTATACACGTTATGCATTTTCTCGGGCTCAACTCAATAAACGGGCAATGGCTGAATTTACGATTCTAGGCACGAATTATCGGACAATATCGGCCTCAGAATCAGATAAAATCATTAACTGGGGTACAGCTAACACTGATGACCGAGGCTGGTATGTTGACTTAGTCAGTGCATCATCAGGTGAAAATAGTGGTGAAAGACAAGTTTCTGAAGGCATTATCCGAGATGAAAAAGTGATCTTTACGTCACTTGTTCCATCAGAAGATGCATGTGATTTTGGTGGTAGTAGTTGGTTAATGGAATTAGATTATTACACGGGACTACCTCTGAACTATCAGCCGCTGGATATCAATGGCGATGGTGTGATTGATGCAAATGATCTCTATGTAGATACTGATGGTGACGGTGAGCCAGATACCGAGGTGCCAGTTGTCGCAGGTAAAGGCTATGACAGTATCATTTCTCCACCTAAAATCAGCAGACGTGTTCCTGGTTCTGGCTCCACTGAAGTGAAATTTATGAGTGATGCCGAGACAGGTGAGCTTATTTTAGAAGAAGAGTCTTCAAGTGAGGATGCGATAGGAAGACGATCTTGGATTCAACTGACTGATTAAGGACATATGTATGTTTAAAAAAAATTATTTAACCATCCTCTCTGTGTTATTAATACCAATGTCAGTACTTGCACAGACTTTTAGTCAGAGTGGAACAGTAACGGACTCATCGCTATCCTCAGATAGATTAGTGATTTCTAATCAAGAGTATCTTATCGACCATAATACGGTTGTGCATGGTCTTGCGCCACAAGGGGAAAAAGGCCCCATTGTGAATGAAGACACAGCTATAGGCTTTAACACGAGTCGTGGTGCTGATGGCGAGCCCCCCTATATCACTGAAATATGGTTATTAAATGAATAACATAAAATATACAGAAAATGGATTTACACTCATCGAGTTGATGATTGTGGTTGTCATTCTAGGCATCCTTGCTGCCATTGCTTATCCGTCTTACCAAGAGCAAGTCAGACAAACTCGACGAGCTAATGCTCAGGCTGATTTAATGGAACTGGCAAGTTATATGGAAAGGTATTACACAGAAAACTTTACTTACGTAGGCACACTGGGTGCATTACCTTTTGCTCAGTCACCTAAGACTGGAACAGCCTATTACAATATCGTTGTAGCAGCGAATCCTACGGCGACAAGCTATCAATTAGTGGCAACAGCCCAAGGGAGCCAAGCAAATGATATCAACTGCACCCCCCTGACAATAACTCAGACAGGTGCCACTGGTCCAGCTGGTTGCTGGTAGAAACATATAAAATAACCCAGTAAAAAAGCCGACTAACGTCGGCTTTTTTACTTTTCTCATATACTGAATTAACTTTGATCTACTTGTATCTGACCACTAGTAATCAAAGAGTTGATAATATCTGCATTTGACATACCAGATGCATCACTACCAACCAGTTGATCAATACTGGTATTTTGCAAGGTGATTGTTTGTGTCATATCACCACCATCGCCTTCTGGGGTTAACGAAAGTACAACGTCGTTACCTTGTTCAGCGACTGAGATATAGTCGGTAATATCATTACTTTCTTCTCCCTGCAGAATATCAGAAAGATCCAATACATCCCCTTCACTGTCATTAAAATCAGTGACGATATCAGCAGCAGGGCTGGCAGCTGAGCCTTGATCACCTGAGTTCCAGATAAACAAGTCAGCTCCTTCACCACCAGTAAGGATATCATTGCCGCCACCGCCGACAAGGGTATCATCCCCTTCACCACCAAGTAGAATATGCTCACCATCACCGCCGACAAGAATATCGTCTCCTGAACCACCATCAAGGGTTTCCGTCACTATTGGTGAGTCATTGACTGTTGCTGTGCTTCCACCATTTACAGAGTCCGACTCATAAGACCCATCGAGACTGGTTCCATCACTGAAAGAGACCTTAAAAGGCACTTCTCGTGATCCAAAATCTTCACCTCTCGTCATCCCCCGGCCATCAGTATCAATACCGAAGGTGAGAGTCTCTCCATTCGTGAAAGTACCAGGTTCAAACGTGATGACTAGCTCATCAGTATCGCCACCTGTAACCATCTGAATGTCATCACTTGATATAGTTGAACCATCACCGAGGGTGAAGGTATAGCTATCGGTTCCTACCTGATCAAAAAAGGCATTATATTCGGCTAAGGAGATACGTACCTCCGTGACATATAATGCAGCAGCGGCTAATGCAGTCAAAGTGAAAGAAAACTGATTATCATTGCCCGTACCAGTTTGTCCTGGACTTACCCTGGCAATGACTTCTCTTTCACCTGAATTATATGTACCGCCTGTACCGCCTATCAGAACATCATTACCAGCGCCGCCATAGATAAAATCAACGTCGTTGCTACCAATTAGAATTTCATCTCGGAATGTGCCTTCCAACAGACTTCCATTCACCTGTGTAACAGAGACATTGGCAGAATCTTGTTGACTGCCTGCCTGATTCTGATAGCTGAAACTGCCGCCATTACTATTGGCATCATTGAAGGTCACACTATTACCATTGACTGAAGCACTATCGGAGTCCGATGGAGCACTAACTCCATTTAGGGAGTATGTTTCACCATCAGCACCACTATCATTAGCAAATAAAGCCCAATCAGGTATATCAACGGAGCTTTGATTAGTAATAACGACGTCATCACTGACGACTAACGTAGATAAATCCACATCGACATCGATAGTAAATGAGTTACTAGCACTATCACCATCGCCATCAGTGACCGCGTAGGTTATTTCTTCAGTGAAGGTACCACTTGCAGAATCCCCTACTGTATAGGTGTATTCACCATTATCCATATCAACCGTTAAAACACTTCCATTAGCGGTTGTAATCGTCCATACGTGTGTTGTCACATCAAAACTGGCGACAGCGCTACCGACAGAGGCTGTATTCGTGAATTGATTGTAAGTATAGTCAACACCATCGATCGTAATCTGACTAATCCAACCGCCATCGGCTCCTGCACTTGATGGGAGTCCGCCGTCGAGTAGATCGCCAGAGACACTATTGCCTGTGACAGTACTTGTTAAAGTGTCACTAAGCTGAGAAAAATCCGTCACTGTAATGACCGGGATTTCTGAACTATTGACACCGTCATAAGCTATCGGCGCTAATTCCTCAGATACAGCATCTGCCCCCATACCTAGGGCGTATGAAGTGATGCCATTATCAATTAAAAACTGTTCCCAGGCCTGTTGCTCACTGCTATCAATGCCCACACCAATAAAATTGCCATCAGCATCGGTTTGATTACTTTCATTTGGTGCGCCATCAGACATGAAGTAAGCAATATTCTGTGCACCGTCTAATTTGCCTGTATCATTAAAGGCATCTATCGCCTCTCGAATAGCATCATCATAATTTGTTTCACCAGTTGCAGAAAGTGAGTTGATGATGTCTTTTGCTGTGGCAGTGTCAACCCAGAGGCTGGTTGGATTCTCAGCATTATTGTTAAATGTCACTAAGTTCACCATGACATCACCAAGGGCTTCGTACTGCTCGATTAAGTTCAAGCTGGATTTAATCATTACTTCCAGTTTCGTCATGCCCTGAAACTCAGCAGATCCATTCATGCTGTTAGACGTGTCAAGGATCAATAGTAGATTTGTATCAACTGATTGTCCTAGCGTTGTTGCACGTTGTTCCGGATTTGCGACAGGCGCATCATCTTGCACTGTAACGTTGAAACTAGCTGACGATGTGCCACCGAGGTCATCAGTTACGTTAACGTTTACATTTATGTTTTCAACAACACCATCGACATCACGTAACGGTTGGAGAAGCTCAACGGTGTAGGATGCTTGCGAATTTGAAATATTACTGAGTGATACTGTAAAAACCTGGTTAGCTGAGTCACTAGAATCTGTTCCACTGATGTAACCTATCAATGTCCCTGTAGAACTATCCCAAACGGTGTCTATCGCTGAACCATCAAGTGTTAATAAATCAGTGGTATCACCTGTGGTGGACAAGGAAATAGAGCTTAAATCATTTCCACCGAGTTCCAAGCTAATCGTTTGTGTCGATGTTGCCGAACCACCTGATATTCCGTTCACTAGTCCGCCTTCAGAAACCAAACTGGATGGCGCCTGGATAACAATATCACCTGGTGGCGGAGGAGGCGGTGGCGGCTCAATTGGCGGTACATCAGACTGTTCAGGATCATTATCATCAATAAACAGCAGATCTGCCTCAGGAAAGTCATAAGTATTGCTGACGCCAACGGTATCAAATCCTGCCTCGGGTATTCTTTCCGGCTCTAAATAGTCGACAAAGACCGCATCATGGCCTTCATTTCCCGCCGCATTACCCGCGCCAGCAGCAGTTTCTTCAGCAGCTTGTGTAGGATCTTGCCCTTCTAAAATAGCCTGTTGGATAGCATCAACATCGTCACTGACAGACTCTTCATTATCAGCAACATCAGTATTGACTGGATCAAATACTTCACTATCCAGCAATGCTTGGGAGCTTCGGCCCAGATCCATAACACTGCCGTCTGCAAACTCGATTTCAATGGCACCTTCTGCCCCTGTTGAAATCAAATCATTGGCATAGACCACATCACCCACTTGTAGTGTTCTTACAGAACCATCCGTGGAGGTGGCTGTTACAGCGCCAATGAGCGCTTTTACAACACCAATTTCTGTAGCCATATTTATTCCCCTGATCGCTGTACTGGAATAGCCAGCACGCGTAACTTATTCATCATGCCGTAATATTGCCCCGAGAGCCTTATTTGATCTACTGTACTTTGGTACTACACCCGCCGTTAAATGTGAAACTGTTCACATTTTTTCAAATTCTTGATGGCGAATTCCTGCTTTTGAAAGCAATATCAGTACCATTAATTTCAACTAAGGGAGGAATGAGCTATCAGCTCTTGATGAGATTTTGCCGTTTTTCTTCTTTAGCTAGGTGATCAAGTACATCCGTCACTAACTTTCTAGGAATCCAGGCTTCCCCATCATGCACAACACGCACAGCTCTAACAATAGCATGCCGTTGTTCGTAAGCTACAAATCCTCGACATGTAAAAGCAGACAGCTTTAATTGTTCGTAAGTTGCAGGTTTATCGGTGATAATAATCGTTTTTGTATGCGGTGAACGCAAATTAACATAGAAGCAGAGCTCATCAGCTGAAAGTTCGTCAGTCCGGTCTGAAATGACTAGCACATCAGGCTTAGATTTTGCGATCGCTTCCAGAAGTATTTCAAAGGAAGAGTCATATAATGCATTGGTCGTAATGTTATGCTGGCTCTGCAACAGAGCGAGTTCTTTCTTTATATCAGAACCAACCAGACACACATTTATCATGCATAAACCTCAAGCATTTTTGCCAATAACTGCCATTTTTGATCCCAACCAATAAGCGGTGATTGCCGGTAACTACTTCTCACATATTGCTGCATCTGACCTTCCACCACAGCAAGTAGTAAATTAGCCGTTTCATTTACAGGCCTTCCTCCGGCCTGAGTCAACGTCAATTCGCGTTCTCTAAGGATCTGCCTAAACTGCGTTTCTAAACGGTCAAAAAATTGACTCACTCGCTGTCTTAATCGTTCTGTTTCACCCGTTAAAGCTGCGCCCATTAATACACTGGTGATCCCAGGATTTTTGGTTGAAAACCCAAGCAGAAGCGTCATGATTTTCTCAATACGGTGCAACGCAATTTGTTCGTCTTGCAAAATACGTTGAATCAAGCCAAACACCGTGTCTTCAGCGAAACCAATTAAACCTTCAAACATCCTGGCTTTACTTGGAAAATGTCTATAAAGAGCCGCTTCAGACACGCCTAAACTCGCTGCGAGCTTAGCGGTTGTGATACGTTCTCCGGGACGCTGTTCTAGTTCTGATGCAAGCGCTTCCAGAATATCCTGACGTCGTGAACGTTTTGTTTCAGCTCTACTCGTTTGCACAGCCTCGCTCATCGACCACCTCCACGAATCAAAGTCCCTACCCCTTCATCAGTAAACATTTCTAGTAAAACAGCATGCTGAACACGCCCATCAATGATATGTGCAGTCGTCACACCCGACTGAACAGCGTCTAGTGCACAGCCTATTTTGGGGAGCATACCACCATATATGACCCCTTCGTCAATTAACTCATTGACTTGCTTAGCATTTAATCCAGTTAATAATTCACCATCAGCATCTAATAGTCCGGCAGTGTTAGTGAGTAGAATTAACTTCTCAGCTTGAAGGACTTCTGCAATCTTTCCTGCCACCAAATCAGCATTGATGTTGTATGACTCACCATCTTTACCAACACCAACTGGCGCGATGACGGGAATGAAATCACTGTGTATCAGCATATCAATCACGCTGGTATCAATGCTCGCGACTTTACCGACATGACCTAAGTCGATTAATTCTGATGGTTTGATATCAGGCGACCCGGTTATCTGCAGTTTCTCCGCAAAAATTAAACTGCCATCCTTACCTGTTAAGCCCACAGCTCTGCCACCGTGATTATTGATTAAGTTAACTATACTTTTGTTAACTTGACCGCCCAACACCATTTCTACGATATCCATGGTTTCACGGTCAGTAACGCGCATACCATTCACAAATTCACTTTGCTTACCAACCCGCTGTAGTAACTCACCGATTTGCGGGCCTCCACCATGAACAATGACCGGATTAATCCCTACTGCTTTGAGTAACACCACATCTCTGGCAAAATTGTTTTTTAGGGCTTCATCGACCATGGCATTACCACCATATTTGATGACCAGTGTTTTGCCAGAAAACCGCTGAATGTAAGGCAAAGCTTCAGTTAATACCTGAGCGATATGGGTAGCACGTTGTGTGTTTAAACTCATTCTTATTAGTCTTAATTAAATTATAGTTTTAATGTCAGAGTGGGTTTCACTTGCTGCATTTGCTCCACAAACAACTGTTTGATTCTTTCTAACTCAACATCATTTGTGGCTTCAAAACGTAATGTCAACGCAGGCAATGTATTTGAAATACGCACTAATCCCCAGCCATCAGCATAATCCACACGAATACCATCAACCGTCGAAACGTCACCACCATCTGCATTGAAATTGCTTATGAGCGTCGTCATAAACCGTTTGGCTTCTGGGTAAGGCATGTTCACCATAATTTCAGGTGTTGATACACGTTGACTAATTTCAGAGAACAACTGGGTAGGTGTTCGTGACATCGGATCGGCGGCTAATAACTCGATTAACCTTGCTGCGGCATATGTCGCATCATCAAATCCATACCAGCGGTCATTAAAGAAGAAATGTCCGCTCATTTCAGCAGCCAGCGCGGCATTATACTGTCGCATTTTATTTTTGATAATAGAATGTCCAGATGGCACCATCATTGGCTCACCACCCGCAAAGCGTATCACGCCCTCAAGCAAACTCGTACTTTTTACATCATAGAGTATCGTAGCCCCTGGCGACTTTTCCAGAACATCCCTTGAAAACAAGATCATAAGTTGATCCGGCCAGATTATATTGCCTTGCGTATCGACCACACCAAGGCGATCACCATCTCCATCCACGGCAATACCCAGCTCTGCTCCTGTAGATTTCACTTCAGAGATGAGTGATTTTAAGTTTTCTGGTTCGCCTGGATTAGGGTGATGATTAGGGAACCGGCCATCAACTTCACAGTATAACTCAATGACATGGCAGCCTATTTCTTTGAGCACTTTAGGTAATACTTTACCTGCAACACCATTGCCACAGTCCACTACCACTTTAATTTTGCGCTCAGGTTTTACCTCAGTTTTTATTCTTTGAATATAGGCATCTGTCACATCCGTTGCACTGATGTTGCCTCGTCCTATTTCAAATGCACCCGTTTTAATACGGCGGTATAAGGCGTGAACTTCATCACCTTCAAGCGTTTTTCCGGCGATAACTAGTTTTATTCCATTGTAATTAGCAGGATTGTGACTGCCTGTGATCATCGCGCCAGAATGCGTATTTAAATGCTCACATGCGAAATAGACCACAGGTGTGGGCACCTGCCCAAGATCAACCACATGACAACCTGTATTGGTAACACCGCGCATGAATGCTTTAGCTAAAGGTTGACTGCTTAAACGTCCATCATGACCAACAACTAACTCGGACACGCCTTGCGCCAACATTTGACTGCCCACAGCGCGACCAATCAATGTCATCACGGGAACAGTTAACTGCTCACCCACAATACCTCTAATGTCATACGCTCTGAATATGCCTTCATCAGGCATATTCTGTGCTGACGGTGGATTCAACTCCAGTTTCTTTTCTGGTGTTAACTGACTTTGCTGAGTATCTTCATGGAAGCTTTCTTTTGCTTCCTCGGGGCCCTCATCGACTTCTAATTCAAAATTAATAGTTGGCTCAGGTGACGTTTCTTTTTCGTCTAAAGAGTCGGGTTCAATGAAGATAGAAGAATCACTCTTGTCCGTCTTTTCTTCTTCATCATTTAATTCGAGCTCAAGAACATCAGAACGGTTGTCAACGGTTTCATCAAGACGATTAGATTTGAATTCATCAGTCACCATCTCATCATCTATTTGCTGAGGGGATGTCATCTCAGCATCTTTGTTCTCGTATGGTTGGTCATAATCAATAACGTCATGATTGCTAGGCTCATTATCAGTAATTAACGACGTCTCTGTTTCAGCACTTAAGTCTGCTTCTGTTGCCTCATCATCTATGACAAAAACGCTGTTTGGTTCATCCACGGGGACGGGACGTTTCTTTTCTGGAATCGCCAATTGTTGAATAAACTCTCGAACGCCATAAAACTCCTGGAAAATCAGTGGGTATTTTGGTTTGAGTTTGACGTCTTGTAGATCATGAAGCTGCTCTTCCAGCGTATCGGCATCTGATCGTAATAATTTTTTCTGCCACCATTCTCGCACCCACCATATCAGTGCAATTAATAGCATCACGGGTAGAAATATCATCCATAGCGATACACTAGTTGCAAGCGGTGCGGCCCAGAGTTTCACTTGCCAGTATGAATTGGATATTGGCTGACTCACAACAGGATCGGCATGTTTGTATTGACTGTTGCCGAGCGTTGTCAAAATGCCCAGTGACATATCGCCCTGAGTAATTTCAACATACGCATCAGGAAGCAGTCCTGGATTAATCATTTGGATATCGACAGGCTCAAGCGCAACAGCCACCGCCGCATACTGTTGCTCATCATCAAGAGGTACTTTCGCCGCCAGTAAAATATGATCTGCCTGGCCATCCTGCATGATCATAGCGACATCAGCCTGCGCTTGTGTGTTCAGTTGTCGCAAGCTTTTTAACGAAGCATAGGTAATGGGCAGGCAAGCTTCACGTGTAGGCGACTCATACTCTTGTGTGATTAAACAGACGGCCTTGGCTGTTGGAAAAAAAGTGTTCGCCACTGTCTTCCAGTCGTCAATTTCGAAGATATTCTTAGTTTTTGCCAATTGCTTGGTTTCGTCTAACTCAGCCAGCCTCAGCGTTTGTTGCTGCCAAGCTGTAATTTGTTGCTGATAACTCGCAACAACCGCATCGATAATCTGTTGGTTATGTTGGCGCTCAGTACTTTCTTGTGCTGTGTTAGCCTTTTTATCAGCGAACAGGACGGCAATGCATAGCAATACGAGCACGGACAATAACAACATACTACTAACGAGCTTGCTTCCCAGCGCTATCGCGAGCTTATCCTTCATCGCCATGCCCATCCCCTTTGCTTACTTTTACTGACGACCGGTATGGCCAAACCCACCCGTTCCGCGCTCCGATGAACTGAATTCATCAACTTGCTCAAATCCTACCTGCACGACAGGCACAAATACCATTTGTGCAATCCGTTCACCTACACTGATCTCAAAACTATCGCTACCGCGATTCCAGCAGGAAACAAACACTTGCCCTTGATAGTCACTATCAATCAGTCCAACCAGATTGCCTAAAACAATACCGTGTTTATGACCTAGCCCGGAACGTGGCAATAACACAGCCGCCAGACTGGCATCATCAATATGAATAGCCAGGCCTGTGGGAATTAACACTGTTTCGCCTGGAGCAAGAGTGACAGACTCATCAAGACAGGCACGCAGATCTAAACCGGCCGAACCTGATGTTGCATAGTCGGGCAGTGCAATCGTGTCGCCAAGGCGAGGGTCAAGAATTTTTAATTGAATTTTTTGCATAGAATCTTTTTATTATTAATGTCATCAGTTCTCGCGCCAACTGAGTTTTAGGCATCAGTGGCAATGTTTGTTCACCATCATTCCATATCACATGCAAAGCATTGTCATCGACAGCAAACCCCTGTTTTTGTCCAACCCAATTCGCTGCGATCATATCGAGCTTTTTACGTTCTAATTTCGACTGTGCATATTCCACCAGGTTTTGTGTTTCTGCAGCAAAGCCAACAACAAATGATGGCCTATTGTGGCTTGTCGTTACAGCCGACACAATATCTTTTGTTGGCTGGAGTTCTATTTGTAACGGCTGTTTTTCTGTTTTTTTGATTTTTTCTTGCTCAAACAGTTTAGGTCGGTAATCAGCCACTGCGGCACAGCTAATGAAAATATCACATGATTCCAAGCTGGCATCAACTGCATTTGCCATTTGTTCCGTCGTTTCCACATCAATCCGTTTCACGCCTGTGGGCGTTGTCAGACTGACCGGGCCGCTAATCAGCGTCACGTTTGCACCTGATTCTCTCGCCGCCTGAGCTAAAGCAAAGCCCATTTTCCCCGAACTTCTGTTACCAATAAATCTAACAGGATCTATCGGTTCGTAGGTCGGGCCAGCTGTAATCATGACGTGTTTGTCTATTAACTGGCCTGGCACCATCAACCGACTTAATTCCTCAATAATAGCCAAAGGCTCGAGCAATCTACCTTCTCCCTGTTCGCCGCAAGCCTGGTCGCCACTAGCAGGACCAATCACATGAATGCCGCGATGCCGCAGCAAGCTGAGATTGCTCTGTGTGGCAGTGTTGGACCACATTTTATTATTCATGGCCGGGGCGACAGCAATTGGCGCTTCAGTTGCCAGGCAAACAGCACTCAGTAAGTCGTCAGCACGACCGGCAACCAGCCTCGACAGGCAGTCAGCGGTTGCCGGGGCAATCACTATCCAATCTGCCCAACGAGCTAAGGCAATATGTCCCATTGCGGACTCTTCATCAGCGTCCAACAAGGTCATCGCTACAGGATGCCCACTCAATGTCTGCAATGTCAGTGGTGTAATAAATTCGGCCGCGCCATGTGTCATGACGACACGCACTTCAGCACCAAACTCTTTCAATCGACGAATTAAATCTGCGGCTTTATATGCAGCAATACTTCCTGTAACGGCGACAACAATTTGTTTGTTTTTTATGGATGAAACATTGCTCATTCGCCATCTTTCCTCATCGCAAGTTCACGCAATGTTAAATCGCCTAAGACCTCGGCTTGAGCATCACCAATGTCTTTAAGTAATTTGTTCACATCTTTATCCATCATACCTTTGACATGATAGGCACTGTTCTCTTCGGCAGTGCGTAAACAGTTCAATAATGCTGCTACCTTGATTGTTGCCACATCACGCGAGGGCACATAACGTGTTTCATCACCAGCAATTTCAATAAGAAACCCGCCTTTTTCAAGACTGGTGAGTAAATCCTGAACAGCATTATTCGTCAGTCCGGTTTGCTCTTCCAAGTGTTGAATCGTTAGCGGAGGTTGATTTTGACAAAATCGTCTCGCAATCACTGTCATCAGCCAAAGTCCTTCTCGTTCCCGTAGTCGAGGACTTAATATCAACGGTTTACCTGCTAGTTTAACCAACTTAGGATGCTGAAGATAAAAGGCTACCTGAGATCCTGTTAATAGGATGAACCACGCGAGATATAACCAGATCATAAAGAAAAACAAAATAGCAAAGCTGGAATAAATCGCCGTGTAGTTGGATGAAGAAGCCACAAATTTGGCAAATACGGTGCCGACCCCAATCCATAAAGCACCCGCCACTGAAGCACCAATCAATGCCGGACTGAATTTCACTTTTGTGTTCGGTATAAAGGTGTATAAGAACGTAAATGCCGTGATAATCATCAGGTAAGGCAATAGCTTTGTGCCTATCACCAGCAATGTGCCAAAAGGCTCGATACTGCTTAATTGTTGAACAAACTCATGGTTTACAACGGTTGCCACCAGTCCCAATGCTGAAAAAATCAACACCGGGCCAATCATCACCACGCTCAGATAATCCGTAAAACGCCGGGCGAATGATCGCGATCGCTTTACACGCCAGACAAAATTGAACGCATTCTCAATTTTCTGGACCAGCGCAATAATGGTGTAGAACAACATCGCCACACCAATTGATCCTAAAACGCCGACTTTGACGTTCTGCACAAAACCAATAATATTTTCCGTTATTTCGGGACCACGTTCGCCCAGCGGCTCCAACAAACTCAATAACATCGGTTCCATTTGGTTGTGAACACCAAACGCTTTCAAAACAGAAAACGCAACAGCAATTAAGGGGACCAAAGAAAGAATGGTGGTAAACACCAGACTCATGGCACGTAAATTCAACTCACCGGTCGCCAGTTCACGAATCATGATATATGTGACACGAATGGCATTGACCCACAAACGCCATAATGGCGAAGCATCTTCAGCAATGTCTTGCCACAAGGTTATTTCAAAAAAACGTTCAATGCGAAGGCGCTGTTTTTCATAAAAATTTAGAATGGAATTAAACATAAGAACCTAAACCGGATTATCGATATCAATAAAATGATGAGTGATTCCAAACTGTTCCGCCAGCCGTTCACCCAATGCTTTCACCCCATAGCGCTCCGTGGCATGATGCCCCGCCGCCATGTAGTTAATACCTAATTCACGTGCTATATGCACAGTTGGCTCAGAGATTTCACCACTGATATAAAGATCTAACCCCAGTTCAGCCGCCTGCGCTAAATACCCCTGAGCGGCACCAGTACACCAACCAACCGTATTAATTTGGCGATCATGCCCTTGTATTACCAGCGGATCTCGTTTGAGTTGTTGTCGAACATGACTCGTGAACGCAGCTAGAGATACAGGCTCGGGTAGACTCCCACATAAACCTATTGCTGGATCTCCCATACCTGAAATTCGCCCATCAACTTCGATGCCTAACAATGCAGCAAGCTGGGCATTGTTACCTAAGTTTGGATGAGCATCCAAAGGCAAATGATAGGCGATTAAATTAACTTCATTTTCCAGCAATAATTTTAATCTGCGCTGCTTCATACCGATTATTCGGGCATCTTCTCCACGCCAGAAATAGCCATGATGGACGATGACAGCATCGGCATTTCGATCTATTGCTTCCTCCAACAAAGCTTCTGAAGCCGTAACACCGGTCACCAGCGTTGAGATATCCTCACGACCTTCAACCTGGAGACCATTCGGGCAATAATCATTAAAACGCTCAGGCTCTAAAAGTGTATTGATGTAGGCGAGAAATTCAGTTCGGGTTATCATCGACTCAAATCCCTGTGGCTAAGTAAGTCATCACTATAACAAAATGGAGAGCCATCAATGGAAGCAGTCAACATTATTGCACTCAGTATGGGTGCTGCATGGGCAAGCGGGATCAATCTCTACGCCACTATTTTTATGCTTGGTTACATGGGAATCACCGGAAATATTGTCTTACCTGATGAACTTCAGATTCTAACTGATCCGATGGTGATGGCCGCCGCTGGCTTTATGTACTGCGTAGAATTCTTTGCTGACAAAATTCCAGGTGTCGATTCCGGCTGGGATACGATGCATACCTTTATCCGAATTCCTGCTGGGGCGATGCTAGCCGCAGGCGCCGTAGGTGATGTCAGTGCAGCTGCTGAATTAAGCGCCGCGTTATTAGGAGGCAGCTTAGCGGCTGGCAGTCATGCCACCAAGGCAGGTGGTCGTTTATTGATTAATACCTCTCCCGAACCTGTGACGAATTGGGGCGCCTCTATCAGCGAAGATTTATTAGTGATTGCAGGTTTATGGACGGCGCTTCACCATCCAGTACTATTTCTGATAATGCTTGTTGTGTTTGTTGCTTTGATGATTTGGTTACTGCCAAGACTATGGCGCTTGCTTAAAGCTATATTCAGTAAGGTTGGCCGTTGGCTGGGCCTGACAAAAACACCAGAAAGCAGTATGGGCGAATCAACAACAAATACTGAAGACACACCAGTCAAAAAAATCGAGCACGATCCAAACTAATCTTTTTTACGATAAACGGTGCTATGTGGCGTACGAACGAGATCAAAGGCATCGGTGTAACCACTAATTGTTTCTGACGCCCCAAGGAAGAGATAGCCACCTTTGTTGAGTGATTGCGCCATTCGCTGCAGAATGTCTTTTTTGCGATCGGCCGAGAAGTAAATCAGTACATTTCGACAAAAAATAATGTCGAACTTGCCTAAGGTGCCAAAGCTTTGCAACAGGTTCTGAGGTCTAAAACTCACTCGCTGCTTGACTTCATCAATAACACGCCAGCGCTCTCCCTGTTTGGTGAAAAACTGTTGGCGCCGTTGATCAGATAAGCCGCGACCAACGGCCACATCCTCATATTCTGCTTTTTTTGCCTGCACTAACATCGAACTGGAAATATCTGTGGCGATGATTTGACTTGTGGCCAGTCTACTTGACGATACTTTTCGGCAGTATTCACTTAACATCATGCTGATGGTATAGGGTTCCTGCCCAGATGAGCATGCGGCCGACCATATTCTAAGCGACGTTCCTCGCACCTTCTCTAATTCGGGGAAAATCACCTGACCAAGGGTCTCAAAAGGCTGAACATCTCGAAACCAAGACGTCTCATTGGTTGTCATGGCATCAATAACCGCATCACGCAGATGATGGGGCTGACCTCGCTCAACCGCACTAATCAACTCTGACAAGCTTGTCATCTTTTCATCGCGCAACAGACGCGTCAGTCTGCTGACAATGAGATATTGTTTGCCATCCCCGAGAAGAATACCGCAGGCATCTTCTAAGAAACGCTTAAAGCGCTGGTAATCAATATCCGTTATTTCTTGCGTCTGCATAGTGTCTCAGGGTTAAGTGTTAAAAGAATATATAGCATATCGGACAACAGACTTAAACATTTACCCTAACATCCGATAAAGTGATAAATCATTTCGTAAAGATGAAGTAATCAAATGAAAACATGTCTCATCACAGGCTGCTCCAGCGGCATTGGTTTATGTGCCGCCATCACATTACATCAGCGTGGCTATAAAGTCGTGGCCACGGTACGTCAGGACAGCGACAAAGCAGCGCTTGAGGAGCAAGGTATCCATACCATCATTATGGATTTAGCGGATGAAAACAGTGTGAGCGCAGGTTTTCAACAAGCATTAAACTATCTTTCTCATCAACTGGACGGGCTGTTTAATAATGCTGCTTTTGGACAACCAGGTGCCGTTGAAGACTTATCACGCACCGCACTGACAGAACAGTTTGAAACGAATGTATTTGGTACACAACAGCTAACCAATCTGGCTATCGCTCATATGCGCCAACAAGGCTATGGACGCATTATTTATAACAGTTCGGTCTTGGGATTAATCGCCTTAGCTTACCGGGGCGCCTATAACGCCAGTAAATACGCCATAGAAGGTTTGGCTGATACCTTACGAATCGAACTCCATGGCTCTGACATCCATGTCAGTCTGATTGAGCCAGGCCCAATCAGCAGTCGTTTTCGCGACAACGCCTACGCAAAGTATATGCAGCATATTAATAAAACTCACAGCGCTCATCGCCAAACTTATGAAGCGATGGAAGCCAGACTCAAGAAAAAAGGCCCAGCCGCCCCTTTTACGCTGCCTGCAGATGCTGTTGTAAAAAAATGTATTCATGCCTTAGAAGCTAAAAAGCCTAAAAGACGTTACTACGTCACTTTTCCTACTTATCTTTTTGCATATAGTAAGAGACTACTGCCAACAGGTGTACTAGACTGGATGTGCCGTAAGGTCTCCGATAGCTAGCTTGAAAGGATGCGTATCATGAACGAGCTGTCATCATGAGAAGTACCAGACACTCCAATTCAGTCTCCATGACTCAAAACTGGATTATGGTAAGCAGTGTTTTATCCGCTGTCATAGCGCTTGGTACTTTCTTCTTAATACGTTATTTTTTTCCGACATTTTCATCTATCACCTGGATTGCAGGAGCACTGAGTGTTCTCTCTTATTTATGTCTCACTCTATTGTTTTCTCGCTACATTATTCGCCCTCTGCAGTCAGGCATCGATGAGATAGGTCAACTGACTCTCTCCATCCCACTGGTTGCCAGCAAAAAATACATTGAGGCCCGCGAGCAATGTGAAAAAATCGATGAAGTCCAGTCAGACCCGGCCATCTTGAAGCTGAAACAAGCGCTGTGTGATTTAGCTAGTATGCTTGAAGCACTGGAAAGCAAGGTTAGTCAACGTAATAAAGCGGTATTTAGAGCCCATCAAGCCTTGAAGAGTGAACGCGATTTCATCACACAACTTGTTGATACCGCTCAAATGATTGTGATGACTTCAGACGATCAACACATCATTCAGTTATTCAACCAATATGGTGAGCAATTGACCGGTTTTAGTCGTGACGAAGTGGAAGGTTCGGATGTCGCACGTTTTTTCCCTCCTGGTCACTGGTCCGAAACCGATCATATTCTGAAAGAGCTGCTACTTGGTAACATCCAAATTGCGCAGCAAGAGGCTGAACTTGTTGATAAAGCAGGACATTTAAAACAAATCTCTTGGTTTCATTCACGTGTAGAAAGAAATAATGAAACAACACTGATTCTCTCTGTGGGTCTTGATAATACACAAACCCGAGCAGCTGAAAAGCGTATCGTCTGGATGGCAGAACATGATCCATTAACGGATTTATGTAATAGAAGAAAGTTTACTGAAGAATTCGAAAAGTCATTGCAAACAGCCATTCGTTATCAACATAACAATACGCTTTTGCTACTGGATTTAGATCGCTTTAAAGATATCAACGATACCAGTGGCCATCGAGCTGGTGATGAAGCCTTAAAGCTTGTCGCAAAAACCCTCAATAGAATCACACGTTTTACTGATTTTGTTGCCAGGCTAAGTGGTGATGAATTTGCGATTATCATGCCGGAAAGTGATGAAGCTGGCGCCATCACTCTGTCGAAAAAGATACTGGCTGAGCTATCAACCATTCATCTGAATTATGCGTCTGTGCGTCATACCATCTCGGCCAGTATTGGTATCGTCAACTATCCCCTACAAGATGCCACGACCAATGAACTTATAGGCTTTGCAGATTTGGCCATGTATCGAGCGAAAGCTAACGGCAAAGGTCGCTATCATGTTTTTTCATTGGATGATCAAAGTCGTGAACAGCTACAAAAACGGGTTTATTGGAAACAAAAAATCGAAGAAGCCTTGGAAAATCATCTCTTCGTTCTCTATTTCCAGCCCATACTCAATCTGAATAATAATAACATTCAGCATTATGAAGTCCTGGTCAGAATGCGTGATCCCGCCACCCAAGAAATCACTTTACCCGGCAAATTTATCGAAATTGCTGAAGAAGTCGGACTCATTCAAAGCATCGACCATTATGTTTTACATCACAGCATAAAAAAATTAGGCGAACTACAAAAACAAGGTTCTAAAGTAGAGTTTGCTATCAATCTGTCTGGTGCCGTGGTGGATACCCCCGTTTTATTGCCCTATCTAAAAAAATTAATTAAACGCTTTGATGTGGACCCTACCGCCTTAATTTTTGAAGTTACCGAAACGGTGGCGGTTTCAAACCTGTATCAAGCTAAATTAATGATGACCGCCATCAAAGCGCTGGGATGCCGTTTTTCACTGGATGACTTTGGCGTTGGTTTTGCTTCATTCAATTACATGCGGGAACTGCCCATAGACATCATTAAAATCGATGGTATTTTTATACAAAATCTGGATATCAATAAAGACGATCAGCTCTTTGTTAAAGCATTAATTGATGTAGCAAAAGGGCTTGGTCGCCAGACCATTGCCGAATATGTCGAGAATGAAGCCATACTCCACATTCTACAAAGATACGGGGTCGACTTTGCTCAAGGCTTTTATATTGGCAAGCCCCAACAAGATTTATTACCCGAGTCAGATTAAATCTTACTGCCCTGCACCATGCAGGGACAAAATATTCAATATGGTGCAAAAAACCAGCACTCCCCCAGACAAAAACACCACTATCACACTGATATATAAAGCATTATTAAACTGGCATAATAAATGCCAATTTAAATCTACCTTACTTTTTTAGTTCTGTGGAGAAATAAATGCCATGTCTTATATAAGCCCTGGTGAGTTTGTAAAAACAATGGTGGATGCTGGTGAGTCAAAATTATTCATGGCCACCCGAGATGTGTTGATTCGTTCATTTATGGCTGGTGCCATTTTAGCCATCGCCGTCGCTCTGGCTGTGACGGCCGCTGTACAAACCGGTATTCCAATAGTCGGTGCTTTAATCTTCCCCGTCGGGTTTTGTATTCTGAATTTATTAGGGTTTGATTTATTGACCGGTGTGTTTGCACTTGTGCCATTAGCTTTATTTGATAAACGCCCAGGTGCGACATTCAATGGTTTACTTAAAAACTGGGGGCTAGTCGCTCTGGGTAATTTACTGGGGGCATTAACAACCGCGGTGTTGATTGGCATTGCCTGGACCTTCGCCTTCACAACCGAGCCCGGTGCAGTCGGACAAGCGATTGCTAGAGCGGCTGAAGCGAGAACGCTTGGCTTTGCCGAACACGGTGCAGCAGGTTGGTTTACCGTGTTTGTCAAAGGCATTTTATGCAACTGGATGGTGTCTGTTGGTGTGGTCGGTGCCATGTTATCAAAAGACGTGATTGGTAAGGTCATCGCTATGTGGATGCCGATTCTTATTTTCTTTGGTCTGGTATTTGAGCATGCTGTCGTCAATATGTATTTATTCCCGCTGGGAATGATGATGGGTGTACCTATTACTATTGCTGACTGGTTAATCTGGAATGAAATCCCCGTTATTTTAGGTAATTTAGTAGGCGGTTTATTGTTAACCGGCATGGTGCTTTACGCCACTCACCTTAAACCGGGACCTACTCGTAGCCGTGTTATCGAGCCGGCTAATAAAGTCACCGTTAACTAATATTGCATTCGTTAATCTGTCGATATCACTTAATAATGCGAGAAATAAGATGAACAAACTGGATATGACTCAAGCCATCATGGTGGCTAAAGAAAGTAAACAGCTTCAGTGGGAAACGATTGCCAACACCATCGGTATGTCCACTGTGTGGACCACTTCAGCTTGCATGGGCATGAATAGCATGCCAGCCGAAAAAGCACATGCCTTATGTGAACTTTTAGAACTACCAGCCGAAGTCAAAACAGCACTTGAGGCTTACCCGATCAAAAGTTGGGATGAGAGCGTGCCTAAAGATCCATTGATTTATCGCCTCTATGAAATTGTTGGCGTATATGGCCCCACTCTGAAAGAAGTCATTCAAGAAAAGTTTGGCGATGGCATTATGAGTGCCATTGATTTTAATATGTCGGTAGAGCGGGAACACGACCCCAAGGGGGATCGTGTTGTTGTGACAATGAATGGCAAATTTTTACCTTATAAAGCCTGGTAAGTTGCCCCTTGGTGAAGGGAGATAAACCTCGGTTTTCTCCCTTCTTTTTTTCTCATGTTTTAGTGAAGCTTCAGTTCTTTGAAAACCAGTTTATCGGCTTCAACATCGATATTGACGGTATCACCCGCTGAGAACTTACCTGACAATAAGTCCTGCGCCAGAGGGTTTTCAATCTCCTGTTGAATCACACGTTTCAGTGGTCTTGCACCATAGACAGGGTCAAAGCCTTCTGAAGCAATCAAATCCAATGCCTCATCAGATAACATCAGCTTCATCTCACGCTCGGCCAGTCTTGCACGCAGATGAGATAACTGAATCTCAGCAATCGCACGGATTTGCGCCTGTTGTAATGGATGGAATACCACCACATCATCAACCCGGTTGATAAACTCCGGACGGAAATGTTGTGCCACAATCTCCATGACCGCCGCCTTCATGGCGTCATAATTTTCTTCACCGGCCATTTCCTGAATCACGCTTGAGCCTAAATTAGAGGTCATCACAATAACGGTATTACGGAAATCCACTGTACGCCCCTGTCCATCAGTCAAACGGCCATCGTCCAACACCTGAAGCAGGATGTTAAAGACATCCGGATGGGCTTTTTCCACCTCATCTAACAAAATGACAGAATAAGGTTTACGTCTGACCGCTTCCGTCAAATAGCCACCTTCCTCATACCCAACATAACCAGGCGGCGCACCGACCAGACGAGCGACGGAATGTTTTTCCATAAACTCAGACATATCAATTCGAATCATCGCGTCCTGTGTATCAAACAGGAAGTTAGCTAGTGATTTACATAATTCTGTTTTACCCACACCTGTAGGCCCTAAAAACAGGAACGAGCCATTGGGACGTTGCGGATCAGATAAGCCTGCTCGACTACGACGAATCGCATTGGCCACTGAGGTAACCGCTTCATCCTGACCAATCACGGTTTCATGTAAGGCGTCGTCCATTTTCAGCAGTTTGTCACGTTCACCTTCCAGCATTTTAGAAATGGGAATGCCCGTCCATTTGGACACAACTTCAGCGATTTCCTCTTCACCCACTTTGTTACGTAGCAGAGTGAACTCCTGCATCTCAGCTTCTGTCGCCAGTTTCAGCTGTTTTTCCAACTCAGGAATACGTCCGTATTGTAGTTTCGCCATTTTTTCATAATCAGCATTACGATTAGCTGCATCAAGTTCAAGACGCGCTTTTTCCAGCTCTTCTTTTACGTGCTGACTACCGTGAAGTGATGCTTTCTCAGACTTCCAGACTTCTTCCAGATCAGTATATTCTCTGGCCAGTTTTTTCATCTCGGTCTCAAGCGTTTCCAGACGTTTTTTGGAGGCATCATCACTTTGTTTTTTCAGTGCCATGCGTTCAATTTTTAATTGAATCAAACGACGTTCCAGGCGATCTAACACCTCTGGCTTGGAATCGATTTCCATACGAATGCGACTGGCGGCTTCATCAATAAGGTCAATCGCTTTATCTGGTAACTTTCTGTCTGTAATGTAACGGTTGGACAAGGTCGCCGCAGCCACAATCGCCGGATCCGTAATATCGACACCATGATGGACCTCATAGCGTTCTGTCAGCCCACGTAAGATGGCGATGGTCGATTCGACAGTAGGCTCACCAACGAGCACTTTTTGGAAGCGACGCTCTAAAGCCGCATCTTTTTCCACATACTGACGATATTCATTTAAGGTGGTGGCACCGATGCAGTGAAGTTCACCACGCGCCAGTGCGGGCTTGAGCATATTACCGGCATCCATCGCGCCTTCCGCTTTACCGGCCCCTACCATGGTATGGATTTCATCAATAAACAGAATAATCTGACCTTCTTGTTTCGATAGATCATTCAAAACAGCTTTCAGGCGTTCTTCAAACTCACCACGGAATTTAGCACCGGCAATCAAAGACCCCATATCCAGCGCTAAAACCCGTTTATTTTTCATACCATCAGGCACTTCACCATTGACGATACGTTGTGCTAATCCTTCCACAATCGCGGTTTTACCGACACCAGGTTCACCGATAAGAACGGGGTTATTTTTAGTACGGCGCTGTAAGACTTGAACAGTACGACGAATTTCATCATCACGACCAATCACCGGATCTAATTTGCCTGCTTCTGCTCTTGCAGTCAGATCAATGGTGTATTTCTCCAAGGCCTGCCGTTGTTCTTCTGCATTTGGATCAGTCACGCGCTCCCCTCCACGAATCTTATCGATGGCGTTATTAATCGCCGTTTTGTTACCACCATGCTGACGTAATAGATCGCCATATTGGTTTTTATCTTCTGCCAATGCCAATACAAACAGTTCACTGGAAATGTACTGATCCTGACGTTTTTGTGCCAGCTTATCGGTTTGATTTAATAACCGGCTTAAGTCTTGTGAAACATGGATATCACCATTGCCACCTTCCACTTGGGCCAGTCGTGATAACTGCTGTTCTAACTCCGCTTGATAAGCGGCTACATTGACACCACTCTGGGCCAAAATCGGTTTGACACTGCCATTTTGTTGTTGCAACAAGGCCAACATTAAATGTACAGGTTCAATGAACTGATGATCTTGCCCGACAGCCATACTTTGGGCCGCAGCGAGTGCTTCATGAAATTTACTGGTTAATTTATCGATTTGCATAAGAGGTATTTCCCCTAAAAAAGTAAGTTAATACAGAAATGGGGTAAACCTCGATAAAAATCAAGAGAGTTAATGCGGATGTTTTTGTAACGTTTCGATATAGCTTGTTAATTGAGCTTTAAGCACATCGATTTCCTGTAAAGGTGATAACGGTTTGCCAACACGGATCTGAACATGACTGGGAACAAAGGGAGCGAGCAATACCTGTCCCTGCGCTCTAATCCCATCCAATCGCACTGGATATATTGGTGTTTTTGTCCATATGGCTAAGCGAACAACGCCTGCTTTTATTGGTCTTGGTGGATCGCTATCTAAATGAATTTTGCCATGAGGAAATAAGGCAATAACCTCTCCCTGTTCCAGAGCGCGTCTTGCTGCTCGCAATGCTTGTTCTGCTCTGCCCTTACGGTCAACAGGAATACAACCGGCCGCTTTGAAAATCCAATGAAGGACTGGCCGATGATATTCTTCTGAGGCGATCAGAAACCGTAATGGTCGACGACTCGCCGCAATCAACAATAAGGGATCAAGCCCGGAAACATGATTAGCAGCCACAATAGCTGGGCCTTGTTCTGGCAAGGGCAAGGGCAACACCAGACCAGGATGACGATGTAATACTTTGCAAAGAAGACGGGTTAGACCATCCAGCCAGTTCACATGCATGCCACCCCAGTCAGCGCGTGACTGAGATAAACACAAGATGAAAAAGGCGAAAACCAGAATTAGCGTTATCCACATACGCTTAACTCTCGAACGGCGCAGTATCTCCCATGCCATGTCGGGTAACTTCAGGTAAGTCATCAACAAATTCAACCACGGTGGTGGGTTCTGCACCACAGGCACCGCCATCAATAATTAGATCCACCTGCTTACCAATGGCGTCAACAATGTCATCGGCATCGGTCATGGGCATATCATCACCAGGCAAGATGAGCGTTGAACTCATTAAGGGCTCATTCAATTCTTCCAGCAGTGCCAATGCAATCGTATGTTCCGGAATGCGTAAACCGATGGTTTTTCGTTTGGGATGCTGTAATTTTCTAGGTACTTCCTTGGTCGCCGGTAAAATAAAGGTGTAAGGACCGGGAGTGTAGGCCTTTAAAAGACGAAAGACCGCATTGTTGAATTTTGCATAGGTTGAGAGTTCTGATAAATCCCGACACACCAAAGTAAAGTTATGATCTACATCCAGTTGGCGAATCCGACGCAGTCGTTCCATGGCATTGTTATCGCCAATCTGGCATCCCAGTGCATAACCAGAGTCAGTGGGGTAGACAATCAAACCACCACCACGAATAATTTCGCAGGCCTGTTTGATGAGTCTGACCTGAGGATTCTCTGGATGTATTTGAAAAAACTGGCTCATATGAAATCACTTTATAAAAAATTGGTCTTAATTCACCCATGTAGACCAGATGGGTGTCACGTTTGGCGGCAAGTCTGTCATTTTACCGAGTTCAGTATAGCTATTGTCAGGGCTGTGAAAGTCGGAGCCTGCAGAAGCCAGCAAATCAAATTCTGTTGCCAGTCGTGCCATTGTTCTCACCTCTTCCGGGTGCTGAGATCCTGAGGCAACTTCAATACCCGCCCCGCCCAGATCTTTAAATTCAGCGACTAATTTCCGACGTTTTGTCGCCGTCATTTTATACCGTGCCGGATGCGCTATCACTGCTTGTCCACCAGCAGCATTAATCCAGTTAACGGTCTCTTCGAGGCTGGCCCAATTGCCACTGACATACCCCGGTTTGTTACGAACCAAAAAGCGCTTAAACACATCCTTCATATCTTTTGCATAGCCTTTTTCAACTAAAAAGCGAGCAAAATGTACACGTCCCATCATCGTTTCAGATGCATATTGACTCGCACCATCATAGGCTCCAGGGATGCCGGCTTTCTCTAATCGGCTTGCAATATCTATGGCTCGCTGACGCCGATAATCTCGCAAAGCTGATAATCCTTCCTGCAAAGCCGCATTATCAATATCAATTTGTAAACCGACAATATGCACGGTCGCACCATGCCAGCTAACGGAGATTTCTACACCAGGAATCAGAACAATATCCTGAGACAGAGCCTCCTTCATCGCCTGTCTGATGCCTTCTGTACCATCATGGTCTGTCAACGCAAGATGGGTAACACCTTGTTGTTTGGCGCGCGATACCAACGCTTCTGGTGTGAGCGAACCATCAGACGCGGTGGAATGGGTATGTAAGTCAAACTGAGTCATAGGTGATATTTTACGATAGAATGCAGACATCCTGCTTGAAGTGAAAAAACGAAATGAAATTATTCTTCGATTTCCTGCCAATAGTGTTGTTTTTTGTAGCGTATAAGTTCGGCGGCGGAGAGTACACGTTTAATGGCATAAGCTATCAGCTAGAAGGTATCTATGTCGCGACCGCCGTCATGATTGTGGTCAGTTTATTACAGGTTTGCATCACTTGGTTGTTGTATCGAAAGGTCGAACGTGCGCATTTAATCACCCTGGCCTTAGTGCTAGTGTTAGGCGGGCTGACGCTCTGGTTACATAACCCGTACTTTATTAAGTGGAAACCCACGGCAGTAAACTGGTTATTCGCATTAGTCTTTATAGGGGCTTATCTGTTTACCGATAAATCGTTGCTGGAACGAATGATGGCGGATCATATTCAATTACCAGCCAAAGTCTGGACTCGTCTCAACCTGGCCTGGGTCGCTTTTTTTATATTATCCGGTCTCGTTAACCTGTATGTGGCCTTTAACTATGATGAAGCTACGTGGGTTAACTTCAAATTATTTGGCATGTTAGGACTAACCATCGTCTTTGTTGTGGCACAGTCCATTTATTTGGCCAAACATGCTGTAGAAGTAAAAAAATAGGGATTGTGAATTATGTTATACGCCATTATCAGCGAAGATAATCCAGACAGTCTCAGCAAGCGTCTTGCTGCCAGACCTGCGCATTTGGAACGTCTTCAAGTACTACAGAACCAAGGCCGTCTTGTTTTGGCTGGTCCTCACCCTGCTGTTGACACAGAAGCCCCGGGAGAAGCTGGATTCAGTGGGAGTCTGGTTGTTGCTGAGTTTGATAGCCTCGAACAAGCACAATCATGGGCAGCAGAAGATCCTTATGTGGATGCTGATGTCTACGCCAACGTCACCGTTAAACCCTTTAAAAAAGTCTTACCATGAGCACCATTGACGATATCAAAACTGCACTGCAAGCCCTATCACCTGAACTGATTGAAATTGAAGATGACAGCGATAAACATGCTGGTCATGCTGGCAATACAGGTGGTGGTCATTACAACTTGCTGATTGTCAGTGACGCCTTCTCAGGCTTAACACTTATCAAACGTCATCGTTTGGTTTTTGAGCAGGTTGAATCTCTGATGAAATCGAAAATTCACGCCTTGAGTATTCAGGCAAAAACGCCTGCCGAATATCACGTGTAGCTCATACCACCATGGCTGAAAATGCTGATCTTAAGCAAAAAAACCAAGACTTTTTGCAAGGATTAGAAAAACAACGTCTTAACAAAGATTGCCTGCGAATTATTGATTTACGAGGCAAGGTGAGCGGGGAATGTCAGGCCTATGAGTTTGGTGGCCGTCGACATTATTTGGATGATAGAGCTTATCTCCTAGTTAAACAACTCATGCAGCGTACTCAGGGCCGCTACACCGTGGCAGTCTACGAAGCCGTGCTGAAAACGATCAGACAACTAGAACAGGCCATTATCACGGAGGAGCCAGAGGAAGATGACCAAACAAAAATTCAACGACTGAAGCTGGATGAGAATTTTGCCCGAGCAGAGCAACGACTGAATTTTAGTACGCCCATCAAACTTCGGATTGCAGATGTGCTATACAGCGGCCATACCGTCAATATATCTTCAACGGCTATCCGGGTGACGATAAAGCGTAGTTATACACTGCACATTGGCGACTCTGTGACGGTTGAATTTAGCGAGCTTGCAGAAAAACACCGTCACACTTTTCTCTCGCTTCAGCGTTATCAGATATTAAAACTGGAACACGATGAAGCCTACTCCACCCTCATTCTTACCCAAGAAAACGCGGATATGGAATTTGTAGAGTGGATGTCTGGCTTTATTGAACATCTGGCTAAACAGCGTCATATTGATACCGAGTATGAGTTACTCAATTTACAAAAAACTTTTTATCGACGCCTGTGGGTTAACCATCTTGCTTCCCCGGTATTGTGGCAAGTGCAATATGCAGACTATCCGGATTATCAGGCTATTTTTTGTGCTGCTGAAGCACAGTGGCAGACGCAACATTGGCAAACTAATCTGAGTGCACTGATTGAGAGTCTGCCAGCGCCTGAACAGAAACAACAAGAGAAACGATTGATTTTGATCGGTGACAAACGCTTATGTTTTTCTTCATTAAAATCAGACAAGCAAGTCAGCGCATTACTTAGTCACGCTAATATGGAGCAACAGCATCTTTTTCTGATGCTGCAAAGCCCAATCGAAATTGATGATTCTGTGTCTGCATCATCTCTGAGCATGCTCAAGGAACATGCCCCAGCCTACGCAGAACAGCTAGCAAATAATCTGCACTATCCACAATATGCTATTCGTTTGATTGACTTACAAACCGCGCTATCAGACACCGAAATCAAATCTACACATACGCAAGAGAGTACGCCAGAATGTTATGACATCCCGATGTGGGAGTTAAATGATTTGCCTACGCCATATGCCTTGAGTCATGTTATTAAACGCCAGGTTCAGCGATATCATATCCGTACTCCGGTCACCTTACATTTCAATGAACAAGAGTGGAACAGCACCAGTGTGGATGTCTCAAGTCATGGTTTATCAGTGACGCTACCATTAAACGTTGAACTGACTCTGGATAAAGTCGTTTATGTTGATTTTCCTCGCTGGCAAAGTCAGACAAAAAAGGTCAGTCTGCAACGTATTCCCTATCAACTCAAAAATAAAAAACGCTGGGAGAACAAGTATCAACTGGGGTTTGAACGCATTCATGAGCATTGCTCCGCCAGCCAGAATCAGTTTTTTGACAACATCATTGCCAGCAACCATTCACAACTCAAACAAAATCATGATGACCTGATACAGCATCATGAAAGTCGTTTATTCCTACCCTGCTTACTTACTACCTCAGAATCGATTCCGCTATTTCTGGGCGTTGATGAATCAGGTCAGAGACACATCTCGGTCATTGGCTGCACGGAACGAAATGGTGCTGACCAGCATACGGATAATTTCTGGCGTTCTATCGAGATTCATCTAGCTGAACTGCATGAGCAAGTAAAAGGCTTGCAGGCTAAAGAAGGTGAATCACTGAACACCGCGTTATACGGATTTGAAACCCACCATGACCAATGGCAGTGGATGTTTGATCATCAGTTTATGACGCAAAGGGATAAGGATCGTTTTCTTCAGCGTGGGCTATCAGCCAAACAATTTCATGCATTTCAATGCTTTGTCAGCCCAATCAATGACAGAGAAGCTGATGAGCAGACTGATCTTATACCGCAGCTGAACCAACAGCGGAGTCAACAAGCTCATCGCATAAAAATAATGCGTCAACAGTTATCTCAATTATTTGCACTGCTAGAACTGACCGATATAACGCAGTTAATATCGCTGAAATACGCAACAACTAACCCAGCATAGGCCTTATGCAGCCGCTATCATCATTTTATCAATCAGCACTGAGCCACAACGCGTATTACCTCGAATATCCACGTCACTTCCCACATCCACAATTCCCATAAACATGTCTTGCAAGTTGCTGGCGATGGTAAATTCATCGACTGGGTATTGAATTTCCCCATTTTCCACCCAAAAGCCAGCGGCACCTTGTGAGTAGTCACCATTCACAATATTAACCCCCATGCCCATGGTTTCTGTGACGATAATGCCTTTATCCATTTTTTTGATCAGTGCAGCCAAATCAGCATCAGTACTGCTATCAATCGTTAAGTTGTGCACACCACCGGCATTACCTGTTGTTTGCAGACCCAAGCGTCGGGCGGCATAACTGTCGAGCACATAGCCTTGCAACACGCCACCTAAAATAATGTCACGATTTTGTGTGGCCACACCTTCACCATCAAAGCTGGCACTACCCAAGGCTTTGAGAATATGTGGTTGTTCATGCACATGAATAAACTCAGGGAAAATTTGCTCACCTTTTTTATCCAGCAAAAATGAGGCTTTGCGATACAGCGCACCGCCGCGGATAGCTGAAATTAATTGTCCGAACAGTGAAGGGGCCATCTGAGCAGTGAATATCACCGGGTAGCTACCTGTTTTTACTTCACCGGCACCTAATCTTGATAATGTCCGTTCTGCAGCTTTTAAACCGATGGACTCAGCACTCAGAAGATCATTAGCATCACGTTTGATGTCATACCAGTAGTCGCGCTGCATACCGCGTGCATCTTGAGCAATAAGCGTTGCAGACAAACTATGTCGACTGCTTTGAGTTGCTCCCATAAAGCCATGACTGTTGGCATAAACACGCTGACCTGTATGACTGGAAACGGTCGCTCCTTCAGAATTTGATATTCGTGGATCGTTATCGAGACCTGCCTGCTCACATAGCGTGGCAAGATCAATCGCCTTTTCAACATCGATCGACCATGGGTGATAGAGCGACAACTCTGGAAATACAGTGGCCATTAAATCAGCATCCGCCAGCCCGGCCGCTTCATCAGCCTGAGTATGTTTGGCAATATTACAGGCCGCCCCTACAGCTTCAGTGATGGCCGCTTCACTTAAATCAGAGGTACTTGACGATGCTTTGCTATGTCCAAAATAGACCGTTATGCCTAAGCCTGTGTCGTTGTTGTGTTCCAACGTTTCGACTTCACGTTGACGAACCGTGACCGATAATCCTTCACTGTGGCTAAGCCCAACCTCGGCAGCACTTGCACCGCGCTTCTTGGCTTCAGTCAGTGCCATTTCCGCAGCACGTTCCAATTCAACAGTATTTGTCATTCGACTCATAGTAGTGTTCAAATCCTCGACTTATTTGTCTTTTCTCAACAGCATGACATGCTTGTTCAGTTTATTCACGGTGATGACTGTCCGCACATACTGGACAGCTTGGATCAGGTTTCAGTTTTATCTCACGCCAACTCATGGAAAGCCCATCAAGCAGTAATAAACGCCCCGTTAATGGGGTGCCGATTCCAGCTAATAGTTTTAATGTCTCCGCAGCCTGAGTCCCGCCGATCATGGCCAGCATCGGGGCGAAGACACCACTCTCTGAACAGGTTTCCTGCAGTTCGCCTTTATCTTCATACAGACAACGATAACAAGGTGAGTCTGCTTGACGCGGATCATAAACAGTGACTTGCCCATCAAAGCGGATAGCGGCACCAGACACCAGTGGTATCTTATTTTCCCTGCTGATCTCATTTAAGAAAAAACGGGTTTCAAAATTGTCGGTGCAATCCACGATCACGTCCACGTGAAGCGATGCCGCCAACATAGCAGGCTTATCCAAGCGCTCATCAATCATGTCGATAGCGATATCAGGATTCAGAGCATGGAGCTGTTCATATGCGGAGTCGACTTTTTTTCGACCGATATTCTTATGTGTATGAACAATTTGCCGTTGTAAATTGGCTAATTCAACCACGTCATCATCGACCAGCGTTAAATGGCCTACTCCTGAGGCAGCAAGATACATCGAAACAGGCGCACCCAGCCCGCCCAACCCGATAATCATGACATGACTATCAAGCAGACGCTGTTGGCCCTCAATATCCATCTGGGATAGTAATATATGTCGACTGTAGCGGAGTAGCTGTTCGTCATTCATCGTCTGTTAACTCTACTGAATAGCCCGGCATTATAACGTGAGTTGTGCTATGACAACCCGATCGTTACCACCAAAGTCCTGGTGAGCCGAAATCTGTACAAACCCTGCCTCTGAGAATAATTGCTGCACTGCCCGGGATTGATCATGTCCATGCTCAATGAGTAACCAGCCACCAGGTTTCAGACAGATCGCAGCCTGCTTGATAATCTGGCGTATATCATCAAGCCCGTCTGGTCCTGATATCAACGCAGAAAGCGGTTCAAAACGAACATCACCCTGCTGTAAATGTGGGTCATCTGCTTCGATATAAGGCGGATTCGAAATCACCATATCAAACTGAGCTGGCTGACATGCACTCAACCAGGAAGCTTGAAAGAAATGAACGTGGTCAAGCCTATAGGATTGGGCATTTTGTTGCGCTAACTTGACCGCCTGTAGATGAAAGTCACTGGCAATGATAGTGACATCAGGCCGCTCATGTGCGATGGAGAGAGCGATGGCCCCCGTTCCTGTCCCTAAATCGATTATGCGCATACCCGGCTGCAGCTTTGGCAATGCCAGCGCGACCAGTAATTCGGTATCGGCTCGGGGAATAAGTGTCGAATTATTAACCGCCAGGTCGAGTGACCAAAACCCCCTGCTGCCCGTAATATGCGCTATTGGCTCACCGGTTTGGCGTCTCGTGATGAGGTGTTTGAAGTCTTGCCATTGCTGCTCTGTCAGATCTGTCTCGGCATCGAGTAACAGGCGTGTTGGCGAACACGTCAACACGTGACATAACAGATACTGCACATCGACATCGGGACTGTTTGAATGAGCTAGGCAAGTGCGACCATAGACCTGAGCTTCACGAATTGATGGCAACATTAAATCAGAACAAAGACTAAGGCGAGTAAGGCGATCACACCCACACCAATACTGATATTACGCTGCATCATCAGTTGCGCCTGAATTTGTGCCCATTGCTCCTGATGAGTAGTATCAAATTCATTTTTCATCGCAGTAACCTGGTTACGAATAAGTGGCAATATTTTTTCATTCACCAACCTTTCCAGGCTTTTGGCGACCAGCGGGTTTAGATCATGTTTTAACTGGCGAAGTACCGACTCACGCACCACATTTTGCTGTTTATCCAACCATTTGGCGGCATTTTGCTCCAAAGCGCGATCAATGTTTGAACTTAAGTCCATCTCTTTTAGCGTTTGCTCTAAAACCGGTTCTGCGGTTATCGACACCAATTCATTCAGCTGAATTGATAAGGATTGTTTTAAAGCGGAAAACTGTTGTTCAGTGAGCTCTCTTACCAGCTGCACAACCTCATCACGGCCAAACGGGTCTGAAGCTTCAGACTGAGTCGTTGAGCTTGATTGCAACCGTTGTTCAACATCTCGAAGTAACTCATCTTTAAATGAGGCCAGGATGACATTTATCTCTGGCTGCGCTGACTCAGAATCAGCATGAGCATGAGCATGAGCATGAGCAGCATCAGGCAGAGGGATAGCGCTGAACTCAATTTCATCTAATATACTTTCCAGCTTATCCGCTTCGGGCGGTTTGCTCAGAACAGCTGAGGCACCTGCCTCAAACGCTTTTTTCTGATCAGCTTCGGTTTCATTACCTGTACAAATGACAACCGGAATATGTCCCCATTGTGGGTGTTGTTTCAGCTGGGAGGTAGCTGTCAGGCCATCCATCGTCGCCATCATCACATCCATAAAGATGATATCCGGTAAGGTATCCGTGGTCTGTAACCATTGCATTGCTTCTTCAGCGCTACCCCATTCCACACTGCTGTAACTATGGTCACGTAGCAATTTGCTTAGGGTCATTCTGGCAACGCGAGAATCATCCACCACTAATGCCATCAATTTAGTCATGATTATCCTCTGTTGATGTTAACCGGCGCGAAAGGCATCCATTTTAATCGACTCGACTTTTTTACCCATCATGATGACCTCCCCCTGATAACGCTGCTGCATATCACTGGCGAATTCAAAAAAGTAATACCGCTGCAACTGTATACGACCTTGGCGATTACGTTTAAATCGTATCTTACGCCAGAACACCGTATCGTTTAAAAAAGCCACGCCGGTATTGGCGCAATACGATTTTGCGGCCAGCGTCGCGCGTTCAGCCACACCGCGACTGTCCCACCAAAACCAGGCTATAGCAGCTAGAATGATGACTATAATTTCGCTGTCATTCACCCTAGATCACCCCATAATGCTTGAGAGACAGCCAGAGCTGCCACTGCGGCTGTTTCCGTTCGTAAAATACGTGGTCCAAATTGTACAGCCTGATAACCGGTATCTTTTGCCATCGCCACTTCGCTATCCGCTAAACCACCCTCGGGACCAATCAACATGGTTAGCGATTGAGGTTTTGACAACTCAGTAAAGCGTGTTTCTGCTAGAGGATCCAGTACCAAGTTCAGCTGATCCTGATAATCAGATAATACATCGGCTAATGTTTGAACTGGGCTTAATTCAGGCAAAAAACTCCGACCTGATTGCTCACAGGCACTAATCATGACACCTCTCCAATGATGAAATCGTTTATCAGCGCGGTCACCATTTAGCTGTACATTGCAACGTTCGGTTATCACAGGCACAATTTTTTTGACGCCCAACTCCACCGCTTTTTGTATAGCAAAGTCCATTCTCTCACCACGTGAAACGCCTTGTAATAAGGTGATATCTAATGGTGATTCTTTCTGTGTTTCTATCGCATTGCCCAGGCGCACGCGTGAATGCCGCTTTTCAACTAGGGTCAACTCTGCTTCATACTCCATACCGCCACCATTGAACAAACGAATATTGGCCCCTGGTTTGAGCCGCAGCACTTGAATGGCATGACGGTGCACGTCATCCGGTAAGACAAATTCTGATTCAGAAGATGACAGTGTTTCAGTATAAAATCGAGGCATGCGCATGTTGTTGGTGTCAAAAAGCAAGTAAAGTGATAAGCAGTTTACAGATTGTCATCGATAGATTGAATCAAATTCCTTTTTTCACTGTTATACTCAAGTCATGAATATAGACCGGCAACAAATTCAACACATTGTCAGGGACGTGGCCTTCACGACCCTTCTTCCATTGACCAATAACGTTAGCCGGGATTACAAAAAAGATGGCAGCATCGTCACCTCAGCAGATGATGCAGTACAAAGCGCTCTAAGTAAAAGGCTCGCCGAACTGTATCCTGATATTGCGCTACTGGGTGAAGAAATGTCTGCCGAACAGCAACAGCAGCTTTTCGATTCTGGTAAGCCAATATGGTGTCTTGATCCGGTCGATGGCACCAGCAATTTTGCTTCTGGCTTGCCTCTTTACTCCATTTCATTGGCACTAATCGAGCAAGGTAAAGTGACTTTTGCCATGGTGCTTGATCCATCGAGAGATGAGAGTTTCACTGCTCTTCGTGGTCAGGGAGCCTGGTTAAATGATTTACCTCTGCGTTTAACCTCTCCTAATCTCAGTTTGGATAACACTATTGCCTTTGTCGATTTCAAACGGCTACCTCAAGATTTAGCGTTGAAACTTGTCAGAGATCGTCCTTTTGCTTCACAGCGGAATTTAGGTTCTATCGCGCTCGAGTTATGCTGGCTAGCAGCCGGACGGGGCCATATTTATCTTCATGGTAAACAACAAATCTGGGACTATGCAGCTGGTGACTTGATCTTGGAAGAAGCCGGTGGTTTTGCTTCGACACTGTATGGAAACCCTTCATTTCGTTACACATTAGAGCCACGCTCTTCCTGTGCTGCCATTGATGAGGCGTTATTTCAAGTTTGGCAAAATTATTTGCTGGATGCCGTGAATGGTTAGAAAATCACTGGAATTTGTCACGCCAGACTGGACAATGCCCGACCATATTCAGGCATACACAACCACCAGAAAGGGCGGTGTCAGCCCGCCCCCATACGACAGCCTTAATCTTGCCGAACACGTTAACGATACACATGAGAATGTAGAAAAAAATCGTCAACTACTTGCCTCAGCCTTGACGCTGCCGGCTTCCCCGCTTTGGTTACAACAGACGCATAGTACTAAGGTCATCAACAGTCAGGACTGGTATGAAGGCATCGAAGCAGATGCCATCTACTGTAATCAAAACGATCACGTCTGCGCCATCATGACAGCGGATTGTTTGCCTCTATTAATCAGTAATCAGACTGGTACTGAAATTGCCGCCATTCATGCTGGCTGGCGTGGTTTAGCGGATGGCATCATAGAAACGACTATAGAACGTTTTCAAGACTCAACAGATAAACTCCATGTTTGGCTGGCGCCCGCAATTGGTCCCGAAAAATTTGAAGTCGGTCAAGATGTGTTTGAGGCATTTATCAATCACTCAGATACCGCACAAGTCGCCTTTCAGCAAACGGATAATAGCCACTATTTGGCTGATATCTACCAACTTGCCCGTTTGAGATTAAGGCAGCTAGGCATCACACAAATGTCTGGAGGCGATGCCTGTACGGTGACCGAGACCTCACGCTTTTTTTCATACCGGCGCGATGGCGAGACCGGTCGCATCGTTTCGCTTATCTGGATCGGCAATAAATAAGGTATCATTACCGGCTTAATTCAGCCTTGTTGGATCATTATGGAATTACTCATCTGGATCATCGTTTTTAGTCTGGTAGGCGGACTTTTAAGCGTCGTTGTCGCTTCATCCTTTTTATTACTGCCCGAAAAACACCGTAGTTTGACGGTGCCACATTTGGTCAGCTTTGCGATTGGTGCCATGTTAGGCGCGTCATTTCTTGGCTTAATCCCTCACGCCATCGAACATGAATACGCCATTGATGCACATGCTATCGGCTTTACCTTACTGCTTGGTCTACTCAGTTTCTTCGCGCTGGAAAAAATGGTGTTATGGCGACATTGTCATAGCCATCATGGTCACGAACATATCCCTGAACTCGACAGACCCGATCACCACGGTGGTCACCATCACGATCACAAACATAAGTCTGCAGGCCCGCTAATTCTCATTGGCGATACAATTCATAACTTTGTCGACGGCATTTTAATTGCTGCCGCATTTTTAACAGACGTGCATTTGGGTATTGTGACGGCATTAGCTATTGCCGCCCATGAAATTCCACAAGAGTTAGGTGATTTTGTCATTTTGCTGCACAGCGGCTTTAGCCGCAAAAAAGCGCTTTATTACAATATTCTCTCGAGTTTAGGCACGTTGGCTGGTGCTTTACTGGGTTATTTTGCCCTTTCTGATATGCAACAAATTCTGCCTTATGTTCTGCTTGTTGCGGCATCCAGCTTTATTTACGTGGCTGTAGCAGATTTAATTCCTGGCTTACACGACAAGATCAAGCCATCAGAGTCTTTGCAACAAATCAGCTTGATCGCCTTGGGCGTTATCTTCATCTATATCGCGCACAGCACGCTTCATTAAATATGACGGGAAGGAACCCTGATAAAAAGATTTTGATAGTCGGTCCATCATGGGTTGGCGATATGGTGATGGCACAATCGCTATTTATAGCGTTGAAAAAGAACAATCCAGACGTCACCATCGATGTGCTCGCTATGGACTGGACTCGACCGCTGCTTCAACGTATGCCAGAGGTCAATGAGGCCATCAGTATGCCCATATCGCATGGTATTTTTGGCTGGAATATGCGTAAAAAACTCGGTCAGTCATTACGAGAGAAACGCTACGACCAAGCTATTGTGCTGCCTAATTCCTGGAAGTCAGCATTAATTCCTTGGTTTGCAAAAATACCGCTAAGAACGGGATGGCTTGGAGAATATCGTTACGGCTTACTAAATGATGCCCGAAAACTCGATAAGCAGGCTTTGCCGATGATGGTCGAGCGTTTTGTCGCTCTGGCGCATCCAGCGTCATTATCACGAACTCCGCCCGCTTATGAAGCACCATTGATGCTTGCCGAGCCAGCTAATGAAGCGATTAATCCCAAACGAAAGTCGGACGGTCAAAAAAGACTTATTCTCTGTCCGGGCGCAGAATTTGGCCCAGCCAAACAATGGCCAACCTCTCATTACGCCGCTTTAGCTGATTTTTTTCTTACATCCGGCTGGCAAGTGTTGATACTCGGTTCCAAAGCCGATGTCTGCACCGCTGAGGAAATCATCCATCTTTCCAGTCAGCAATCAAACAACCTTATCAGCCTGGCTGGTCAGACAAAGTTAGAAGAAGCCATCGACCTGTTAGGAACAGCTGATCAGGTAGTTTCTAATGATTCAGGGTTAATGCACATCGCCGCTGCCTTACAAGTGCCATTAGTGGTTGTATATGGTCCGACCTCTCCGGCATTCACTCCACCTTTGGCCAGCAACGCGCACATCACACAGATAGATATCGAATGTAGCCCATGCTTTAAGCGTACTTGCCCATTAGGCCACCATAACTGTATGAAACAACTGTCTGTTGACAGTGTAATTAAACTAATAAAACCAACATTATGAAACCGTTAAACTCGCTTTTTTCAGACTTATCCCTTCACAATATTCGTCTATTTACGGCCTTTTTTAGCCTGCTATTTTCCGTCTTGGCATTTTCCACCGACCAGCTCATTAATAGTGATGGTGTTTTATACCTGAACATGGCGAGAGCTTATATAGAAGGTGGGTTAGCTGCAACAGCATCCATGTACAATTGGCCATTTTTCTCCATCTTAATTGCCGTTATTCATCAATTTACAGGTCTCCAACTAGAATTGAGTGGGCAGATCATCAATAGCCTGCTTTTTGTGGTTTTTACTGATGCGCTAGTACTGATTGCTAATAAATTATTATCTAACCTAAGATACGTCTTTATTGCTTCCTTACTCATTCTCTGTTTTTCTACACTTAATGACTACCGTAGTTATATTATTAGAGATATTGGCTACTGGGCTTTTATCTCGATATCGATCTATCGAATCATTATTTTTTTAGAAAAACCGACTTGGCAAAATGGTATCTATTGGCAATTAAGCATTTTATTTGCGCTTTTATTCCGTATCGAAGCTGTTGCCATTATGATGGCAACGCCCTTTTTCATATTGTTCCAGTTCGGAATCAAAGAGGGCATCAAACCTGCTCTAAGACTTTGCTCATTGTTTCTTTTTGGTGGAGCAATGGCAGCCTCGATATTTACTCAGCAACAAGGCATGATAAACGCATTCGGTAAACTACTTAGCGTGACGCAATTTCTAGATTACTCACGTATTGCTGATGAATTTCATAGTAAAACGACCATTATCGGTAATGAACTATTAAATGAATATTCTGAGCGATACAGCGGAATGATTTTGGCTTCAGGCCTAGTTTATATGTTATTAACAAAAATCATTACTGGCTTATCGCCCCTTAATCTTATTTTATTTACATTTGCTAAATTCCAGCATAAGAAAGGATCATCTAACGATAATACTCGTCGTTTCCTGATTTTCTTCATTGGCATCAACCTCATTATTCTGCTTGCATTCCTATTTAAACATTACTTCATCAGCACTCGCTATGCTGTCATGTTAATTACGGCACTGATGATACTCATGTTACCCGCAATGTGTCGCTTGATAGATGATTACTGGCAAGCTAAAAATAAATCTGCCCTTATACTTATCCCCTTCTTACTTCTTGCGAGTCTCATTGATACCTTCACTACAAGTGTAACCAAAGGCTATATAAAAGAAACGGCGATCTGGGCGAGCCAAAATTTGCCGGAAAACAGCCGGGTTCTTACCAATGATATTTTTATTGATTTTTATTTCCATGAAAATGAGCCTAAGGCGCGGTTAAAACTCGATAGAACGCTTCAAACTAATAAGCAGTTTGATTATTTTATTGTCATCGAGAAGCGCTCTCATACAGAGACAAAGAAGCAATATGCAAACTGGGATTTGATACCAATTCATTACAGCGAGAACGCTCGAGGTGATAAGGCCGTCATCTATAAGGCGCTAAATATTGACAACTAGACCACGTCACGTTCTGCAGTTATGCCATAGCTACGATCCGCCTTTTGATGATTGCGCGCGACAATATGCATCATTATTTAAAGGCACTAATTTCCGTGTTACTACGGTCTTCCTAACGGGAGCCCCCAGAGCTGACTTGTTAGAAAATACACTGTCTGACGAGGTCATTTTTCTTGAAAGCCCAAAGCATAAACTCAAAGGACTTAAGTTATCACTACTGAAACGAGTGAAGAGAATATCTCAACAAAAACACTACGAACTTTGTATTGCACATAGGACAAAACCAACATATTTAGCCCTCATTGCCACACAACTTCCTGTAATGAGTATTCATCACGCTTTTGGTGACTTTGACCGTTTAGGAAGAAGGCTTTTTACAGAATTCTTCTCATCTCGCTTATTACTCATAGGGGTATCCAAGGCTGTATCAGCCGATATAAAACAGCACTTACCCCGTTTTCCCGTAGATGGGATCAAAACTTTATATAACAGAGTGGATATAGAACACTCAAAAAATGAGCTCTTGAGTAAAGCTAAAGCCAGAGAAATGCTAGATATTCCTGATGAATCTTATGTTATCGGTAATGTAGGCAGATTACATCCTGATAAAGACCAAGAGACACTGATTCGGGCATTTGCCAAAGCAAAGCATGCGCTCCCTGAGAATACTTTGTTAATTATTATTGGCAAGGGCAAACTTCAACAAAAACTTCATGATCTTGCTCAGTCACTGAATGTAGAAGACAACATCAAATTTATTGGCTACATCAAAGATGCGAAGCGTTACTTTACAGCCTTCGATATTTTTGTCTTGACCTCTGATAGTGAGCCTTTTGGTATGGTCGTATTGGAAGCTATGATTGCGAACCTGCCTATTATTTGTAGTGATTGTGGAGGAGCAAAGGAAATTGTAGAAAACACAGGGCTATTATTTCCTTTTGCATCTTCTGAAAAGTTAGCAGAGTTACTGGTTCACTCAGCCAACAACAGAGAGTCAGCATATAGTCATGATGCTTCGCTTATGAAACTACATACTTACTTTTCTGATGAAGCTGGGAGGAGAGCATTTTGGAAATTAGAGCAAATAAAGAAAATTCTCTCACCTTAACTGATCTGTTTTTGCCAATTAATCAGTATTTAAGAATAATGCATTACTTTACATAGCAAATATATTCAATAATCAGGTCGTATAAAAATGGCAGACATAAAACACAAAAACAAATATGACTTTGACACGATATGGCAACTGGATACAGATTGGTTCGAGCCCCCAAACCACAGACGCGGTGGCTGGAGTGGTGTGGTTAAATATGTACTTGAAACAACACATGGTGCTATTGATGTGTTTATCAAACGTCAGGAAAATCATCGCACAAAAACATGGTGTCATCCTTTAAAAGGCATTCATACCTTTCAAAAAGAATATAACAATATTCTTAAACTTACGGCTAAGCATATTCCTACACTTGAACCTGTCTATTTTTCATGTGACCAGTCAAGGGCGATACTGGTTACAAAAGAGCTTCGAGATTATCAATCACTCGAAAACATTTCTCCCTCAACCTTATCAAATGTGTCACGTAAACAATTACTGAAAGCTGTAGCTCATGTATTGGTGAATATGCACCAAGCACATTTTCAACATAATTCACTTTATCCCAAACACATTTTTGCTAAGCCAGTATCTAACGGCTGGAAGATAAAAATCATCGATCTGGAGAAAATGAAACGTACATTGTTGGTCAGACAATCGATGCTGAGAGATCTGGGCACACTAGACCGTCATGCTAATGAAGATTGGTCAATGAAAGACCGCGTTTTCTTTTTACAACAGTATTTCAATGAACAACCATTGTCTAAAAAGACTAAACAACTTTTACATAAAATTGCTAAGCCCAAAAAAGCAAAACGTCATTAGTCGTGTTGACCGACTGCATGCGATATACTTACGCACTGTTTAACTCAAAGACATATATCACATCATGATCGTTTTAGGTTTGTCTGGCGCGGTAAATCACGACGCCTCTGCTGCTTTATATATTGATGGAAAGCTTGTAGCTGCTGCTGAAGAGGAGCGTTTTCTGCGTGACAAGCACGCCAAAGGGAAAATGCCTTATGAGGCCACTAAATTCTGTTTAGAACAGGCTGGTATTCGTCCCGATCAGATTGATATTGTGGCTTTCCCTTACGCTGAGATTGGCCTGAAATCACCCGCACGCTGGCACTATGCAAAGCGCCATTGGTATGCCCCTGACCGCGCACTTACCGCTTTATTCAGCGGTAACCGTCGATATTGGCGGAATCACCGAAATGTAATGAAGTTATTAGATGATCTAGGTATCGGAGCGAAACGCGTTAAATTTGTCCCAGTTGAACATCATCTAGCGCATGCCAGTAGTGCCTTCCATTTGAGTGGTTTTAAAGAAAAAACAGCCATTATCGGTATTGATGGTAAAGGCGAATATGCCACTACTTTTTTTGGTTATGGCGAAAATGGCAAGATTCATAAGATCAAAGAATTCTATGATCCGGATTCACTTGGTGGTGTCTATGGTGCATTAACAGAATATCTTGGCTTTGAAATGCTGGATGGCGAATTCAAAGTAATGGGTATGGCCCCTTATGGTGATCCGAAGCGTTTCGACTTCTCACGTTTAATTGACTACAAAAACGGTGACTTCAAGGTCAATACCAAACTGGTCAATGTCGTAGGCACTCGCCGTTACAAGAAGAATGGCAAAGGCTACTTTTTCAGTCCTGAGTTAATCGAATGGCTCGGCCCTATGCGAGAAGGCGATGAAAAAGATGAGCCTTACATCGATTACGCCGCAAGCATCCAAGACCTGTTAGAGAAAACAGCTTTAAAACTGATTGATTTTTATCTGGGTGACATTATTAAAGACACTGGCAAAATCGCTTATGCTGGTGGTGTGGCTCTCAATGTGAAACTCAACCAGCGTATTATTGCCATGTCCGGTGTCAAAGAACTGTTTGTACAACCAGCGGCAAGCGATGCGGGTACTGCCATTGGTGCGGCCAGTTATGCTTCACAATTATCCGGTGTACCCGTAGAAAAAATGGAGCATGTCTACTTAGGCCCAGCCTATACCACTGAACAATGTATTGAGGCCTGTGAGCAATACGAACAGCCAGTTAAATGGGAGCGAATGAACAATGTCACCGCCGAAACAGCTAAAATTCTAGCTGATGGTAATCCAGTTTCCTGGTTCCAGGGGCATATGGAGTTTGGACCTCGCGCTTTAGGTAATCGAAGTATTCTGGGTTCACCGAGTCATTCAGGCGTAGCTGACAGAATTAATGCCCAGATTAAATATCGTGAACGTTGGCGCCCCTTCTGTCCTAGTATGCTGGATACAGTTGCACCAGAAATATTACAGACAGATCATCCTAGCCCGTATATGACATTTACATTTGATGTGGCTGAAAGTTGGAAGTCGCGTATTCCTGAAGTCGTGCATGAAGATGGTACGGCTCGGGCTCAAATTGTCACTCAAGCAACCAATCCTCGTTACTACTCACTGCTGCAGGAAATGGAGAAACTCACGGGCAATGGTGTGGTTTTAAATACCTCGCTGAATCGCCGCGGAGAGCCAATGGTATGTAGCCCAACTGATGCATTAAATATGTTTTTCGGTTCTGATCTACAGTATTTAGTGATGGAAGATATACTCATCACAAAGTAGATTGATTTAATCCATATAGCTCAGCATATACTCAACACGTTTTTTCCAGGTGTAGTGTTGGCTTATTTTCTGCTGTCCCCGTTTAGCTATAGCTAAACGGGCATCATCATTACTCAAATAATAAAGCACTTTTTCTACCAGCTCTTTTGAGCCCTTAAACGTCTCAATTTCCAAACCAATCTCGAATAAATCTGCCACTTCATCACAATAATCTGTTAAGACAAAACACCCTGCCGCCATTGCCTCAAAGATTCTTAAATTAACACCAGTTTCAGCTGCATAGAATGGCCCTCGAGTGATATTCAATACAATCTTAGAACTGACAAGATGCTGATAAAGTTCTTGTCCCCATAACGGTTTGTCATCAACTTTCTGTTGTAAAGCAGGTGACATTATTGATTGATTTCTTTTCCATCGATTTCCCTTGATAGAAACATAATCAGCAATATGTTCCAGCATAAAACAACGTCTCAGATCAGCGCTACCTACAAATAAAACGTCATGCTGATACTTAGCTGGCTCAGCTTCAACCAGATTAGCCCCAAAAGGTGAAAATATCGTATTAATATTTTTTCGATTGAAAAACTCTGTCACTACTTTTGAAAATGAAAATACGCGATCATAAACACGGACTTCATTCTCAATAAAATAGATAAACTCTCTACGCTTTGAATATAGATTGCAACTATCAGTATCGTATAAATAGAGTTTTATACCTTTAGTTTTAGCTAAATCTGCGAGGTGGTTGGGTTTAATAAAGCGATATAAAAAACCTATAACAAAAATACTGTCAGGTTTAATTTCCTCAATTAATGATAACAACGACTCAAAACGTTTCTTGGGTAAGTAATAAAAACTATTTTTCTCAGATAGTTTTCGTTGTACTTTTGTGAAAGCTGAGCGAGGCTTATATAAGCTGATATTCTCCAACTTAGCTAAATCATAATATTCTGAGTTGTCTATACAAGCATGAATATCTCGACCGAGAGTGGCACCACCAATTCCATCCAGAATTAAAATTTTCTTGTCCGTCACCAACCAATGTCCTTATATTGCTTTTATAATTTTCTGTATGCTGGGTTGGTTAATAAATTGCTTTGATAACAGGCGTTGAAACTTTTCCCATTTCCGTTCAATCTTTCTTTTGCCGAAAAACCGAACATAACTGCTAATCGGAATGATATCGGAGTTGCCGATATTATCGATAATCAAACATCTCATGCCATCATTTCGCTGCTGCAAAACCATATTCTTCGGTTTGAGTGTCATGGTAATAATGTTCTGTTCTAACAAATCCTGTTTCAATCTGCTCAGAGCCTGACTGATGGGTTCGACTAATGCAGAAGTCGATGCCAGATTATCCAGATAAAACTCTAATGTTTTTGAAACCTGACCATCCTCGTCACGAATCAAATCAAACACCGCACCAGATCCCATATTGGTGTCTTCATTACCATAGAACTTTGGCAAACTTAGCCAGTCGATATTTCGCTGTTGTAAAAATCGATAATAGGCCTGTTCACGACGTGTTTCTTTCTCACCACGTAAAACGACCACTTTGACGCATTTTGATGAATCATCAGGATGCACATGTACTTCTCTGTGCAAGCCTTTACCGACTAGAGTCGTGTTGGATAACTCAAGCATTACCATACCCGTTAGGATTTTGACTCTGCCAACGCCACGCATCGGTGACCATATCTTCAAGTGATTTCTCAGCAGTCCAGCCAAGTAATGATTTTGCTAACGCAGGATCAGCATAATTGATGGCCACATCACCCGCTCGGCGTTCAACAATTTGATATTTCACCTCTTTATTGGAGGCTTGCTCAAAAGCGGCGATGACTTCAAGTACGCTGTAACCTTGTCCTGTGCCAAGATTGACGGCTTTACAACATGGCGCGGTTGCTTCTGATTCCAGCCAGTTAAGTGCTTCAAGATGTCCTCTAGCTAAATCCATCACATGAATGTAATCACGCACCCCTGTACCATCTACTGTGTCATAGTCACCGCCAAACACAGACAGACACTCTCGTTTACCAATGGCTGTTTGCGTGACATAAGGCATCAAATTATTCGGTATAGCGCTAGGATCTTCACCAATAAGACCAGACTCGTGTGCACCAGCCGGATTAAAGTAACGTAATAACACCGCACTAAGTTGATCTGGCGTCGCCTTGACCATATCCGCCAGAATTTCTTCTATCATCAGCTTGGTTCGCCCATAAGGATTGGTCGCTGATGTTGGAAATGTTTCATTAACAGGCATGGAAGCCGGGTCACCATACACAGTAGCTGATGAGCTGAATACAAAATTTTTAACAGAAAACTGCTGCATTACTTCAAGCAAGACGAAGGTAGCATCAAGATTATTCTGGTAATACATCAAAGGAAATGCGCATGACTCACCCACCGCTTTCAGGCCAGCCAAATGAATAACAGCGTCAATAGGATGCGTATTAAAAATACCTTGCAATGCAGTTTTATCTCGACAATCAGCTTTATAAAAGGCCAGTTTTTTACCGGTAATCTGACTGACACGATCTAGGGCAATGGCTGAACTATTACTGAGGTTATCCACCACCACGACCTCAAAACCGGCTTCTAATAACACCACACAAATATGTGAACCAATATACCCCGCGCCACCAGTAACCAATACCGTTTTCGTCATTATGTTTCCCTTTTTTGTTTTGCCAGTGATTTAATCACTGTGGCAGCCTGCTGCGGCATACTATACAAATCTTCTGTTGCAGCATAATGAAGCGCTTGCTTCGACCAATACTGTAACTCGTCTTTATCCAACATTTCCGCTAGATCTAAAGCCGTTTTTTCTGCATTCTCGGCATCGCTAATAACCCGTCCCGCATCTGCCTTAGTCACATGTTTGGTGTAACCACAGACATCAGATACCAAGCTTGGTAACCCTGCCACCATAGCTTCTAGAATCACCGTACCTGTATTTTCTTTTCTTGCTGGGTGAATTAACAGATCGGCCGCCAGCAAAAACCGGGGAATATCGGAACGTCCCCCAAGAAATGTCACTTGCTGAGCAATAGAGGCTTGCTGTGCTTGGCGTTGTAGATAACGGTTATCACCGTCACCTATCACCATTAACTTCGTTTTATCTTTGAGCTGTTTGGGTAATCTGGCTAATGCAGCAATGGCGCGATCAACGCCTTTGGTTTTAAAGCCAGTCCCCACCATCAGTACTAACCATTCATCTTGGGCAATATTAAATTCAGCACGGACTTGCTGACGAATGTGTTCAGCATTGGCAGGACGCTGCCTGTCACGGTCAATACCTGGCGGTAAGCTGATTAAACGATTTTGAGGTGTCTGATAATGTTGTTCGAACAGGGCTTGCTGCACATCAGAAATCATCATCGACACAGTATTTGACTGCTTGCCAAAAACGGCTTCTTCACAAGCTTTATAAAATTTTACACGTCCGGAAAACTGTAAAAGCGCATACAGAGGATGTGACTGAATACGATCGATATAACAAGGGTCTGCCGCGTAATAAACATCCAGCCCCGGCATTTTATTAAAGCCAATGACCAGATCGTAATTCTGCTGATGTAATTGTGGCAAAAGCTGATCAATATAGGATTGTAACTTGGCGTGGTTGCTCCAGCCCTTGGTTTCAATAATGTGCACATTAAACTGCTCAGGGACGTCCCCTTGCCATTCCATCACATATACGTCGACCGTATCATCAGCTTGCAGGCAGCATTGCATGATATTCATAAAATCACGAGCAAGTCCGCCAAAAGGGAAAAACTTATATAAACAGACCGCGTATTTCATAAACGTGTATTTTGTCCCTGCAGCATGACTCTGAAAAAGGCCTCCAACTCAGGATTCTTCCAGTTTTTCAGAAAGCGTTTTTTATCTTGCAAGTGAGCCATGATCGCTTGTTTTTTATTGCCATATTCTCGCATAGCATCTAAATCAATAAGCCTGATTTTACCTTGCTTATCTAATAACAAGTTCTGCGCTTTCATATCACCATGGCCAACTTGCATTGTGTTCAGATCTGAAAAGATAGTTTGAATCTGACTCACTTCTGATTCCGTTGGCATGCGTTGCTGGTAAACATCTAACAACTCCTCGGCCTCATGGTATTCGCTAATAAAATAAGCTGTTTGTCTCAATGGACCCATGCGCTTTTCAATAAAGGCGAGAGGCTCGGTTGTCGGAATACCAGAAAAAACCAGTAAATTAGCATTGCACCATGATGCCGCGGCCCGGCTTGGTCGCCAGCAGCGGCTTATGGCATGACCCAGATTCTTAATATTATAACGTTTGATAACGACCTCACGGCCAGCCAGCTTTGTGCGTACAACTGTCGCCGTATTACCGGCTTTTAATACCTGAGCGCCAGCAAATAATGCCTCAATATCACGGACGGACTGAAGTTGACTCTGTTGCCAGAAATCTCGTTTTGCTGCGACCTGCCAATGAATATTCTTTTGATAATACGTCATCGTACATGGACGAAAACATTTCTTAAGAAATTGTGTTTTGCGTTGCTGCCATGCTTTGTCTAACAGCTGACTAAACTGTTGCTGCTCATCGGCCGAATAATGCCAACCACGTCCTTCATAATAAACTTTAAGCAAAGGCATCAAATGACTACGCTGTTGCAATGAAAACTGGGCAAATAGTCTGGCCAAGTTTGTCAGGCTAGTATCTTTATCAAGTGCTTTGCCGTCACCTGACTGTTTCACAGAGCCCAGATCGATAAGCACAATCTCATCACCGCTGAGTAATAAATTATCGAGATGGATATCATCTTGATAAATGCCGCCCAAGTGTAGAGTAAGCATTAACTCTGATAGCAATGCCAAGCGCTGAGGAACCGCCGATTCAAGATGGAACGACTGGCTGTTTTCAATAAAGTCATACACCAATGCTGAACCATGTGGCTCTGAGACCGAGAGCAATAATTTGGGTGTTTTTACTGTCACAGGCTTGACCGCATCAACACCTTTTAACTCACGCTCAAAGTCTTTTTGAGCTTTTCCCTGATTGGCAAATAATTTAATCACGACATTTTTGCCGTGGCCATCTATGGCTTTCATGGCCAAGCGGCGCTCTGGCAAGTCACGCAGAATTTGCACACACTGATAGCTGTTTTGTTCTAATTGCAGCTCAAACGGCAATTGCGGTCGGCTATCAGTGCTGATAATGGCATTAATATCTGACATATTATTCAGCATATAATTTATCTGCCCGTTGTTTAACCTGCTGCCACAGATCAGCATATTGGGACAGTGCCTGGCGCAAAGGTAGTTGGGTATAGGTCTTGATAAAGCGGAACAAATCTCGCTGGGTCAGCGGCACAGCATAGGCAGAAAAATATAAACTACCCAAGTCCTTTATTTGCCAGCGTAATGGCACTTTTTTCCGAATTTGAGCACGGTGAAGGTCAATTAAATATATCGGCATTGAGGGCTGATAAACATTGGTCTCAGCAAACGACTTATCCAGCAAAAAATGACAAAGATAAAAATCTCGATGATTCATACCATTTTTATGCATGGTCCCAGCGATATGGGCTAGTTTCTGGATTAAATCGTATTTGCTTTTGAATGACGGTGGTGTCTGTCGCCACTGCTGCCCCAGATATTCCAGACTCATGGTATCGGTCAAATCATCAGTAATCACAAAAGAATGGCGTTTGGCTGGATTCCATCCTTTTTCGCCATAGCCGGCTAAGGTCATGGTATCCAGATGATGAGACTGTAAAAACTGCACCGCCTGCCATTCATTTCTGGCACTGATAATCGGTAAGCGTAGAGACAACAGATTTTTGAAAATTTCTTCCCAACCTACACCTTGATGATATTTTAGAAAGTAGCTGTGTTGTTCGACCTCGAAACGTAATGTCCGCCGCCCTTCTTTGTCACGAAAGATTTCACCCGGCATGGTCTGCAACCAAGGAAAGATAGCTTTATTCCGCCAAGCCTGGGCTAAGTCTTCACGTAAATACAGTGTATGTGTTTTCATTCAGTTTTATGATGTGATTCAGTCAAACTCAGTCTTGCCTCAAAACCGCCAGTCAGTCTGAATTTTGTTAAACTGTCGATGTCGAAAAGTGAGATGTTATCATCACTACACCAGTTTAAGGGGAAGCCGTGTCATTTAAAGCCACTATCGTACGTCATCAGGCGATGATCGAAAGTCTGTTTGCACTTGAACCACAAGTCACAGCACTTGCTGCCCGAATTTCAGATTGTGTAAAACAAGGCAATAAAATTCTGTTCTTTGGCAACGGTGGCAGCGCCTCTGATGCGCAACATTTAGCAGCAGAATTTGTGGTGCGTTATCACAAAGACCGTCGACCCTATGGTGCCATCGCTTTAACTACAGACACCTCAATTCTGACGGCTCACAGCAATGATTATCAGTTTGATACGGTCTTTGATCGCCAGATTCTCGCTTTGGGACGCCCAGGCGATATCGCCATTGGATTATCCACATCAGGTAATAGTGGCAATGTTATTAACGGAATCAAGACGGCTAAGGAGATGGGTATCTGGACCTGCGCTTTCACCGGTGAAGGTGGTGGTCAGCTAGCTGACATTGCTGATGAGTGTGTGGCCGTTCCCGTCAAAGAAACCGCTCGGGTACAAGAAGGACATATTCTGATTGGTCACTGGTTGTGTGAAACCCTCGACGAGACAGACTAAATTTATTCATGACTCAAACTACTCTTCACACCGATATCGTCATTATCGGCGCAGGCATTGCTGGCTTATGGCTACATCATCGCCTTAACGATATGGGTATCCATGCTTTGCTCATAGAGAATGGGCAAATCGGCCAGGGACAAACGCTTAGCTCTCAAGGCATTATTCATGGTGGCAGTAAATATGCCCTGAACGGTGTGTTATCCAAAGCAGCGCAAGTCATCAGTACCATGCCTGCTCGCTGGAAAAACGCCCTAAATGGTGAAGGTGATATCGATCTTCGTGATGTCAAAAAATTGGCTGATCACCAACTACTCTGGTCTAAAGACAAACTGTCTTCAAAGATGGTGTCGTTTTTTGCCAGCAAAGCCTTAAGCAGCCGCATGCAGCGTGTTGATAAACGGGATGCGCCAGCATTATTTCAGGATGCAGGCTTTAAAGGCACACTCTATCAACTTGATGAGCCTGTATTAGATATTCCAAGCCTGCTGAAAAAAATCACGGCAAAATGGCGTTCGCGTATGTTATCAGTGCCTAGCAATAGCCAATACCAATGGCAACGTTCAGGACAACAGCTGGAGTCAGTTCAGGTTGGCGATATCACTATCCATGCCCAACAATTTGTGCTGACAGCAGGAGAAGGCAATGAAGTCTTATTGCAATCGCTGTCGATTAAACAACCCAGCATGCAGCGTAGACCGCTACAAATGGTCTTATGCAAGAGCCAAAACCCCAATCAACCTCTGCCGACCATCTATGCCCATAGCCTGGGTAGTGGTTCCAAACCTATTGCGACAATTTCCAGCCATAAAACACAGCAAGGTGACACGGTCTGGTATATCGGCGGCAATATCGCTGAAGAAGGCGTTGCTAAATCGCAAGAAAACTTGATCACCGAAGCCAAGCAATTGCTCAACAATATTTTGCCATGGTTTGAATTGCCAGCTCTTGATTGGGCCACGCATGCGGTGAACCGCGCAGAGCCCAAGCAATCCAATCTTACCCGACCTGATCATGCTTTTATTGATTCACAACAGAATCTTCATATTTGCTGGCCCACCAAATTAGCTCTGGCACCGGATTTAGCCGATCAGGTTCTGAAAGCCATTAATGTCGATGCTATAGAAAAACGCAGTTACGACAATCCTGATTTTCCTCACCCAGAGATCGCTAAACCGTTATGGGACAGAGTTTTTTGATGGCCTATTTAGAACAAAAAAATCCAATTGCGGAGACAGGTATACAAGTTTCACCACTCGGTCTTGGCACCGTAAAAATCGGTCGCGACAAAGCGGTGAAATACCCTGATGGCTTTCAAATTCCAGATGATGAACAAGTGATTGCCTTGCTTGAGCAAGCCTGGGAATCGGGTATTAATCTGATTGATACCGCACCAGCTTATGGTCGCAGTGAGCAACGCCTTGGAGAATTATTAAAAAAAGTCCGGCGCGAATGGATTATTGCCACCAAAGCGGGTGAGTATTTTGATGCCGTAAGCGGTGAATCACACTATGACTTTACACCTGAATCACTGATTAAAAGTATCGAAAACAGCTTAAAAACTTTACAACAAGATGCGTTAGATATTGTGTTGATTCACTCTGATGGAAATGATGAACATATCATCCGTCATCATGGTGCTCTGGAAGTCTTAGCTGACTTAAAACAGCGAGGTTGGATTCGTGCCAGTGGTATGTCCACCAAAACCGTTACAGGCGGGATGTTGACGTTGGAACAGTCTGATATCGCCATGGTGATGCATAATCTGCAATACGAGGAAGAACAGGCCGTCATTGAGCAGGCAGCCAAACTCAATAAAGGCATTTTCATTAAAAAAGCGCTTGGTAGTGGCCACCTGGCGAAACAAGCCGGTACAGACACGGTTCAGGACAATTTCGACTTTATCTTTAATGAACCAGCCGTAAGTAGTGTGATTATCGGCACGATTAACCCAGCTCACCTATATGACAATATCAGTAAGGCGGTTAAAGCTTTAGCTGAATAAATTCGTATTAAAAGCTAGTCGCGCTGATTAATTTTATTCACAATTGCTGTCGTAGAGCAGTTTTCCACCAGCCCCATCACTTTCACTTCACCGCCATAAGCTTCAACGATTTCCCAGCCGACCACGCCTTTTTTATCATAGTCACCGCCTTTGACCAGGATATCGGGCTGGATCAGTCGTAATAACTCCTCTGGCGTATCACCAGGGAAACAGGTCACCCAGTCCACATCAGCTAATCCAGCCAAAACAGTCAGACGTCTGTCTGCGGTATTAATTGGACGACCTTCACCTTTTAATTTGGTGACTGATTCATCAGTATTGATAGCAACAATCAGACGATCACCCAAGGCTCTGGCTTGTTGAAGGTAAGTCACATGCCCGGCATGCAAAATATCAAAACAGCCGTTGGTAAACACGACTTTCTCACCACGGTTTTTGGCTTGGTCTACCGCCATTTTTAACTGCTCAACGGTAACAGCACCGCCAATGCAATGATCGGTGTTGTTGATGCCCTGATGACGTTCATATTCCTGACGCAGTTCAGGTTCACTGACCGTTGAGGTGCCTAGTTTAGTCACCACAATACTGGCAGCTACATTGGCTAAAGTGACCGCTTGTTCCAGGCTGACGCCGGCAGCTAATGCTGTCGCTAATGTTGAAATAACGGTATCACCAGCGCCTGTCACATCAGCCACCTCTTTAGCGATAGCAGGCAAATGAAATTCAGGTTTATCCGCCTGCACTAGCGTCATACCATGTTCACTACGAGTAATAAGAATCGCTTTAATATTCAGAGATTTAATCAGCGTTTGCGCTTTGCTGATAAGATCCTGTTCTGATTCCACGGCGCCAACGACCGCCTCAAACTCACTCATATTCGGGGTAATCAGATCGGCACCACGATATTTAGTGAAATCGTCTCCTTTCGGATCCACCAAAATCAGGCTTTGTTTATCTCTGGCTTTTTCAATCCAATACTGCGGATGGGCTAAGGTACCCTTGTTATAGTCTGACAGCACAATCACTTTCGCATTATCGGTAACGTGCTCAGCTAAATGCTCCATATCCTGAGCCACTTGCTCTGTGAAACGCTGTTCAAAATCCAGACGGATTAACTGTTGATGACTGCTGATGACACGTGACTTGATAATGGTGCAGTTATGGGCGGCTTGATGAAATAAACAATTCACCCCCACCGCATGCAGTTTTTGTTTGAGGACATTGGCGGCTTCATCAGCCCCTGTGATGCCGGTGATATTACATTGTGCACCCAACGAAGCAATATTCATCGCCACGTTGGCAGCACCACCAGGTACATCTTCCAGGCGTTCCACATTCACCACTGGCACAGGGGCTTCAGGTGAAATTCGGCTGGCTTTGCCATAGTAAAAACGATCAAGCATCAAGTCACCAATAACAGCAATACGGGCTTGATGGAATTCAGGAAAATCAAATTTCATAATGCGGTTTTATCACGCCAGAAAAGAAGTCAGAGGCGTTATTGTGCTTGTAAAACGGCGGCGAGTCTATTCCAGACTTGGTCTGGCTGCATCTCAGCCATACATACGGGCATACCGGATTTTGCTTCTGGCAGAGGACAACGTCGTTTATAACAAGGTGAACACGACATTCCTGTAATCAAATGCTGCTGATTCTGGCCCGCTGTGCCAATCAGATGCGTATCCGTTGAGCCATATAGAGTAATGGCGGGTTTATCCATCATTGCGGCCATATGCGCAAGGCCCGTATCACTACACAAAGCGGCTTTGGCACCTTGCATAATGGCCACGACATTATCGAGTGGCAACCTCGGCAATGTATAGGCATGGTCGCTAACAGCGGCGATCTGCAAGGCTCGCTGATACTCTTCATCATTCCCTGAGGGGATTACCACAGAATATCCTGCTTCAATCGCTTTTAAGGTCAACGCTTGCCAATGTTGTACTGGCCATAATTTCGTTAGCCAACTTGCGTTGTGAACCAGCATTACATAATTTTTTGGTAGTTCAAATGCCAATTGTGGCAACTGACAGTGTGCCAAATCCACGCCATACTCTGCTTCGGAGTCAGGCAAAGGATAATCAAGCGCTTTTGCCATAATCTGACGCATACGCTCAACCGCATGCTGGTTTGGATTCACATTAAGTTTATGGCGATAAGCAAGATAAGCCGGCTTTTCACGACAACTGTATTTGTCCAGGCCGGAAACGGGTCCTTTTCTTAACAGACTGACCAGGGCACTTTTCAGATTATTTTGCATATCAATGACAACGTCATAGTCATCGAGATTTAAAGCTTTATAAAAATGACCTATCTCACCATTAAATAAATGACCAAACCAGTTCTGCCGCCAGCGTCGGTGTGATGTAGTAATCACACGCTTCACACGTGGATGCCATTGAGGTACCGCCGCAAAGGCACTATCCACCACCCAGTCAAATTCAATATCAGGAAAGACCTTAGCAGCATCAGTGAGCGCTGGCAGAGCATGCATCAGGTCGCCCATCGAAGTCAGTTTAATTATCAGAACGCGCATCAGCTGTTTAGTTAAAATCCAGCGTTAATGGATGCTCACGGTGATACTTGAGAATAGTTAAAAATGCATCCGGGTTTTTAATTTGAGTCAGCTCACCTTCACGCGGAAAGAGTTGATCCTGTAATCGAGACAGCCAGAAACGCAGTGCCGCCGCCCGACAAACCATGTTCCAATTGGCTTGCTCGGATTCTGTTAATGCTCTTTTTTGTAGATAGTGCGTCATAAGAGAATGGTAACGATCAGTTTCGGGTAAACCATCTTCTCCGACACACCAATCATTCACGGCGACAGCCAAGTCATAAAGTAAGTATTCATCACTCGCAAAGTAGAAGTCGATAATGCCGCTGAGTTTGTTACCTTCGAACAACGCATTATCACGGAATAAGTCTGAGTGAGTGACCCCTTCAGGTAATCCCAACGTCGCATAACCTTGCTGATAAGCAAGTTCATTTTTTAATATGCTCGCTCTGTCATCATCCAGCTTAGACAATAGTTGCTGTGCTGTTTGCTGGCGCCAGTCAGGACCACGCTCAGAAGGTCGTCTTGATTGAAATGACTGCCCCACAAGGTGCATCTCAGCCAGTACATCTCCAATTTGTGCGCATTGCTCAACTGTAGCAGTCGTATTGACGCCCCTGCCTGGTAATCGCACAACCAGCGCCGCAGGTTTGCCACAGAGCTTCTTTAGATATTGCCCCTGGCTATCCGCTTCAGGATGCGCAGATGGAATATCATTCATATAAAAAAACGTCATCACATCAAGAAAATAAGCTAACTCACCAAAAGTGTGCTGCTCAAATAAAGTGAGTACATACTCACCTTTGCTTGTAGTGACAAAATAATTGGTATTCTCGATGCCGTCACTGATGCCCTGATATGACACCAATTCCCCGACAGAATAATCATTCAAAAACGCGACTAAATCGTCGCGCTCGACTTCAGTATAAACTGACATTAAAAGAACTCAGATAGATAAAGGACTTACCACTCCAACAGAATCCAGTTTGGAACGGCACCAGAGTCCAGCTCAAAGCTTTTTGTCTCAAGTGAACCATCCCCATCAGAGTCCATCAAGTAATAAGGTTTGCCAATAGACGGCGTGACTTTAATCATATAAAGCTGACCATTCATTCGATACTCTTCAACAGTACGGTCATCTTCCTGGATAATATTGATATCGGGCTCCATGCTTTCACCGCTTTGTAATGGCTCAGGAATCACTGGTGGTTTTTCCATCACTGATTTTTCATCTGCCCAAACTTGGGTTGTCATTACCAGGGTAACTGCGCATACAATAGCGAATTTGTTAAACATGTGGATGCTCCGTGTTATTTGGCACTAAAGATAGCATTTCCGCTGCTTGGAGAAAAGCAGTCTGTTCCCTATTATCCAATTGGTCGTTATAACTTATGAGTCAATCTGCCCCTTTCGTTCTGGTCGACGGTTCTTCTTATCTCTATCGCGCATTTCATGCCATGTTCAAAGCGGATCTTCGTAACTCCGCTGGTGAGCCGACCGGCGCCGTCAGAGGGGTGACCGCGATGTTACGCCGCTTATTGGCTGATTACCCTAATAGTCCGATTGCTGTCATTTTTGATGCGAAAGGGAAAACCTTCCGTGATGAGTTATTCGCTGAATACAAAGCGCAGCGCCCCCCCATGCCGGATGACTTACGTTCACAAGTGCAGCCAGTGCATGACATTATTAAAGCCATGGGCCTGCCGCTACTGGTGATTGACGGCGTTGAAGCAGACGATGTGATAGGAACCTTTGCGCGTCAGGCGACAGAAAAAGGTCTGGATGTAGTCATCAGTACTGGCGATAAAGATATGGCCCAGCTGGTCAACCAGCATGTCACACTGGTCAACACGATGACGGAAACTGTGTTGGATATAGAGGGCGTAAAAGAAAAGTTTGGTCTGCCACCAGAACTGATTATCGACTTTCTGGCATTAATGGGCGATAAGGTGGACAACATTCCCGGCGTGCCCGGTGTGGGTGAAAAGACGGCTCTAAGCCTGCTACAAAATCTTGGCAGCCTGAAAGATATCTACGCCAACCTGGAAGCGGTGCGTGAGCTTGATTTTCGTGGTGCGAAAAAGATGCCGGAGAAACTGGCTGAAAACAAAGAAATGGCTGATCTGAGTTACCAGTTAGCGACCATCAAATGCGATGTTGAGCTGGATATACACCTTGAAGAGATTAAAAACCAACCGCAGGATACTGAAGCACTACTAGCGTTATTCAAACAAATGGAATTTCGTGGCTGGATAAGTGAGTTACAATCATCAGATAGCTCATCAACAACTGATAGTGGCTCAGCTACAGAGGCTGATAACACTACGACAGAACAAAATTACGACACAATCCTAGATCAACAACAATGGCAGGTCTGGTTAGAAAAACTCCAAAAAGCGGAGCTGTTTGCCTTTGATACCGAAACCACCAGCCTCGACTATCTTGAAGCCAGAATCGTCGGTGTTTCGTTTGCAGTAAAAGCAGGGGAAGCGGCTTACTTACCGCTCAAACATGACTATCCAGGTGCACCGGAGCAATTGGACTTTGATAGTGTTATGCAGGATCTCAAACCCTTACTTGAAAGTCCTAAACACCTCAAAGTCGGCCAAAACCTGAAATACGATCGCCATGTATTACTCAATCATGACATCAATCTGCAAGGGATAGCTCATGACACCATGCTCGAATCCTATGTGCTTGATAGCACGGCAACCCGGCATGATATGGACTCATTAGCTCAAAAATATCTGGGCCGAGATACGATTCATTTTGAAGATATTGCCGGAAAAGGTAAAAAACAACTGACATTCAATGAGATAGGTATAGAACAAGCCTCGCCTTATGCCGCAGAAGATGCTGATATCACTTTGCAACTACACCAGACTTTATGGCCTAAAATTGAAAACATTCCGTCTCTGGCCAAAGTGTATCGAGAATTGGAAATGCCGCTATTGCCGGTACTAAACACATTGGAACGTAATGGCGTCAATATCGATATCTGGATGCTGCAGCAGCAAAGCGACAATATGGCTAGACAAATTGCGGATCTCGAAGAGCAGGCTTATGCCGTTGCCGGTCAAAAATTCAACCTGGGTTCACCAAAACAATTGCAAGAAATTCTTTACGAGAAACAGCAATTACCGGTGAAAAAGAAAACGCCTAAAGGTCAGCCATCAACGGCAGAGGAGGTCTTACAAGAATTAGCGGACGAAGGGTATGAACTGCCACAAATCATTATGCAATATCGTGGACTGAGCAAACTGAAATCCACTTATACCGATAAGTTGCCTCTTCAGGTCAATAAAACCAGTGGGCGAGTACACACTTCGTATCATCAGGCCGTCACCGCTACTGGACGATTATCCTCCTCTGATCCTAATCTACAGAATATTCCTATCCGCAGTGAGAATGGTCGCCGCATTCGTGAAGCCTTTGTTGCATCGGATGGTTACGTCTTATTAGCAGCCGATTACTCACAAATCGAACTACGCATTATGGCGCATTTATCTGGTGATAAAAGCTTACTGAATGCCTTTGCTAATGGCGAAGATATTCACCGTCATACCGCCTCAGAGATCTTTGGTGTGGCATTAGAAGACGTCACCAGCGATCAACGCCGTAGCGCCAAAGCCATTAATTTTGGTCTGATTTATGGCATGTCTGCACATGGCTTGTCTCGACAACTCGGTATCGAACGCCATCAGGCTGCGGACTATATGAATGTCTATTTTGAACGTTACCCAGGCGTTCGTCAGTATATGGACAGCACTCGCCAGCAGGCCAAAGATCAGGGGTATGTTGAAACCATCTTTGGACGACGTCTGTACCTACCAGAAATTAATTCCAGTAATGGTATGCGCCGCCAATATGCCGAACGCACAGCGATTAATGCGCCTATGCAAGGCAGTGCCGCTGACATCATCAAACGCGCCATGATTGATATCCATAGCTGGTTAGCTGATGTTGATAATGGCATCAAAATGATCATGCAAGTACATGATGAACTGGTATTTGAAGTGCCGAAAGAACAGCTGGATATGGCAAGAAAAACCATTGAAGATTTTATGGTGAAAGCCGCTCAGTTAAATGTGCCGCTGGAAGTGGGTATTGGGGTTGGTGATAATTGGGAGCAAGCACACTAACTTTAGTTGCTCAAATATAGTCTCTTCTAATTTCGCCTTAATGGCGAGTCAGGGAAATGCTTGCCCATTTCCCTAACAACCCTAGGGCACCCCACCGTGCTGGCCTGCGGCTTCACTCGTCATAACATTGATTCAGGCAGTCGGCTAAAACTCGCTACGCTCAGACACTAGCCTCCCTCAGACCTGAATAAATGTTATTCCTCATCAGCACAAACGGGGAATATAAGCCTGTCTCACCTTCCCGTCTATTGCCGCCAAAAATTAGGATTGGTTGATGGATTAAGTGGTCGAGTGTTTGACCGAAGGGAGTTTTCGACCACGCCATCAAACAAGTTTAATTTTTGGATCAAAGGCAATATCGGGTGCCCTTTTGTTTGGTTCGTTTATTTTGGGCATGCACAAATTCGTCTGGAACGAATTTGGACGCCAGAGGCGCCCGTAGGGTGAGTGACATGGATGTCACGAATCAAATTAAATGAATGGACTGCAATTAACTCAAAATGATATTGCTAGTCAGCAACAGGCGCTAAGTTGGTTTTTTATAAAGTCAGACTGAAATGATAAATAATGATCGTGCTTATGAATCTGAGCGCTTTTTAGCTCGCGGATGCGCTGAATCATACACCTTAGCAAGATGCTGAAAATCCACATGAGTATAAATCTGAGTCGTACTAATATCGGCATGTCCCAACAGCTCCTGCACCGCACGTAAATCACCACTGGCTTCAAGCATATGCGATGCAAATGCATGCCTGAGTCGATGAGGATGAACACGATCAGAAATACCTTGTTTTTTACCCCAGTAACTCAGTCGTTTTTGGATAGAACGCACGCCTAAACGTCGTCCTTGTTGCGTGATAAAAACGGCTGGTTGATCAAAAAAGCCGAGTTGATCGCGTTTATCCAGCCAATCTTGTAATGCAGATAAAGCTTTGCCACCAAAAGGACAAACCCGGTCTTTATTTCCTTTACCAGTGACATGCACCAGATGATCACCAAAATCGATATCTCGTAACTCAAGAGCAGCCAGTTCAGCTAATCGCAGACCGGAGGAATAAAAGAGTTCCATCATGGCGCGGTCTCTTGCAGCCACAAAAGTATCAGGGCGTGTGTTATTTAGTAAGGCATTCATCTGATCCACATCCAGTGTAGATGGCAAGCGTTTTTCTGTTTTAGGTGCTTGCACTGCTTGTGCTGGATTGAAGTCAACCAGGCCTCGTTTAATCAGAAACTGATAAAAAGAACGCGTCGCTGATAACATGCGCTGAATGGTTTTGCCAGACAAGCCTTTACGATGCAAAAAAGCGATGAACTGTCTGAGCTGACTGGATTTAAGAACCGTCCAGTCTGAGATATTTTGTTGCTCGATATAGTCTGCAAGTTGCAGTAAATCGCGACGATAATTGTTAACCGTATGTTCTGACAAGCGCCGCTGTTGTGACAAATTGTCCAGAAAGTCATCAACGGGGTGAATTATCTCACTGCGCATGCTGTTGGTGAGTATATTGTCTGACAACACGCATAAATACTTCACCCAAGAAACGCAGATAGTCGGTAGCCATATCCGCATGGAAACGATTAGCATCGACACTACCAATAGCTAATAAACCAGCACAAGGTTGATGACCTAAAGGCAAACACGCAACAGAATTAATCTCTTCGGCCCGCTCATCAAACAGTAATCCTTTCTGTGCCTTGGTTAAGCGACCACACACGGGCTCTTGTTTGGTAAATAAATTGTCAAAAATACGTAGCTTTTTATCATCGGCATGAAGCTGTGACACATTGGCTTCAAGTTGAGGTAAATCAAGTTTACGCTGGCCCTGATAGAACAGTCTCAATGCCACTTCATCTGCAGCAAACTCATGCTTGAGTTCTGTCTGAATTAAGTTGATGAGATCAGCCAAATCCACAGCATCCATGATGCTTAAACAAAGATTGTGCACACGCTTTTCTAATGCTGCGTTACTGTGTGCATTATCAATCAGCGCATGAAGCTGTTCATTAAGCTGTTGGTTTTTTTCTTGTAAGCGATGGGTCTGTCTCTGGGCTAGAGAAATAGTCCCTTCCGGAGAGCTGTTCAGGTTTAGCAACTCCAGCAGATGAGGCTGCTCAAGAAACAGATCAGGATGTGCCTCTAAATACTGTTCAATCTGTTCCAGTGTTAAATCTGTTGTAGTGTCGACCACGCAATTTCTCCGTCAAATACATGCTCTGCAGGGCCGGTCATCCATACAGAGGCATTTTCATCTGGCCAGCTAATCTGCAACTGCCCTCCAGGTAAAGAGACAGTTACATCTCTGGCTAATAAACCTCGGCGAATACCTGTTACTACGGCGGCACAAGCCCCTGTGCCACAGGCTGTTGTTTCACCTGAACCGCGTTCAAAAACACGTAACCGAATCGTTTCTGAATTCACTAATTGCATAAAGCCGACATTAACACGTTCCGGAAAACGTTCATGAGACTCCATAACAGGACCTATTTTTTCTACGGCAGCAGTCTCGACATCATCGACCAGCATCACCGCATGTGGATTTCCCATCGAAACACTGGCAATTTCGACTTTATCATACCCCTGCACATCTATGAGGTAGGTCACTGCTTCAGATTCAGCCATAAAAGGCACTTTTTCTGGTGCAAAAGCCGGTTTTCCCATATCGACCCGAACGTTACCGTCAGCTTGTATTGTTGGGTAAATCACACCTGATGCCGTTTCCACAGCAATTGTTTCTTTAGTGGTCAACCCCTGATCATGAACATAGCGAGCAAAACAACGTGCGCCATTCCCGCATTGCGAGACTTCACCACCATCGGCATTAAAAATCCGGTAACGAAAATCCACATCGGCCGATGTGGATTTTTCAACCAGCAAAAGCTGATCACAACCAATACCAAAATGCCTATCCGCCATAAAGCGGATTTGCTCTGTGCTCAGTTGTACATTTTGCTGAATGGCATCAATCACAATGAAATCATTGCCCAAGCCATGCATTTTGCTGAATTTCAACATCATCTATGCCTGTATCGTGTGCTCGCCGGCGAATAAGTCATTGATAGTCTCACGCTCTCTGACGAGATGAATTTTATCATCTTCAACCATCACCTCCGCTGCTCTTGGGCGAGAGTTGTAATTCGAACTCATAGCAAAACCATACGCCCCTGCAGAGCGGATAGCTAACAAATCACCTTGCTCGAGAGCAAGTTCACGGTCTTTACCTAAAAAGTCGCCGGTTTCACAGATAGGGCCGACAATGTCATAGTTGAGCGCTTTCGTGCTCGGATGTTGCTTGACGGTTTGGATTTGTTGCCATGACTGGTAGAGTGCAGGGCGTAACAAATCATTCATTGCCGCATCCACAATCGCAAAGCATTTGGCTTCCGTTGGCTTAATGAACTCGACTTTTGTTAGTAAAATACCTGCATTACCAGCAATCGCACGTCCAGGCTCCAAGAGAATCTCCAGGTCACGGTCTTTTAATAACGGAGCCAGTGCCTGTGCGTATTCAGCTGGTGTAGGAGGCGTTTCATCACGGTAATGAATGCCTAAACCACCGCCGATATCGAGATGTTCAATGTGAATACCATCTTCAGCCAGCTCATCTATCAGCGTCAATACACGCTCCAAGGCATCCACAAAAGGAGCTACAGAGGTCAGCTGAGAACCGATATGACAATCCACCGCGACTACATCTAAATTTGGCATGTTTTGAGTAGAACGATACACCTCACGAGCATCCTCAATCGCGATACCAAATTTGTTCTCTTTCAGCCCTGTCGAAATATATGGATGAGTTTGCGCATCCACATCGGGATTGACGCGAATGGAAACAGGCGCTTTTTTTCCTAATCGACCTGCAACAGTATTAATACGATCTAATTCAGGGATCGACTCCACGTTAAAACAACGTATGCCGTGTTGCAGTGCATATTCGATTTCCTGCTCAGTTTTACCGACACCAGAAAAAACGGTTTTTGCCGGATCACCGCCAGCGGCCATCACTCTTGCCAACTCGCCCATTGAAACAATGTCAAACCCCGAACCGCGTTTAGCCAGCACGTTCAATACTGCCAGATTAGAGTTTGCTTTCACTGCGTAGCAGACAAGGTGTGGGTAAGCCGAAAAAGCATCATCAAACGCTTGCCAGTGATTCTCTAATGCGGACCGTGAGTAGATATAAACAGGTGTGCCATATTGTTCTGCAATTTTATCAACCGACACATTCTCTGCGTGCAATGTGCCCGCCTGATAATCAAAATAACTCATTTCTACCTTACCCTGCCGCAATTAAATTTGTCTGGCCTTCCGGCATGTAGAGATCCCCTTTTTGTCCACAGCCAGTCACGGCCATCAGCACGCAAACCAGCAATGCCAGTCTGGTCCAGCAAGAAATTGCTCGCATTTTATTTCCTCAAAAAATTTATTCGGCAGTATATAACGTTGCAGACTGATTCGTCTTAAATCTGAAAACTAGAATTTCTCGTTTAACTTACATACTATTAGTGTTCCTAGATTAGCTTATGTTAAGGAATCACAAATAGTCATGGCAAATATGGCAGCCCCCATGAGACTCAGTGGCCTCGCTCGACGCCTAGTTAACGAAGGTCTTTTAACTGAAGAGCAAGCACTGCATGCCCAGTCTGCAGCCAAAGAAGCCAAGCAGCCTTTCGTGACATATCTGGTTAATCACAAAATTCTGGCCAGTGCCGATATTGCGGCGATTGCCTCCCAGGAATTTGGTGTACCGCTTTTCGATATTGATGCGATGAATCTGGATCTGGCTGCGACGTCACTGATTCAGGAAAAGTTAATCCGTCAACATAACGCATTGCCTCTATTCCAACGTGGTAAACGTCTCTATGTTGCCGTGTCAGACCCGACAAACTTACAAGCACTAGATGAATTCCAGTTCAATACGGCCATGAACACGTTTCCGGTGTTGGTTGATGAACAAAAACTCTCCAACATTATCGAAAAAGCGCTGGATAAAACCAATGAAAAATTAGATAACTTCGATGATGAAGAACTGGATGATATAGATCTTGGTCCCGATGAAGATGCAGACAAAGCGGATCAACTCAACGATAAAAACATTGATGATACCCCTGTCGTTCGTTTTATAAACGGTATTCTCACCAATGCTATCAAGTCCGGCGCATCCGATATTCACTTTGAACCTTATGAACAAAAATACCGGGTCCGGGTGCGTATCGATGGCATGCTTCACGAAATGAAAACAGCACCTGTCGCTCTGGGTGGACGCATCGCAGCGCGCTTGAAAGTCTTATCACGCTTAAATATCGCAGAACGTCGCGTGCCACAGGATGGTCGGATGCGACTCAAAATGTCGAAAAATAAAGCTATCGATTTTCGTGTGAACACCTGCCCGACTTTGTTTGGTGAAAAAATCGTTTTGCGTATCTTGGATCCGACCAGTGCTCAATTAGGTATTGATGCTTTAGGTTACGAAGAAAATCAAAAGAAAACGTTTCTGGAAATCATGCATAAACCCTACGGCATGGTACTGGTTACAGGTCCGACCGGTAGTGGTAAAACCGTCTCGCTTTATACCGCATTAAATATCCTCAATACTGGTGATCGTAATATCTCGACCGCTGAAGATCCGGCTGAAATTAGTTTACCGGGTATTAATCAGGTTAATGTTCATCCAGCCATCGGCCTCACCTTTTCCGAAGCTTTACGTGCATTTTTACGTCAGGATCCTGATGTCATCATGGTCGGTGAGATCCGTGATCTGGAAACGGCAGAAATTGCCATCAAAGCCGCACAAACCGGACACATGGTGTTTTCTACTTTACATACTAATGACGCACCACAGTCATTAACACGCCTTATGAACATGGGTGTACCAGCCTTTAATATCGCTTCTGCCGTCTCTCTCATCATTGCGCAACGTCTGGCGAGAAGACTGTGCTCAAAATGTAAAGCCCCAGAAACACTTCCTGATGAAGCACTGTTAGCAGAAGGTTTCACACAAGCTCAAATTGATGCCGGTGTCACAGTTTATAAAGCGGTAGGGTGCGATAGTTGTACAGAAGGCTATAAAGGCCGTGTCGGTATTTATCAGGTCATGCCGGTATCCGAGGCGATGGGTCGCATCATTATGGAAGGTGGTAATGCAATCCAGTTAGCGGATCAGGCTGAAAAAGAAGGCATTGACGATCTTCGTAAGTCTGGACTCAAAAAAGTCGCAGCTGGCTTGACCAGTCTTGAAGAAGTCAATCGTGTAATCAAGGAGTAAGATGTGGCACAAGCACAAGCGGCTAAAGCAAAAAAAGTCAAAGTACCCGATATCTTTCTCTGGCAGGGAACCAATAAACAGGGCCGAAAAGTTAAAGGTCAGATCAACGCTGAAAATCTGAATCAGGCTAAAATGGATCTGCGTCGCCAAGGGATTACGCCGTTAAAAGTACGCAAAAAATCTAAAGACCTATTCGCGCCAAGAAAACCAAAAATCAAGCCGTCTGACATTGCTGTATTCAGCCGAATGCTAGCCACCATGATGTCTTCAGGTGTGCCACTAATGCAATCATTGCAAATTATCGGCGAAGGCCACGAAAACAGTAGTATGCAAGAAATGATTCTGGCCATTAAAGCTGATGTCGAGTCAGGCACGAGTCTGGCTGAATCCTTGTCCAAATATCCTCATCATTTTGATGATTTATATGTCAACCTCATTAATGCCGGTGAGCAATCTGGTGCATTGGAAACGTTGTTACATGAAATTGCAGCCTATCAGGAGAAAACGGAGGCCTTAAAAGCTAAAATTAAAAAAGCCCTTGTTTACCCTGCCTCAATTGTCGTCGTGGCCTTTATTGTGACGGCCATCCTGATGATTTTTGTTATTCCCCAATTCGAGTCACTTTTCAAAGGCTTTGGGGCTGATCTGCCTGGTCTAACAAAGTTAGTCATCCGAGTATCCGAAGTTTTCCAGGAAAAATGGTGGTTAATTTTTGGCATCATTATTGGTGCCATCTATGCCGCGATGGAATCTCGTAAGCGTTCACGCAAGGTTCAACATTTCCTCGACAGGATGTTACTTAAAATTCCTGTCGTGGGTGAGATCATGCGTAAAGCCGCTATCGCCCGCTTTGCCAGAACGTTTTCAACCATGTTCAAAGCCGGTGTGCCCATGGTAGAAGCGATGACCTCAGTTGCTGGCGCCACCGGTAATGTGGTTTTTGGTCAAGCAACACTGGTGATGCGTGATGATGTTGCTACCGGCACACAATTGAACAAAGCCATGATTGATGTCGAATTATTCCCTAATATGGTTGTACAAATGGTCGCTATCGGTGAAGAGTCCGGCTCATTGGATGCTATGTTGGCGAAAGTTGCCGAATTCTTTGAAAGTGAAGTGGATGATGCTGTCGATAATATGACGGCTCTGTTAGAGCCTCTCATCATGGTGTTTTTGGGTGGTATTGTCGGCACTCTGGTTATTGCGATGTATCTTCCTATATTTAAACTCGGTGCAGCTATTTAACCATGCCCATTATTGATTATCTGGCAGTATCGCCAGTCGCCTGGATAGTTGTAGCCAGTATACTTGGCCTACTGGTTGGTAGTTTTCTGAATGTCGTTATTTATCGTCTGCCTATTATTATGCAACGCGAATGGGCCGAGCAGTGTGCAGAAATAACTGGGGAAGTCAGTCAGCATGAACCCGCGTTCTCTCTTTCCAAACCACGCTCCGCTTGTCCTCATTGTGGTCATGCCATCTCTGCTTTAGAAAATATTCCCGTTATCAGCTACTTAGTATTAGGTGGTAAATGTAAAGCGTGTCGAACACCGATATCTATACGCTATCCCATTATCGAACTTATATCAGCATGCATGTCAGCCACCATAGCTTGGCAGTTTGGCTTTGACTGGAGTGCCATAGGCGGGCTTTTTCTTAGCTGGGCCCTGCTTGCTTTAACGTTTATTGATGTCGATCATCAGCTCTTACCTGACAAAATTACACTTCCACTCATCTGGTTAGGCTTAATTTTTAACTTAGGTACGGTTTACACTGATCTTAATAGTAGTGTTATTGGCGCTGTGGCAGGCTATCTATCACTTTGGAGTATCTATCACCTGTTTAGACTAGTCACAGGTAAAGAAGGTATGGGCTACGGTGATTTTAAGCTTCTTGCAGCTCTAGGTGCCTGGATGGGCTGGCAAGCGTTGCCGATGATTGTTTTATTATCATCCTTTGTTGGCGCGGTCATCGGTGTCACACTCATTCTACTAAAGCAGCATCAGCGTGATATTCCTATTCCATTTGGGCCTTATCTTGCCATTGCCGGCTGGATAGCTCTTGTGTGGGGAGATACGATTAACAGTACTTACCTTCATTGGTCAGGACTTGCTTAATGGTATTTAAGGTTGGCCTCACTGGTGGCGTTGCCAGTGGAAAATCGACCGTCACTAATCTCTTTCACGACCAATACCAGATTGATGTAATTGATGCAGATAAGATTGCACATAATCTTTTAGTAAAAAATTCAAGTTGTTATAACGAAGTCGTTGAGACTTTCGGCGAGTCCGTTTTATTGGATAATGGTGAAATTAATCGTCGTTATCTCCGCGAACGCATATTTCGTGAAGCTGCTGCTAAACAACAACTTGAAGCCATATTACATCCTGTCATTCGTCAGCAATTGTTCAGTGAGGCGGAGCATGCAACATCAGCTTATTGTATTTTATCTGTGCCGCTGTTAATCGAAGTAGGTCTGCATAGAGAAGTCGATCGAGTTTGCGTTATTGATGTCAGTGAAGATGTACAGTTAGAGCGCTTAATCAGCCGTGATAAGCTCTCTACTGAAACCGCTATAGCCATGATCAAAAGCCAATGTGACCGCGCAGTACGCTTGCAACATGCCGATGATATTATTAATAATAATGATTCAAAAGATTCATTGGCTCATCAAGTGGCTAAATTACATGAACTCTTCTTAAAGTTTGCTGACCAATCACATTAAGTTGCTTGCCAGCATAGAGTCATGGACAATAACCTCATTCACTTACCGTTATAAAAAAAGACCCGTGTCAGATTCGATAATTTTTGAACAACCACTCAATGAACGAATTCGGACCTTTCTGAGGTTAGAATTTCTATTTAAACGTGTTGATTCTGCATTAAAGGGCCAATCCGAAATGCATCATCGCGATGCATTGGATGGGATATTGAGCATGCTCAGTGTATTTGAGCGTAGCGATATGAAACAAGAATTAATGAAAGAGATCGAACGCTTGATTGCCAATCTTTCAGCGCTTGAGAATACGCCAGGAGTCGACCGACAGGCATTAGATGCGTTACTTTCGGATCTCGATCAAAGCCTGGATGCTTTGCATATCCAGAAATCAGGCTTAGGTCAGCAGCTAAGAGACAATGAGTTTTTATACAGTATTCGCCAGCGCTCCAGCATTCCCGGTGGTACCTGTGAATTTGATTTACCTTCTTACCACTTCTGGCTACAACATACTGTCGCTGAGACACGTTCAGAACAACTTCAGCTTTGGATGAATGAATTTATCTCGGTCAGAAATGCAGTGGAATTAAGCTTACGTCTTATCCGTGGCAGTGTTGGGTTTAGAGATGAAGTGGCAGAAGCAGGCTTCTATCAACGTAGTCTGGATTCAAATCAGCCTTACCAGCTTATTCGGGTTGAAATTCCACGTGATAAAGCCTATTTTCCTGAAGTCAGTGGTGGGAAACATCGATTCACTGTGCGCTTTATGCTGTTTGATATCCAACAGCGACCGCAACAATCATTCGAAAGCATCCCCTTTAAACTCAGCTGTTGTGCAATGTAATCATGGTAACGATTGTTAACTGCCCACAATGTGGTAAACAAGTTCCTTGGCAAGCAGATCAAATCTGGAAGCCCTTTTGTAGTGAACGCTGTAAGCTAATCGACCTCGGTGAATGGGCTTCTGAAGGACACAAAATTCCTGGTCCTCCGGTTAATACCCCTCTGGATGATGATGACTCAGACTATCACTAGCCTTAGGCATCACCTGCAGTCAAAATACCTTGTTCATAAGAAAAATTAAGCATTCGATTCAGTGGAATCAGTGCCTTTTGACGAACATCCTCATCGACTTCAATCGTATTATTCATCTCGACCAATGTCTTATGTAAGTTCACAAGCGTATTCATTGCCATCCACGGACAATGGGCACAGCTTTTACACGTAGCACTTTTACCACCTGTCGGCGCAGGTATTAAACGTTTACCTGGAACAGCCTGACTCATTTTATAAAACAAGCCGTAATCCGTAGCAATAATCAACGTATCCGCTTTTGAGGCTTTACCCGCGGCAATAATTTGTTTAGTTGACCCCACAAAGTTTGCCTTGGCAATCACCGCCTCAGGTGACTCAGGATGCACTAACACCTCTGCCTCAGGATATTTTTTCATAAGCTGTTCAAGTTCATACAGCTTAAACTCATCATGAACAACACAATGCCCTTGCCATAACAACATATCGGCACCGGTTTTATTCTTGATATATTGACCCAGATGGCGGTCAGGACCCCATATAATTTTTTTACCGTCGGCTTTCAAGGATTCAATAATCTGAATGGCGTTACTGGATGTCACAATCCAGTCAGCACGCGCTTTTACTTCAACACTGGTATTGGCATAAACCACCACAGTACGATCAGGGTGCTGGTCACAAAATTCACTAAAGGCGTCTATTGGACAGCCCAGATCAAGTGAACATTCTGCTTCCAGTGTCGGCATAATCACGGTCTTTTCCGGACTCAGTATTTTTGCCGTTTCCCCCATAAAGCGAACACCACAAACAACTAATGTATCAGCTGGATGCTTAGCACCAAAATTAGCCATATCCAGAGAGTCAGACACATAGCCGCCAGTCTGTTCAGCCAAAGCCTGCAGCTCATCGTCAACATAATAATGGGCAATCATCACGGCATTTTTTTCTTTTAGCAGGTGTTTGATTTTCTCAATATAATCCGCTTTTTCTTCTTCTGAAAGCCAGGGTGTTGGCGCCACATTGTCGATGATTGAGTCAATTTTTGACTGAAGAGATTGAGGAATGGCTTCTGCTAAACTCATAATTCTAAACTGCCTGTGTGGTATTCAATTGCTGTTGTATTGCTGTCACAATAATTTTATTGGCTGCTGGAAATTCGTAATAATCGAGGGCTGCAATATCAACCCATTTAATGGTTTGACCTTCATGCCCTGTTGGCGTTCCATCAAAAGCATCTATCCACCAGACGTCCAGTAATACTGACTTATCGCCATAATCATGACTGTGCTCTATAAGCGGTTCAGCACGGAGAATATCGATAGCTAATTCTTCTTTGATTTCTCGCGTCAGAGCCTGCTGGACCGTCTCGCCCGACTCGACTTTACCGCCGGGGAATTCCCATAAATTACCCTGATGCTGGTCAGGCTTACGCAGCGCAATAAGCACTTCTTTTTGCTGCACAATAACGGCGACAGCCACATGTATTTGACTCATTTATTCTGACCCGTGAGCGTGAATAACGCCCCACAGTAAGGGCAAGCGACTTCACCTTTCGTTTCTATATCGAGATATACCCGAGGGTGTGCATTCCACACCGGCATATCAGGCATGGGACAGCTCAAAGGGAGATCGTCAGGATGAACCCAATAATGTTTTTCAGCACACGATTTATCACTATTTTGTTCACCCATAAGATCTCCTAGATAACTATTCAGCCTGTGGATTTTTCCTCAATCTAATGTTCAGCTCTTTCAATAACGTATCATCAATAGGGCTAGGGGCATCAGTTAATAGACAACTGGCTGATTGTGTTTTTGGGAACGCCATGACATCACGAATAGATGCCGCTCCGGTCATCAGCATGACCAAGCGATCCAAACCAAATGCCAGCCCGCCATGCGGAGGACAGCCATATTTCAGTGCATTTAATAAGAAGCCAAATTTATCCTGTGCTTCTTCTTCATCAATACCCAGTAATTCAAATACTTTTTGCTGAACATCGGTCTTATGAATACGCATTGACCCACCGCCCAGCTCTGTACCATTCAAGACCATGTCATATGCACGTGACAGACATTTTTCTGGGTCAGAATCTAACAAGGCCAGATCCGATTCGCGTGGTGCTGTAAACGGATGATGTAGCGCATGCCAGCGTTCTGACTTTTCATCCCATTCAAACATAGGGAATGCGACGACCCATAAAGGTTTCCAGCCACGTTCAACCATACTAAGATCATGGCCCAGTTTGACACGCAATGCACCCAGAGACTCGTTAACGATGGTGGCTTTATCAGCGCCGAAGAAGACCAAATCGCCAGTTTCGGCAGAAACGCGCTGCATGATGGCAGAAACAACTTCATCAGGTAAAAACTTCAGAATCGGAGACTGCAAGCCTTCGCGTCCCGCCTCAGCATCATTTACCTTGATATAAGCCAGCCCTTTAGCACCATAAATGCTGACATATTTCGTGTAGTCATCAATTTCTTTACGACTCAGGTTATTACCACCTGGTACTTTCAAAGCTGCCACACGACCGCGTGGATCATTAGCGGGTGCAGAGAAGACTTTAAAATCGACTTCGCCCATTAAATCACTGACATCAACCAATTCCAGCGGAATGCGCAGATCAGGTTTATCACTACCAAAACGATCCATGGCTTCAGCATAGGTCATTCTTGGGAAAGGATTCGGTAAGGCTTCTTCCAGCACATTAGCAAAAAGACTGCGAATCATTTCTTCCATCATGTTCATGAAATCTTCTTCTTCAACAAAAGAAGTTTCAATATCAATCTGAGTGAATTCAGGTTGACGATCCGCACGTAAATCTTCATCACGGAAACAACGGACAACTTGGTAATAGCGGTCCATACCTGACATCATCAATAACTGCTTAAAAAGTTGGGGAGACTGCGGCAACGCGAAGAACTCACCCTGATGAGTACGGCTCGGCACGAGATAATCACGGGCCCCTTCTGGTGTAGCTTTTGTCAGTATGGGCGTTTCAATATCTAAAAAGCCGTTTGAGTCGAGATAGCTACGTAACTGACGGGTAATCTGTGAACGAAAACGTAAGCGTTGTTGCATTTCAGGACGTCGTAAATCGATATAACGGTAACGCAGACGAATATCTTCATTGACGTCCAGCAATTCATTCAACGGGAAAGGAGGTGTTTCTGATGCATTGAGAATTTCAAGTTTCTTAGCAATGATCTCAATCTTACCGCTACGCAAATCAGCATTATCACTACCGGCAGGTCTGAGCTGAACAATACCCTCAATTTTCAGAACATATTCACTTCTTACACGTTCAGCATGAGCAAAACATTCAGCATCTTCAGGATTACAAACAACCTGGACTAACCCTTCGCGGTCCCGTAAATCAATAAAAATGACACCACCGTGATCTCGTCTACGATGCATCCAGCCAACAATAGAAACTGACTGACCTTCGAGGGTTTCATTTACCTCGCCGCAATAATGGCTACGCATAATAACTTCCAATCTTTAAAATTTTTATAGTTTGCAATTGAGTTCTGAATAGTTGAATTCGAACCCATCAATTTATTTAACTTAGGCTTTTGTTGTCGGCCTGTTGTTTGTGCAATTGTTCTTTCTTCCAATCTGGAACAACAACCCCCATTGAGATAATCATTTTCAAGCCTTGTTCGACTGTCATATCCAACTCAATAACATCCTCTTTCGGCAGCATCAGCACAAATCCTGAGGTGGGATTCGGTGTCGTTGGTATAAACACACTCATCACTTCAGATTGTGTTTTTTCTTGTACTTCACCAAGCTGATCAGATGTCATAAAGGCTAGGCTCCAGACACCTTTCCTTGGATATTCCACTAGCAATACACGACGAAATGACTGACCATCGGTTGTTAATACTGCTTCTAATATCTGTTTAATGCCAGCATATAGTGTTCTGACTAAGGGAATCCTAGATAACAAAGATTCCCAAGCATTAACTAAACGTCTTCCTAATAAGTTGGCAACAATCATACCGGTTGCTAACACCAATACAACCGCTAACAAAACGCCTAATCCAGGGATGTGAAACCCTAATAAATTATCTGGCTGATACGCATGAGGTAATAGTAATAATGTTTGATCTAAAAACCCCACGATAGCGCGGATAACTAAAAAGGTGATACCCAAGGGCATCCATACAAGTAATCCGGCTATCAGGTATTTACGCATTTACTTTCTAAATAAAATGTATCAATCAATGGCAGCCACAGCCTGTTCCGCATGCAGCTGCACTAGTCTTTTTTGCGCTATCGCTTGCCCCACTCTCAGCTAAGTTACGTTTACTACCTGTTTTAAAGTCAGTCTCGTACCAGCCATCTCCTTTCAAGCGAAATCCTGAAGCTGATACCAGTTTACGCAGCTGCGCTTGTTCACATGCCGGGCAATGCACAAGGGGCTCATCACTAATTTTTTGCAGTGCTTCAAATTCATGTCCACAGGCATCACAGCGATATTCATAAAGTGGCATTATTCCTTCCTCATACTATAGAAAAATGTTGGAGACCACTTTTAATAGTGTCTCGAAAACCGCATTTCAAGAGTTAAACTCATTAATTATAACTAAAAAGTTCTCTTGCCGCCGTGCTCACTTTCAACATGGGTATTTTAATACGCTAAACTATATCGATGAGATCCCATAATGATTGGCAGGCCATACGCCGACTTCTTCCCTTTTTAAAGAAATTCAAAGGCCGTGTATTGTTCGCACTTGGCCTTCTGACGCTAGCAAAATTGGCTAACGTAACCGTCCCTATTACTCTGAAACATGCCATTGATGCTCTAGACCCTCAACATCAAGAGATTATTTACCTTCCCGTTTTTATGCTGGTTGCATATGGTCTTTTACGCTTTGCTAGCAGCGCTTTTAGTGAGCTGCGTGACGCCCTGTTTGCCAAAGTAATATTTCGCTCGGTTCGGCGAATAGCGACACAAATTCTCTCACACTTACACGATCTATCTTTGCAATTTCACTTACAGAGACAGACGGGGGGCATATCACGTGATATTGAGCGTGGTAGCCGAGGCATCAGTTTTCTGATGAACTTCATGATATTCAATATATTACCAACACTGGTAGAAATAGGCCTTGTTAGTGCCATCTTGCTTATCAACTATGACAGCATTTTTGCGATTATTACCACCAGCACCATTCTCATATATATCTTCTACACACTCATCATCACTGAATGGCGAATGCGTTATCGTCGAAGAATGAATGAGATGGACTCTCAAGCTAATAATCAGGCAATAGACAGCCTGATGAATTACGAAACGGTCAAATACTTCAACAATGAGACTCTCGAAGTGTCTCAATACGATGAAAAACTGGCTTCCTGGGAAAAGTCGGCCATACATAATCAGACATCGTTATCGGTATTAAATATCGGACAAGGCATTATCATTTCTGCTGGTCTGACCGCTCTCATGTTACTTGCCAGTCAAGGCGTCGTTAATGCTCAGTTATCACTTGGTGATTTGGTACTCATCAATGCTTACCTCCTCCAACTCTATATGCCGCTGGGCTTTCTTGGTTTTGTCTACAGAGAAATTCGTCACTCACTGGCAGATATGGAACGGATGTTTAATTTGCTCGATCAACAGCGTGAGGTACCAGACAGCAGGGATGCAGTTGAGATTGATGTGAATGCAGGAGAAATTAAATTTGTTAACGTAAGTTTTTCCTATCATGCCGATAGAATGATATTAAAAAATATCAATTTCACAGCTAAAGCAGGACAAAAACTCGCTATCGTCGGCCCCAGTGGTTCAGGAAAATCAACAATTATCCGGCTACTTTATCGCTTCTATGATCCACAAGTTGGTCATATTGAAATAGATAATCAAGACATAAAGACGGTTAGCCAAAACAGTTTACGAAAGCACATTGGTGTTGTTCCTCAAGACACCGTTTTATTCAACGATACGATTTATCACAACATTGCTTACGGCAAGCCCTCAGCCAGCAATGAACAAGTCATTATGGCTGCAAAACAAGCTAATTTAGATGACTTTATTAATAATCTACCAGACGGGTACGAAACCATTGTAGGTGAACGAGGATTAAAGCTATCAGGGGGGGAGAAACAGCGTATCGCCATCGCACGAACACTGCTAAAAGCGCCTGAAATCCTATGCTTTGATGAAGCCACTTCAGCGCTTGATAGTCATGCAGAGCAGCGTATTGGGCAAGAAATCATCAATATCAGTGCGAACAAAACCTCACTGGTTATTGCACATAGACTTTCCACTATTGTCGATGCGCATCAAATATTGGTGCTAGACAAAGGGCAGATTGTAGAACAAGGGACACACCAGCAACTCCTACATCAACATGGCGTTTATGCATCCATGTGGCGCCTCCAGCAAAACTACAGAGAAATACCTCATCGTGAGTAAACGGGTTATTTGACACATTTCCATGAGTTTTTTTGGACTTTCTGACAAAACTCAGGTTAGTATGTCGCGCGGTTCTGACCGACATAAATCAATACATACAACAAGATAACGATTTATACCCGTTCAGTTTCGGTTCAGTTTGGTTGTGCCAAACTTGCATCGCACTGGGTCAAATAACCCAATAAAACAAGAGGATTAAAAATGAAATATGGTAAATCACTTATTGCTGCGACTTTAACTGCGGCTACTTTAATGTCGACTTCTGTAATGGCTGAAAACCATACTGTGACAGCTCAAGTAACAGCTTTCAAACCAATGGTTATTAAAGTACAACCAGGTGATACTGTTTCTTTCGAAAACATGAACGGACATATCGCTAATACAAAATTCGTTCAAGCTGACGGTGAACATGAATATATTCCAGAAGGCGCCACTGGCTGGACTTCACAAATGGGTGAAAACTTCACCACACCAGAATTAACAAAAGAAGGTGTTTACTTATATAAATGTGACCCTCACTGGGGTGCAGGCATGGGTGGTGTCATCATTGTCGGCGAACCAACAAACTTAGAAGCTATCAAAGCAACTAAACCAAAAGGCGCTCTGAAACGTCTAGTGAAAAAAGCTGAAAAAGCTGTCAAATAAGATCGACTAAAATCGTTCTGAAATGAGAAGCCCGCCTAATTCTAGGCGGGCTTTTTTGATCATTTACTTCCAGTACTATGATAATATTTATGAGTTTTGTAGTTAACCGTGTCATCAAACAATAATAATTGGTGCGGTTAATAAAGAATTTAAAGATTTTCAGATAGCTGGGAGGACTCCGTCGATGAGTCACAATGTCGATACAGGCAAAAGGCGTTTTCTGACTGCAGCTGCCAGTGTTGTTGGTGGCGCTGGTGCAGTTGCCGTTGCCGTACCATTTGTTTCGTCCATGTTACCTAGTGCTAAGGCTCAGGCCGCCGGTGCACCCGTTGAAGTGGATATTAGTAAGTTAGAAAAAGGGCAGTTATTGACCGTTGAGTGGCAAGGAAAGCCTGTCTGGATTTTCAGACGTAGTGAAGAAACTATCCAAACGCTTGTTTCTCTGGATGAGAAACTCGTCGACCCTCATAGTGAAATGGCTAGTCAACAACCCTCTTATTGCCAAAACGAAGCACGCTCTATTCGAGATGAATTGATGGTGCTTGTTGGCATTTGTACACATTTAGGCTGCTCCCCGACATACCGACCAGAATTAGCACCAGAAGATCTTGGCAAAGATTGGAAAGGTGGTTTCTTCTGTCCATGTCATGGTTCAAAGTATGACCTCGCTGGTCGTGTTTTCCAGAATATGCCTGCTCCGAAAAATATGCTCGTGCCTCCTTATCATTTTGAAGGCGACAATGTAGTGATTGTAGGTGAAAGTTTAGAAGGAGCCGCGTAATGTTTTCCGGATTTATGAACTGGGTAGATGCCCGCTTCCCTGCATCAAAAATGTGGCGTGAGCATCTTTCTGAATATTATGCGCCAAAGAATTTTAATTTTTGGTACTTCTTTGGTTCATTAGCTTTACTGGTTTTAGTCATACAGATTGTCACCGGTATATTTCTAACCATGAATTACAAACCTGACGCAGCCTTAGCGTTTGCTTCTGTTGAATACATCATGCGCGATGTTCAATGGGGTTGGCTGATACGGTATATGCATTCCACTGGTGCTTCAGCATTTTTTGTTGTTGTTTATCTTCATATGTTTCGAGGCTTAATCTACGGTTCCTATAAGCAACCACGTGAACTCGTATGGTTATTCGGGATGTTGATATACCTTGTACTGATGGCGGAAGCATTCATGGGTTATCTGCTACCTTGGGGACAAATGTCTTATTGGGGTGCTCAAGTTATTATTTCGCTATTCGGCGCCATTCCTTTTATAGGTGAGCAACTGGCATTATGGATTCGAGGTGACTTTGTTGTTGCAGATGCCACGCTGAATCGTTTCTTTGCCTTCCATGTCATTGCTTTGCCTATTGTCTTGCTTGGGCTTGTTGTCGCACACATCATTGCTTTGCATGAAGTTGGCTCTAACAATCCTGATGGCGTTGAAATCAAGAAACTAAAAAACAAAGAAGGTAAGCCTTTAGACGGTATTCCTTTCCACCCCTACTACACGGTGAAAGATATCGTGGGTGTTATCGTCTTCCTCATCATATTCTCACTGGTATTGTTCTACATGCCAGAGATGGGTGGCTGGTTTCTGGAGCACGCTAACTTCATCCCTGCAGATCCATTAAAAACTCCAGAACATATTGCACCTGTTTGGTATTTCACTCCGTTTTATGCCATTTTGAGGGCTGTACCAAGTATCAATGCTTCTGCATTTCCTGGTGTGGTAGCAATGGGCTTATCTATCGTATTTTTATTCCTATTACCTTGGTTAGATAGAAGTCCAGTTAGATCCATTCGTTACCGTGGCCCTTACTTTAAGATCGCTCTTACCTTGTTTATTATCAGCTTCTTTGTTCTCGGCTTTTTAGGCACACAACCTGCCACAGAGCTGTACACATTGATAGCTCAAATTTCGTCAGTCGTCTATTTTGCCTTCTTCATCTTTATGCCGTTTTATACGAAATTTGACAAAGATAAACCTGTGCCAGAAAGGGTGACATTCAAATGAAATCATTAATACTGACATTATTAATTTCGCTCGCCTCATTTCAGGTGCTAGCAGCAGAAGCCACTCACGTTGATAAAGTTGAAGTTGATATTACTGATCAAGCTTCTCTTCAACGGGGGGCAAAAACCTTCGTTAACTATTGTTTGAGTTGTCATCAGGCTGCCTATATGCGGTATAACCGTATGGCAAAAGATTTGGGGTTAACTGATGATCAGGTCAAAGATAATCTGATGTTCGCATCTGATAAGGTGGGTGACACCATGACGGTTGCTATGCGCCCAGAAGATGCAAAAAAATGGTTTGGTGTAACACCACCAGATTTATCTGTGATCGCGCGTTCCAGAGGAACAGACTGGTTATATACTTATCTGAGAACATTTTATCTTGATTCTTCTCGTCCCGTTGGTACGAATAACCTGGCATTTAAAGATGTTGGTATGCCGCATGTTCTATGGGAACAACAGGGTTATCAGACCAAAGACGAGAAAACAGGCGAATTAATCTCACCTGAAAATGCACCACTTTCTACACATGAATATAATCAGTTAGTTTATGATTTAGTTAACTTTCTTGAATATATTGGTGAGCCATCAAAACTTCAGAGAATGGCACTTGCCAAATGGGTTCTGCTGTATCTGGTATTATTTTTACTGATTGCATATCCATTGAAAAAAGCTTTCTGGAAAGATGTTCACTAAGTCACCATTGATGAAAATAACAGATGATAGGATCAGATAAAAAATGAATAGTACTCGCCGTTCTAAGATGACGGTTTTCTCTGATCCTATCTGTCCTTTTAGTCATCAGATCCGTATCATTCTTCATGAAAAAGAGATTGATGCCAATATTGAGTCTTTAACCGAAGGTAATTGGCCCGAAGAGGTTGCCATTGCTAATCCTTATGGTATTGGTCCAACATTATTTGATCGTGACTTAGTGCTATTCAATGCCAGTGTCATTGCTGAATATTTAGACGAACGCTTTCCTCATCCACCATTGATGCCTGTTGACCCAGTCGCCAGGGCAAAGACACGTCTAATGCTCTATAGAGTTGATAGAGATTGGTACTCACACTGGAATGTCATCTCAGGACGTGAAAAAGGGAATGTCAGCAAAGCCCGTAAAACGATTCAAGAAGACTTGACGGTACTTGCGCCCTTATTTGAAGACTCAGCATTTTTTATGGGTGATGAATTTTCTATATTGGATTGCACGCTTGCGCCATTGTTATGGCGACTTCCAGCTTTAAAAATAAAGCTGCCTGCCAGCGCCGCTGCAGTAGAAAAATATGCACAGAAAATTTTCCGTAGAGAGAGTTTTCAACTGAGTTTAACGCCAGCAGAAAAGGCCATGCGATAAATCTTATGACTTCACAAAAGCCATATCTTATTCGAGCTATACATGAGTGGTTACTCGATAATGCCAGCACACCATATGTATTGGTCAATACAGAGTATGATGGTGTTCAAGTACCCACTGATTTTGTACGTGATGGACGTATCGTGCTCAATATTGCACCTGATGCGGTTAGAGATCTTCATATCAACAATGACTGGCTCAGCTTTTCAGCAAGATTTGCAGGAAAGCCGATGGATATTTTTATCCCCGTGATTGCTGTTCAGGCAATTTATAGCAAAGAAAATAATGAAGGTATGTTTTTTCCAGAAGAGGATAATCCGCCTCCACCACCACATTCACCTGAGCCAGATGAAACAGTGGAAAAAACAGCTAAAAAACCAGCAAGCCGTCCAAGCCTGAAAGTCGTCAAATAGTTTATAGCTGATATTTTTCCATACGATAACGCATCGCCATTCTGGTTAAGCCAAGCTCACGAGCAGCACGTGAAACGTTTCCAGCAGTGCGTTCCAGCGCTTTTTCTAATAAATATTTTTCTACTTGTTCCAAGGTCATATGTCCAAGTACTTCAACAGGATCTTGTTGAAGTGATTTCGTGACGGTTGTCTGCATTATTAACTGGGGTATATCTATTAAACCATCTGTAGACATCATGACGGCACGTTCAACCACGTGCTGTAACTCGCGAATATTGCCAGGCCAGTGGTAATCTTCCAATGCATTTACCGCGGTCTCAGTAAAAACGGGTAAATCAAGTCCATATCGTCTTGCCACTATGGCGACAAAATGCGCCGCGAGTGGTGCAATATCCATTTTTCTCTCTCTGAGTGGAGGCATCTGTAACTGTATGACGTTTAGACGAAAGTACAGATCTGAGCGAAACTCACCATCAGCTACCATTTGAGGAAGATCACGGTTTGTGGCTGCAATAAAATGTGCAGAGACGGGTCTTTCCTGTGTAGCACCAATACGTCTCACCTGACGCCGCTCTAAGACATTCAGTAATTTCGATTGCAATTCAATTGGCAGTTCGCCTATCTCATCCAAGAAAACAGTGCCAGCTTCAGCAACTTCAATGAGTCCTGCTTTAGCTTGGTGTGCATTTGTAAATGCCCCTCGCTCATAGCCAAAAAGCTCAGCTTCTATTAATTCTTTTGGTAATGCAGCACAATCAACGTGCACAAAAGGCTTGTCACGCCATTTACCCGATTGATGGTAGTAGCGCGCGAGCACATCTTTACCTGTACCTGTCTCACCATTGATCAAAATAATGGGAAACTCAGTTTCTGCACGATCAACTAACTGGATTATGCGTTCCATTTGCTGCTTAATTGAATGCATGGCACTACTGTGACCGATCATCACCACAGGCTCGCTACCATGTGCCTCTCGCACATGGGAATAGTCAAGTTGCTGGCTCAGCTTTTGTGTTTGCATCACCTTATTTAAGGTCAGTACGAGCTCATCTAAGTCGACTGGCTTTTTCAGATAGTCTGTTGCCCCCAGTTTCATGGCTTGAACGGCATCTTCTAACTCACCGTAGGCTGTCATCATAATGACAGGAATGGCATGCCATGATTGATGTGCTCTCAGACTTTGTAAAAAATCGAGTCCACTAGCATCCGGTAAACGAACATCGAGCAAGATGACATCCGGTAATGATTTTTCTAAATACACATTGGCATCAGTGATCGTTTCCATCACTGTTGCGGTATGACCTTCTCTTTGAAGCCGCTTCAAAACAGATTTTGCAAACAATGTTTCATCTTCGACTAGTAAAACATTCAACATCAAGTAACCTTAATTAATTTGGGGAGTTTAATTGTGACCGAAGTGCCTTTTTCCTCGTTAGCGTTATAAATTAGCTCTCCTTGGTGCTGCTTTATGACTTTTAAAGTAAAAGGGATGCCTAAACCAAAACTGAGTCGCTTGGTTTCATCTCTACCAATCACATTCTCTTCTATTGGATCAAAGTTAATTCCTTTCCCTTTGTCACGAATGCTGAGTTCAATGTGATCAATGTCTTCTTTGTATACCAGTACTATTTCTGATGAAACAGCTGATGCTTCAATCCCATTCTGTAGGAGGTTAAATATAGCTTGCTCCATCAAATTAATGTCAATCATCAGTTCAGTAGAGCCAGTATCCCAGCCTTCACGTCTGATTTGTATATCTTTGTCTTTAAGCTGCAAATCCATCATTAGGAGTGCATTATCTGCGGCAGCCGTCAATGAATGGTAAATAAAATGGGCTTTGATAGGATGCAAATAGGTTAATAAGGAGGTCACCCAACGTTCAAGACGGTCAACAGCGATAATGATATCTTTTAGTGCTTCCTGAATTTCTGGTTCCGTATTCTCATCAAGCGTAACTTGTGATGCAGCGCGTATTCCTGCTAATGGGTTCCTGATATTGTGGGCAACAATAGGAACCAGCTCACCCAAAGCAGCTTGTTTTTTTGCATCAATGAGCCGATCACGATTGATGGCCAAATCATTCGCCATAGAATTTATCGCATCAGAGAGACGAACTAATTCCTCCACGCCACCACGCATTATTTCATGCTTGAGATCACCTTTACTAAAACGCCGCGCGCCATGCATAACTCTGGCGAGAGGTTTAAGTACATTATTATTAACAAACTGTCGTGACAGTAACAATAAAGTGAATGCCAGTAAGACAGGGATAGGAACCAATAACATTAACTGTGACATCCATTTCTGCCGATCATCAGCCAATGCGTACTGCTTACTATTAAGTAAGCTTTCAAACTGGCCAAAAGCATCCTCAAGCTCTTTAAAGGTGTATTTTTCCAATTGTAGGTTAAGTAACTCTTTTTGCTGCTCAGAAGGATTATCTGCCGTTAGTAATAGAGATGTCTCACCGTGAAATCGCTGATAAGCAACCTCAATATCGATAACTGCGTGTAATTCTCTCCCTTCAATTGCTTCCTGTTTGAGTTCCTGAATGAATCCATTGATTCTGTTGGTATAGTCTTCATATTCCTCAGGAGCAGACTCATCATCTAAAAAGTTTGCATCAAAGACTTCTTTTAATTGTCGATATAACTCACCCCGGATATTTTGCATATGATTATTCATCGAGGTTAGCCGTAAAGATTCCTCCGAACTTTGCTGCCATGCAAACGCCCAGACAATACCAACACAGGCAGTCACCAGAATAATAATGAAGAAGCTAAGCTCATGTAATAATAATGAGCCTTGAATACTCCGAAAACGAGATAGTAGTTTCATATAAAAAAAACGGGCTGTTGTTAGCCCGTTCAATCATGTTCCTGTCAGATAAATAATAACTTAGGCTGGCTCATAACTTTCAAAAGTAATACTTTCATCAACCAAAGCCGCTTCACCTTCATGCCAAGTGTCGCCATCGGGCACAATGGTCCTAACCTGATAAATTTCACCAGGAATTTCTTCTGATAGAGTAAATATATAATATTTGCTCGCATATAGCTTATAACGTGCATTTTTAGGATCGTTGATATACGGTTGAATGATATACTGCGTGCCCTTCACTTTTTTACCGTTGTAATCAATATCAACCTGTTTTTTTTCTGCGCCTGCCGCCATTGCCCAGCGAATTTTACGCTGAAAATAGCGCCATTCACCGCCTGTCAGGCGCTTCATATCGTGTACATCAAACTCTAAGAATAAGACAAACACACCATTGCCACGCTGATTTTCCATAGGTTCGTATGGACGTTTAAATTTGCCGGTAAAAAAATCAAACGCGAGATCACGACGACCAGTATTACGAATATTAGACACCTGCATTTTTATAGTGTCTTGTCGTGAGTCTTCAACAAAACTCTCTTTTTTATATTGGTATGTTAATTCACCTGGCTGAGTAATATTTTTCAAGTGTGCTTTATCAAACAACTCATTATTGACTTCAGAAAACCCCGGCTCAGCATATGCAGAACTGAATAGAACAAGAAGCCAGCCTGTCACACATAGCATTAGTATTTTTTTCACTTCGAACCTCTCTCTTTTTTACTTCAATTTTATAGTGTTATTCTTTATGGCTATTCATTATAAATTAGCGATAACCTTATGAAACATGATCGTTTAATTACGCGCTCCATGAAAGCAATATTGTTAGTTTTGACACTATATTTCCTTATTTCGTGCAGTCAATTTCAGCCTGCGGCTCAGATATATGAACGCACTAGCCCTTATTCATTTGAAGACACCCTGTTAAATCTTGATATTGCTATTTCTGAGCAAAACTATCGCATTATCCATCGTAGTCATATTGGACAAGCCGTCCGGGATCGGGGAGATGATGATTTTCCTCTAGCGACTATCACCAACTTTTGTAACATCACCTATGCCAAAGAAATGATGCAAATTAATCCACAGCTCATCAACGAGATGCCCTGTTTTATTAGTGTACGTCAGTCTGGTTCAGATGGCGTGGTGGTTAGCACAAAATTAATGGATGAAGATATCGCCGATACAAAGCAAAGCGAATTTGCAAAAAAAATTAATCTCAATCTGAAAACAATTATCGGGGCAACTATTGAATAGTCACCCCGATACCGGTTTACTTCATCCTAATCGTCATCATCTTTGCGAACACGTTTTTTAGGATATGGATTCACATTTTCCAGTGAAGGCAAATGATATTGAGCCATTATTGCATCAATCTCATCTTTATTTTTTGCTAGAAACTCGTTCAGAAGTGCATTCCATTTTTTATCCTGATAGCGTGTTCCCATACTAAAACTAAAAATAAAGGCCTCACCTAATTCATTCAAAGGCTGTACTGTCATCGGAACATCTGATTCGTTAGCGTAATAACCTGCAATCGGGCCCCATAGTAATGCCACATCAATTGTATCTTTTGCCAGTTCTTCATTAATGATCCGACCTGCATTAACACGGGCATCGCCTGGCATCATTTGGAAATATTGAATTTGGTCAGTCAAACCAAGATCCAACAGCGCTTTTGTTGCTACGCCACGATCAAAAATACCAATGCGCAGTGGTTTACCATCTTTTTTGGCTGTAGCAATATCTTTTAATTGATTCAGTTCATACCCTTCGCCTTTACGATAAACCATCGCTTCAATTGAGCTCCAATATGGTTTAGTTGGTTTTAGAAAGTCAGTATGCTCTGGAATACTCATCGCTAAATCACACAAAAACAATCCTGTCTCTGGATCAACTTTTTTAATTGTATTTCGTGAAAAGCCAATTCGTTGCGGGAAAAAGTAATACTCAACAGGTAATCCTAATTCTTTACCTAGTAGCTCAGCAATCTTATTGTCAAAACCTTCCCCTTCTCTATTTGAGTAAGGTAGGTTATAGCCATCGGCACAGACGCGAACGGCTTTTTGTCCAGGTAGGGGCTTCAAGTCACCTGCTGCATATGAGGATGTTGAACCCAGTAGGACTCCCATAATAACTAGTGCCCAATACTTTATTTTGGTCATTCTCTCTTCCTTTTTTTGATTATGAAAAACTTTCGACCATAAAGCTAACATATTTGTTTCAAAAAAAAGACCCGACATCAAAAGATGCCGGGCCTTCTATTCAGATTAAGATTACAGCGTAATCTATATCATCTGGGTCTTACAGGCTGAATACACTCAGAACACCACCCAGGTTAGTCCAGCTAGACAGTGATTTGTATGCACCGACTGCGCCAAGACCATCTGTGTCGTTTTCTAAGCTTGGAATCGCCATACCGATACCAGCCCA
>NZ_DDNT01000010.1:281184-283425 GCF_002341285.1 Methylophaga sp. UBA2513 | reverse complement strand
GACTTCTTTAATATTTATTATGAAGCCGCAGGCTTCATAAAAGACACTGTTAGGCGTAAAATAAATCGAGCCTGGCACCAATATCACTCAAAACGCGCAAGGATAGCAGGGTTGTTGGGGCAATCAGTGCCTGGGATCGGCCTTTGGGAAGATGCGGCTGCCAGCGGCCAATTTCTTCTCCATCATCGCTCTTCGGTGGTCAGAAGGGCTTAAACCGAGTCTTGACGGCACTCCAGATCAGGGGGATATTTTCGCATAGGCGGTTGGACTTCCTATTCTTGAAGCGGCGATCCGGGCTGATCAAGGCCGTGGCCACTGCGGACATCAAAAAAACAACCCGTGTGAACTGAGAGGTCAATTCCGGATGTCGCAAGGAGGCAGTTTCTGATTTCGCTTGACACTTATTCGGCGTTGTGCATCCAATATCTTGGAGGCCTAATGCGCAACGAACAGCGGTAGTTGACTTCCAAGTAACTTGACTTAAGTTACTGTTTTTATGTGGTTGCGCCCCGCGCATTGGGGAGCTAATGAATAGATCAATACAATTGGAGAACTGCTATGAAGATCAAGAGCATACTTACTGGAATGGCGTCATATTCGCTTTTTTGTCATCAGCAGCACATGCGGCGGATGATTTCTGGGAGCACACGCGGTTAGGTTACACAATTTATTTTTCTGGAGGTTATGCAACCACTCCATTTAACCCGCCGTCTTCTGTCCCCAGAAGGGACGCTGAAATTACAGACGTTTCCTGGGATTGGAATACCATTCCTAACGGCCATACGTCTGAAGAAGTCGAATTGTGTTACCGAAAACAATACTCATCCTCTGATTTTCTTTGTATCGATATATCAGCTGCGCAAAATGACAATTCAGATGCATTTGACGGGTTTAACGCCCGTGGCACTTTCCATTTACGATTTACTTTAGTCGGAGGAGCGTATTCAACTATCCGTACAGCGGATACAGTAAGAGTGGATTACAGCTACTGATGTAATACAATATGACAGATTACCCCCTTTGTCATAAGGAGGAAATGCAGCATGAATATCATCACTGGATTTATTAACAGCTCAGCCCAAAGCGCATTGCAGTCGGATACCTCCGTTGCTAATTCCAAGGATATAACGAATTCAGAGAATACAAGCAGCTCCGGCTCTCGGATCAGCAATACTACTAATCCAGCCCTGCAGATTAGCGCCCGAGGTCATTCTATAAGCCTATTGGTGCAAGGCGCGAACGAGTTTTTACGCCAAGAACTTGGGCCCAGTTACCTTCCCATAGCAAGAGGCCAAGCGTTGCTTGACCAAGCCGTTAGCATGGTAACAGCCAATACCGAAATTGATATAGATGGCCAAGCGTTGAGAAATGCCTTGCAGCAAGAACACAACATTCGTGAAACGATACCAAGACCTAACCCTTCATCTGATAGTGGAAATGTCTTTGATTTTTTATCGGAAAGCGACAGAGAAGCGTTGGAAGCTGCGTATGATTATGCTGTAGAGAACAACCTCGATGCTGATGATGTTGAACTGGCAGCCGGGTTACTTGCCAGTGACCGACGACGCCAAGCCGCTATTGCTTCAGGTACAATCTATTTAGTGCATGAGCCAAGTGAGAATGCAGGCAAGTTTATTCCCCAATCATCAGCTAACTTACCCAATACAGACACTAGCAATCCGCGCCAGTCACTGATTGATCGAGTGACATCCGGCGACCTATTCAGTAAAAATCCGTTTCTCAACCAGGCGTTATTCATCGAAGCGGCGTTTCGCACCCTGCAATTAAAGAATTAAAGGGGTCTGGTTGAAATTATTTTTCCAGGCAAAGAATCAACACACGATCAATCGCCTAACGATGGCATTCAGCCGCGCGCGCGAATAGCGCGCCGGCTGATGCTGGCGTTAGGCCAGAAGCCCAACGTTCATATCTGACGATCAAAAGTCGTCACTTTACAAGAAGGGTTTGAGTTATAGCGACAACCATGTTTTTGAAGAAACGGTAAAATGTCAGGGCGGGAAAGAAAAAATGGATATTGAGTTTGGCCGCTCTTCATTCTATGACGAGGATAGTATTTATCTGAATGTCGATGGCAAATCTGTGATTATGGATCGTGCTACAGCCAAGAAATTTGTGGAAACCGTTCTGGGTGTTGGCCACTATTTCGGTTTTGTCGATTAATCATCGGCGCAAAACCGGTAATTGAGCCTAACAATCACAGTCACGGCGACGTCTACTACA
>NZ_DDNT01000010.1:273559-281057 GCF_002341285.1 Methylophaga sp. UBA2513 | reverse complement strand
CTACTACATTGCGGCTTCGCCTCCATTTCGCAGCCGCGCGTGCTGTTGGCGTTAATGGTCTATGGAAACGATAGAAATCAAGTCATGTGATGACGCCACAACCCTCTCCTTGAGGATCGTTGGTGGCAACGAGGAGGGCTCAAACTTTGTTGCCTCTGTTACTGGCGCTCCATTTATAGGTGAAGTCAATACAACAACCTATTTTGTCGGCCCGCCAAGTCTTCTGTTTCGGGATATGGCAGACAACTGGCGAGGCTGGAAAGGGGAGAAGATATGGGGAGCTTTGGACGGAGAGTTCATGCTCACGGCAACGGCTATGCATGTTCAAGGTGTCAGCAAACTTGATTTCTTTCTATAGATTTCTCACTCACACACTTCATCAATTTACTAAATGAAACTCATCACTGAGTTCTTAGTCAGTACCCCTCTAAACATTAATTTCCCACGGAGGAGGAGAACCTATGGAGTATGTTGGCCCCGTCAGCTCTGCTGTTATGGCCATTATCTGGCTTGTCTATTTACAGTTAATTCTTAGTCAATATCGCCGTAATAATCGGCCCTATCTTCTTTTTCACCATGCTCAAAATGAGAACCCCGATGCGCTGTGTATGTTGGTGAATATGGGGGAGCGGCCTGTTCATGTGGTGTGTGTACAAGCCGTGATAAAAATGACGTCCGGGGAGGAGCATAAGCTTGCTGTGACCGAGTTTGAGCGCATTAATGTTACGGAGCAAAATGTGCAGCAAACCTTGCGTCAAGGGCCGTTGCTAAATGGTAGTTATCTGATTTTAGGAACATTTCGAGACATTATTGAAAAGACTCAAAATGAAATAGGTTTAAACGCTTCACTGGAAGACGTTGAATGTCTCGAGTTAAGATCCGCAGTAATTCATGCGCCAAGTAAACACCCTGTTGGGGCGAAACGCGCATTTGTGTTGAAGCACAATACAGGCACTTGCGTTTATCCAAAAGACATCAATACTAGGCAGATGGTAAAACGAAAAGACAAACAAGAAGTCGCGCAGTGGATAGAGTCTGAGCTACATCCACGTGAGAATAATGAATAGTAATAGTGATAAGCGCGACTGTTTTGAGTTGGGTGCCAGCGTTGATTCAGTTTCTGTTTGCTGTGGTGGCGATGCACTTTATTGCCAAGTGCATGCAAGAAGCGATCTTTATTGAGAACCTAGCTTATGGTGGGGAAAAGTCAGGGCTACTCGCTCTCTGGTTTGGTCATTTTTCACTTTAGCTTGTTACGTTATTTTCGCGCTGAGTTTGATTTATCTACTTGATACATAGTTGTATTCCTAACCAGCTTTGCCTGTTCAGATTGATGTGAGTGGGGAAGTCTTAATGCTAGAAATCGCCAAAACCCACTTTTATATAGGCCTTCTAGTACCAATGTACAATTGATTGAGCTATAAAAGCGATTTACCCTGTAGCTGTAGTAAATTAATTTCTTAATAAAGCCAACCTTGGTGTGAGCCAAGCACGGAAAGCTTCAGGTCTTTATAAGTAGTGAATAAAGATGGCTGGGTTGCAGAATAACAAAGGCTTATGTAATGAAGTTATTTAGCAAAAACTTATTAATCGCACTCGGGTTGTTAATTATGGCGCCGTTGACTGCTAACGCAGCAACTGTCCATCTTGATGCAAAAACAAACACTTCTTCGAATGCTGTTGAACTCAACCTGAAAGCAGGTACTTATTCAATAAGCCCATTTAAAGATGACACATACACAGCGTGGAATGCTTGGGGTAAAGTGCAAGGTTGTAGTGCTGATGGCACTGGTTGTTCAAAAGGCTGGGTCAACAACTACTCATTCACTACACCGTCTGGCACTACTCATATCATCACTAGCGATACTGGTAGATATGAGACAGCAGATTTAGCGCTGCTGAACGCACTTGGTGCAACATTTACACTGTTATCTGATGCCACAGTTCAGTTCTTCATCAATGATAGTAACTACGGTGACAACATCGGTGGTATGTCATTAAATGTATCTGCAGTGCCTATTCCTGCTGCAGCATTCTTGTTTGCGCCTGCATTATTAGGTTTCATGGGCTTACGTCGTAGAGCTCAAAAAACAGTCGCTTAATACCCAGACTGTTAAACCGATTAAAGCCGTAATGATTAAGTTCATTACGGCTTTTTTATTGCCTGAAAGAAACTTATGGCAAGATGATATGGCAAATGAACCTTTTTTTTTGTGGCTGAGAGAAGAGTCTTTCGGCGTTTGAGTAAAGAGATTGTCATTTACCCATAGAGTTAATTATATGAACATCGATCAAGCTGATGCCGACTCAGGATATCTACAGGAAACATTGACCTTTGATCAAACCAGCGAATTGCCGGGTAAGGTATTACTTGAGTTTGGTGCGCCCTGGTGTGGTCATTGTCAGGCAGCACGTGCAGCGATCAACGAAGTGATCAATGAACATACGGAGCTGCGTCATATCAAAATCTATGATGGCAAGGGCAAGCGACTGGGCCGTGGGTTTAGGGTCAAACTCTGGCCGACATTGATACTGCTAGACAATGGTCAAGAAGTGGATCGTCTGGTGCGGCCATTACGTGCTGAAGAGGTTCGTGAATTGATGTCGAAACTCAACTAAGCGGAGCCAGTTTTGCCCTTGTCCCGACTGATTTTCTCTGAGAATAGTTATGCATATAAACCATGTGTAACGGTTTAAGGAGCCACTACCCAGACTATCTGAAGATAAATAGCCTGGGTATCTCGGCGTTATTCGGAAAGGGCCGTGACGATTTGTTGTGTGTTGTATTGCATTAGTTTTATATAGGTTGCAGCCGGGCCATTTTCTTCAGATAACGACTCGGGATAGAGTCTGCCGCCTGGTTTTGCCCCGGTGGCGTTAGCAATCTGCTTGATCAAACGGGTGTTATTAGAGTTTTCAAGAAAATAACGTGTTACGCCAAGCTGTTTAATCTGATCGATGAGTTTAGCGATGGTAGCAGCTGAGGCTTCGGTTTCTGTGGATACGCCCTGGGGAGACAAAAACCTGACGCCATAGGCTTTTGTGTAATAACTAAATGCGTCATGGCTGGTTAAAATGTCACGTTTGTCAGTGGGCAGGCTTGTCAGCTTTGCGTGGATATTGGCATCCAGTGCCGTCAGTTTTTCCCTGTACGCTTGAGCAGCCTGTTGTATTTCATTTGTCAGATCTGGTCTGACTTCAATCAAGGCCGCTTCAATATTATTAACCCAAACCTGAACATTATCGACATCATTCCATACGTGTGGATCCGTTCTGAACTGGCCATAGCCGGCTGTTACAGAATAGGTCTCAATACCTTTTGAAACAGCAATCGGAGCTGTGCTGGTGCCGGCGGCTTTCGCTAAACGTTGAAACCAGTTCTCTAAACCCATGCCACTTAAAAAGATGACGTCTGCGGATTTGATTAACTTTACATCACCTGGGGAGGGCTCGTAGCTGTGTGGGTCACCATTAGGTGGCACAATACTGGTCACTTTTACATGCTTGCCACCTACGTTTTTGACGACATCAGCCAAAATGCCAAAGCTGGTGACAGCATTGATAGTGTTAGCGGAAGCGGATTTGATGACAAAAGTTAGGCCGATAAGAATCAGATAGGTGAATAACGGTTTATACATAGTGAACCTTTTGTTTTGATACTAGAGTTTGTAGCGATAGAACCACTGCTTTAACACCCCTTGTGGGGCAACGCACAGAGTGACAAGATAGATAAAACTGCTGGTCAAAATAATAGTTGGTCCGGACGCCGAACCTAAGTGGTAAGAAATTAGCAGACCGATAAAGCCAGAAAAGGCACCACTCGATGCAGCAATGACCAGCATCATTGGCAGTGTTCTGGTCCACAGTTGAGCGATAGCAGCGGGTAACATCATGATTCCTACAGCCATAAGCGTGCCTAATGTCTGAAAGCCGGCGACCAAGTTCAACACAACCAGAAATAAAAATAAGAAATGATAAACAGGGCCATAACCACCTACGGCTTTTAAGAAGCCGGGATCAAAGCAATCAACCACCAGTGGTCGATAGATAATGGCTAACACAATAAGACTCAAGCTAGTTACGCCACCCACCAGATACAATGATTGGGCATCAATCGCCAGTATGGTGCCAAAGAGTACGTGTAAGAGATCAATATTTGACCCACGCATTGAGACGATTAATACACCCAGTGCCAGTGAGGTCAGATAAAACGTAGCAAAGCTGGCATCTTCTTTTAATATCGTGGTGCGACTGACAAAGCCTGATAGTAATGCCACGCTGATACCGGCAACCAAACCGCCAATGCCCATGGCAATCAGTGATAAGCCTCCAGCAACCAAAAAGCCTATCGCTGCGCCAGGTAATACGGCATGACTCATGGCATCCCCGATTAGGCTCATTCGACGTAGCAATAACAACACGCCGACGGGGCCGGCACTCAAACCCAGTGATACAGAGGCAATAAGCGCCCGTCGCATAAATCCGTAATCTGCAAAAGGTTCAATCAGTAATTGGTAACTGGTCATGGTGTTTCAACCTGATTAAACAGTGTCGGCTCAAGCTGACCAAACCAGGATTCAGACTGCTGCACTGCCTTTAATACATTGGCCGTGGTGAGCACTTCTTTGGTTGTACCCCAACCAATAAGCTTTCTTGCCAGCAGTAAGACATTCGGAAAGTAGTCTCGGATTTGTTTTAAGTCGTGCAATACTGCAATGACAGTGCGACCTTCTGTATGCCAACGCATAACAAGGGCAATCAGAACTTTGGTTGTCTGCGCATCAATGGCAGTAAAGGGTTCATCTAACACAATCACGTCAGCATTTTGCAGTAGCAGCCGGGCAAAAAGGACGCGTTGAAATTGTCCGGCAGACAGCATACTGATTGGTTGTCGTTCAAAGTCTTTCAAGCCGACAGTGACTAAAGCCTCCTTGGCTTTATGGGCTAAATCTGACGATATACCTCCAAAAGGACCGACTTGTTTCCATAAGCCGAGCAAGACGGTTTCATAGACCGTGATTGGAAATTGACGGTCAATATCCGCCGCCTGTGCTAAGTAACCGATGCTTCGAACCGGGATATTGTGTCGTTCAAGTGAGCCTTGAGAAGGGCTAAGTTCGCCCATAATCGTTTTTAATAACGTGGATTTGCCAGCACCATTAGGCCCAGTAATAGCTGTCAGACTGCCAGGAGCAAATTTGCCAGATATCTGCTGAATAACAGGCTGATTTTCATAAGCAACACTGACATTGTTCAGTGAGATGACGGGACTGCTCATGGGAGTGATACCGCCCAGAATATTGCTGACCACAACGCGATATTAATAAGTAGAACGACAATCAGTCTCTGATAAGCCTGTGCGCCCAAAATTGAGCCCTGAAAAAAGTGGTGTTTATTCATATATATCAGTCATGCCTTTTTCGTTGGCTTATGCCAAGCAAACGAGATTGAATGTTGCATTACATCATTGAACGCGTAGATGCCGAGGCCGTGTTAATTAACCAGTTATTTAGCCAGTCCAGATTAGCGGTGGCGATGGTCGTTTCATCTGACATCATCCCATCAAGGGTTTTGACATGCTCATGAAATGCGGCTAACTCAGTTTGTGATACGGACTTCAATGTAGGGATTTTTGCCGTAATAGGGTTAACAGGCTTGTCATTGATGCGTAGCTCGTAATGTAAATGCGGGCCAGTAGATCGACCTGTATTACCTGAATAGGCAATGGTTTGACCACGAGAGATTTTTTGTCCTCTATGTACCAAAATTTTGCTTAAGTGTAGATAGCGAGTTGAATACGGGCCAAATTCTTTAATGACAAGATATTTACCGGCATAACGATGATTGGCGACGCGTTCTACTTGGCCATCACCAGTTGAGATAATGGGAGTACCGATTGGCATGGCAAAGTCTACGCCGTTATGTGGTGATATTTTGCCTGTGATCGGGTGATGACGTTTTGGATTGAAAGGGGAGCTGATGCGGAATGTGTTTCGGGTAGGGTAACGCAGTAAAGCGGGTGTCAGATTGTGTCCATCTTTATCGTAATACTGACCATCGGTATGCAGGTAGGCATTGAAGTCGATTTTCTGCCCAGCTAATCGAATAGCGGCAACATAGTTATTACCCACCGGCGTATCGTCTAGCATTTCACGTTTAATGATGACTTGAAACTGATCGTTTTTACGAAGATCGCGGCGGAAGTTAATTTTATTTCGAATGAGTTTGGTCAGCATCATGATAGTGGGATCACTGATCCCTGCATTGGCTGCAGCCAGGTAGAAACTATTGCTTATTTCCCCTTTAAGCACCACGGTTTCCCATGTTGTGGGAGCAATGGTCTCATTGTGGCTGAAGTGATTGTCATCCTCTTTTTGATAAACGATAGTCTTCTTGGTGCTACTGACTACGGATAATGCCATCAGAGTGTCATCGTTGTTGAATGTAAAACCTAGTTGCTGACCTGGGTGTAATACATCCATCTCCAGATAGGGCTCATCAGCTTCAAGAATGCCGAAGAGTGTCTGGATGGGAAGGCTAAAGTGTTTGAAAATGCTTTCAAGGCTATCGCCGGATTTGACTTTGTAATCGACGGTATGTGTTTGAGGTTCAGGTGTACTGACAAGTATCAACTGTGCCGGGTCGTCTGTTGCCATTGCCTTATTCGGCTCAGTGAGTTCTACACTGGTGTCATTTGTATCTGATGTAGAGCTAAGAGCGGGAAGAACGACAGGCTTTGAAATGGTGATGTTTGATGTATTGGTCATGTCCGAGTCAAGGCGCAAGACTGTCAGAATGATCATTGCCACTAAAATGACAAACAAAGCAATATAAGCTGGGGCAGAGAGAGACCCTTTACGATGTACTTTTTTCATAGTTGAATCTTTTAAATCAATGATATTGGAATAGAGTGGTGATAATCATCGATGATTATTTTGATATATCATATCACTTAAGCTGAAGAATAAAGACATTGATCATAGTCAACTTCAATCAGGGCTATCGATGTTGTTGTATAGCTGCTTTGGATGGATGCAAACTTGAGAGCTCCGTACCTGAAAAAATCAATTGAAGCCGATCGCAATAACTGATCATCAGTTGGCTTGCCTGTTTCTCTAAGTCAATAAATATAGATCAGCATACTGAAGTGACAAACTATTCAAAAACCTGACAGCGAGTACTGTCATGAGAACAAGAACGTTCTGGGCAATGTAACATTGCTTTATTGAAGATATAATATATCATTAATTGATTTTTGAGCCGATGCATCACGGCTTGAACCTATTGTCGCCAGTTCTCGAAACATACAGCATCTCCGAGCCTGGAGATTATGCCAAATGCATAGCAGAGACGCTGGAGAGATGGGGATGCCGAGTGTGTCAAAGCAGGTATAACCTATCGCTTGCCTGATGGAAAAATGGTGTATTTCCCCGAATAATAGCTATCGATTTGATGGCTGATGTTGAGTTGAGTTTAGTTGAGTTGAGTTGAGTTGAGT
>NZ_DDNT01000010.1:254424-273452 GCF_002341285.1 Methylophaga sp. UBA2513 | reverse complement strand
AGTTGAGTTGAGTTGAGTTGAGTAAAAGAGGCTAGCTTATGATTCCAAGTACCTATGACGAGTGGTACGTATGCATTGTTGGTGAGTGCAAAATTGAACTTAACCAAAATTACATCAACGAACGGTTATCTATTTTGACTAATGATACGTTAGAAGAAACACGTATCTTCAGGAAAAAATATGGTGATAAACATTGGCGTGATGTGATTGGTTGGTTTAATCGCGCTAAGCAAGAGAACGCTTAATTCTTATAGAGTGGGAGATAAGATGAAAAAGAAAGTATTGGCCCTGGCCCTGGGCTGTGTTCAGCTGTTCCCGGTTTTTGTTTTTGCTGCAGAACGTATTGAGCATGAATCTCATGTTCACGGGCTTGTGGATATGACGGTGGTAATTGAACAGGATAAAGTGAATATTAGTCTGGATTCACCGGCAATGAACATGGTCGGCTTTGAACATAAAGCCGAATCAGAACATGATGTAAACAAAGTGCGTGAAGTGGAGGCAACGCTAAAGGATATACCGCAATTATTTGCCTTTAAGGGCGGTGGTTGTGAAGTGGATGATATGGCGGTGGATGTGTCCGGGCTGATAGCCTCTGATGAACATGAACATGAACATGAACATGAACATGAACATGAACATGAACATGAACATGAACATGAACATGAACATGAAAATCATCATGCAGATTTGGAAGCGCAATACCAGTTTATTTGTGGCAGCACGGAGAATTTAAGTGAGATTGATGTCTTGCTGCTACAAAAATTTCCAGCAATAGAACGTATCAATGCTGAGTGGATCAGTAATAACAAGGCCGGTGTGGCCAAACTGACTCAGGGTAACTCGTCTATTTCTTTAGATTAGTTATCTTCTGTGTAGGGCTCAATGCTATTGATTTCAATTGTGTATGCCGATGTCGCCACCTCATTTTCAGTCAGGCTGATATGGATTGTCCCTGTCAGCCAATATGCCGCGTAAAGACTTTCTTGAGAGAATCCTTTGTCATATTTGGCATAAATAATCTGATTCGGTGGCGGCGGTGGCGCATGAATACAGGCACCAAAGAAGGGCACCAGGAAAAATTCAGTCACCCGGTACTGACTATCAAATTCAATGGGTACGATGAATCCGGGTAGGCGAATTTTTTGTTTATCAAAGGCATCAACCACTTTGGTTGAAACCAGTGCTTGTTGATATTTATCATCAGCAGCTGTTTCCAACGCAAGTTGTAATTGGCTACTGATCTGATCTTCAAAGCTGCCATCTTCAATCTCATTGAGATATTCAGGTGGGTTCGATAAAGCTTCCAAGTCATCTTTGGGCATTAGTTCGATCCAGTCGATGGTACGGTACTCATCAGCCACTAAGGTCTGAGTAAAGAAAACCATAACAAAGAAAAGGCATGTCGATATGTGTTTGAAAAATAGCATTTGATATGAAACCAACGTAAAAAATATGAATGATATGCTATATCAGTTAGAGCGAATTGTGGTGACTATATGACGGTGTCTATCAAGAATTTACAATTTCAGTACAAGGCTAATACAAAGCCGACGCTGAGTATACCCGACTGGCAGATTCAGACAGGGGCGTCTGTTTTCCTATACGGACCCTCAGGTCATGGTAAGTCCACATTACTCAATATTTTGGCCGGTATTTTACCTTGCAAACAGGCAGAAATTGAGATTGGTGGTCAGCGTTTAGACAAGATGTCAGCGCGTCAACGCGATAGATTTAGGGCGCGTCACATTGGCTATGTTTTCCAGCAGTTTAATCTGATTAATTACCTGAATATCATTGATAATATTAAGCTCGCTGCTGACGTTGCCCACAAAAAAGTCAGTCGGCATGACATCAGCATGTTACTGACTGCTCTGCAAATACCAGAATCCGTGTGGCAGCATCCAGCAGCGCAATTGAGTATTGGTCAGCAACAGCGTGTCGCTATCGCTCGGGCACTCATTAAGCAGCCTGAATTTTTGTTAGTTGATGAGCCCACATCGTCCCTGGATAAGAATAATCGTGATTCTTTCATGCAGCTGTTGATGAGACATTGTGAGGATAGAAAGGTGACGCTGTTATTTGTCAGCCATGATGAGTCTTTACAACGCTTTTTCGATCATAGTGTTTCTCTTGAATCACTTAACCAGGTGTAATGTCTATGTTTTTACGCTTAGCCACTCAGAGTCTTTGGCATAGAAAAAGCTCTGTTATTGTCGCTTTTCTCGCTATTACAATCAGCGTATTTATTTTGTTGGCTGTTGAACATATCAGGCATCAGGTCAAACAGAACTTCAACAGTACGATTTCAGGTGTGGACCTGATTGTCGGGGCGAGAACCGGCGATATTAATTTATTGTTGTATTCCGTCTTTAGAATTGGGGATGCAACGCAAAATATAGATTGGCAGAGCTATCAGAATATTAGTCAGCAAAAAGGTGTGGCCTGGTCAGTGCCCATCTCGCTTGGCGATTCCCATAAGGGATATCGGGTGCTAGGCACCAACAAGGACTATTTTACTTATTTCAAATACGGCCAGAGACAGGCTCTGGAATTTGCTCAAGGTCGGGCTTTCGATGGGGTATTTGATGTGGTTATTGGCGCTGATACCGCTAGACAGTTGGGCTATAAGATTGGTTCTAAGGTTATTTTGGCTCACGGTACGGCCCAAAACAGTTTTAGCCTGCATGATGACACGCCTTTTACCGTGGTGGGTATTTTAGCCGCTACTGGTACACCTGTTGATCGTTCGCTGCATATCAGTTTGGGCGCCATGGAAGCCATTCATATGAATTGGAAAAATGGCATTAGATTACCAGGCAAAACTGTCAGCCTTGACGAACTCACAGAGCAAGATTTGCAGCCAAAGACCATCACAGCATTTATGTTGGGGCTGAAAAATAAAATCACCACTTTTCACCTGCAAAGAGAAATCAATAATTATCAGCCTGAAGCTTTATCTGCCATCATTCCTGGCGTCACGCTCTCACGGTTATGGCAAATGCTGTCCAGTGTGGAAATAGCTTTATCACTGATCTCATTGATGGTGTTGGTTGCTGCCTTACTGGGGCTGGCCGCGATGTTGTTGTCTTCTATAAGAGAAAGACTCAGAGAGATCGCCGTATTAAGAGCTTTAGGTATTGGGCCTTGGCGCATTTTATTATTGATTGAACTCGAAGCCATATTAATTACCAGTGCTGCCGTCGTTTCTGCTTTTGTCATGCTGATGGCGATAATTAACGGGTGGGGAGATGCCTTACTGGCAAATTATGGTATTGCGGTGTCAGGCAATCTATTTACATTGTCTAACCTCTATCTATGCCTGGGCGTATTTGGTAGTGGCGTTCTTATTGCCCTTATTCCCGCCATCACAGCTTATACACGAGCATTACATTCGCGTTTAGCAGAAAGTTAACAGGAGCTTCGCAATGATAGAAACATTAGAAAATTTACCCACAGGAAGTTCTCTAGCGCTACAAGAAGTTATTGATAATTTGCCATGGAATACCCAAGGCTTGATTAATGCGGTTGCCCAGCAATATGACTCAGGTGAACTATTGATGGTCGCCTGGATGAATAAAGAAGCGCTGCTTGAAACCGTCGCTAGCAAAAGAGCGTGTTATTGGTCGCGTTCAAGACAATGCTTATGGCGTAAAGGCGAAACCTCCGGTCATACCCAAGAAGTAAAGTCAATTTTCTTGGATTGTGATGGCGATGCCGTTCTTTTAAAAGTTGATCAGAAAGGAGCGGCTTGCCATACAGGCAGGAAAAGCTGTTTTTACAATCAAATCATTGATGATCGTGTTGTTGTCGTTAACGATAAAGTTAACTAACTCGTAGTGATAGCTGAAAGTAACTGTTTAGAGGGAAAATTGTATCGCTTGAGCATTAGCGATAAACGAAGATAATGCTTCATCTCTGACTTTAATGTTTCCTCTGACAATGGTGTGGATTGGCCAGCCTGTGACTTCTCTGCCGTCGTATGGCGTCCAGCCTGATACGCTGGCAATCCACTCATTGCGGATGGTGCGTTTGGCCTTTAAATCGACAATGGAAAAATCGGCATCATAACCCACTGCAATACGTCCTTTGTTACGGATATTAAATAAGCGAACAGGCCCGCTACTGGTCAGGTCTATTAAGCGTTCTATGCTGAGTCTCTGGTTATGCACGTGGTCCAGCATAATCGGCAATAATGTCTGAACGCCTGTCATACCACTCGGTGAGTTAGGGTAGGGCTGGGCTTTTTCATCTAAGGTGTGGGGGGCATGATCACTGCCAATGACATCCACAATACCGTTATTAATGGCTTCCCATAGCGCTTGTTGATGGCGTTGTTCTCGTATAGGTGGGTTCATTTGTGCCAGTGTCCCCAAGGTGTCGTAGCAATCCGGGGCCATCAATGTCAGATGTTGGGGGGTGACTTCAACACTGACATGACTTTTATGTTGAGCCAGAAAAGCGATTTCTTCTGCTGTGCTGATGTGTAACACATGTAGCTTACGGTTGTATTGTTGTGCCAGAGTCACCACGCGTTTTGTTGCAATTAATGCACTCTCCACATCACGCCACATGGGATGATCTTTCACTTGCTGGCTGGATTCTACCAAGTGTTTGCGTGATCGAAGACGGGCTTCATCTTCTGCATGAATCGCTACGCGTCGATTGCCCGTGGACAAAATGTGTTTGAGAATCGTCTCGTCATCAACCAATAAATCGCCAAAAGAGCTGCCCATAAATACTTTGATACCGGAACAGCCGGGTAGCGTCTCGAGGTTGGCTAACTGAGTGGCATTGATGTTGGAGCCACCTATGTAGAAAGCGTGATCACACCAGGCCGTGCGTTTAGCGATATCCAGTTTCTGTTGCAGATCGGTTTCGCTGACCGTCAGCGGATGTGTATTGGGCATTTCAAACACACTGGTAATCCCGCCTAAAACGGCGCCTCTAGTGCCGGCTTCAATGGTTTCTTTATGTGTCAGTCCCGGCTCGCGAAAGTGAAGCTGGGTATCCATGACACCAGGTAAGACATCCAGCCCAGACGCTTGTATAACGTCATCAGCTGACCAGCTATTTTTCAGCGAACCTATGGCTACAATTTGCCCATTTTTACAGGCAATATCCATTTCCTGTTTACCGGAGGGGGTATGAACTCTGCCATCGCTTATCAATAAGTCAGCATGATATTGATGATTACGCATGCGTATCACTCACGGCATCGGTCAACAATGTGTCAATGGCGTCTTGTATGGTACGAAATCGCGCGTCCATATCTGGCCTCTGACAATCCTGAATCAGCTTATTCATGGCTTCGATGATGGTAAACGTCCCTAATGGTTTTCCATTTTGACTACGCAAAGTGAGCGTTTTAGTTTGCTGTTCTTTGTCGCCGACAATCGCAATAAAAGGGACGTATTTCAGGGTATGCTGACGTATTTTATAGCCGATTTTTTCACTACGGGTGTCGATTTCAACGCGTACACCATAATGTCGTAAAATATTGACGACTTGTGAAACGTATTCTGTTTGCTCAGAACTGATGGTACAAATAACCAGCTGAACCGGCATCAGCCAAGCCGGCAATTTGCCTGCATAATGTTCCAATAAAATGCCGATAAAGCGTTCTAATGATCCGAACAAAGCGCGGTGGATCATCGCCGGTCTTTTTTTCTCACCTGTTTCTGAAATGTAGTGTAAATCAAAGCGTTCTGGTAAGTTCATATCGACCTGAAGCGTGCCACATTGCCATTCGCGTCCGATAGCGTCTCGCATGACAAACTCGAGTTTGGGACCATAAAATGCCCCTTCACCTTCATTTAGCTGAGCCACAATATCCAGTTCTTTAAGCGCATCAATCAGGGTATTTTCAAGTAAATCCCAGATATCATCAGAGCCAATGCGATGATCTGGGCGGGTGGACAATTTAACGTCAATGTCTTCAAAGCCGAACTGATGATACACATCCAGAGTTAACTTAATGGCTTCAATACATTCGGTGAGCATTTGTTCGGGAGTGCAATAGATATGAGCGTCATCTTGGGTGAAATGCCTGACTCGAAGCAAGCCATGTAAAGCACCAGAAGGTTCATAGCGATGCACTTTGCCAAATTCACTCATGCGAATAGGCAGATCACGGTAGCTTTTTAGATCATGCTGATGTAATAAAACACTGCCAGGGCAGTTCATTGGTTTCAACACAAAGGATCGGCCATCCGCTGTGTCCGTTGTGAACATATGATCTCGGTAATTTTGCCAATGACCAGATGTTTCCCACAGACTTCTGTCCATAATATCGGGTGAGTTGATTTCCTGATAATGCTCAGTATTTTGTCGTCTACGCAGGTAGGCAATCAATTCTTGCAGAATTAACCAGCCGCCTGGGTGCCAAAATACAGAACCCGGTGCATCTTCTTGAAAATGAAATAAGTCGAGCGCTTTACAGATACGACGGTGATCCCGTTTTTCCGCTTCTTCCATTGCTTGCAGGTAGGTGCGTAACTCTTTAGCGCTATTCCATGCTGTGCCGTAGATGCGTTGCAGCATCTTGTTTTTAGCATCGCCACGCCAGTAAGCACCTGATAATTTCGTGAGTTTGAAATGTCGGCAAAAAGCCATATTAGGCACATGGGGACCACGACACATATCGATATAATCTTGATGGTAATAAAGCCCCACCTCTTTGATATCTGTGTCCATATCATCGATGAGGTTTACTTTGTAGGTTTCGCCACGCTCCATAAATAGATCGCGCGCTTGCGCTACGGGCACCTTTTTTTTGATGACCTCGTATCCTGTCTTGGCTAATGTTTCCATACGCTCTTGAATGAGGTCGAGGTCAGATGGAGAGAAGTGATAGTCACTGTCGACATCATAAAAGAAGCCGTTCTCAATGACTGGGCCAATGACCATTTTTGTGTCAGGAAATAGTTGTTTGATGGCATGACCAAATAGGTGGGCGTTGGAGTGACGAATAATCTCAAGCCCTGCTTTACTATCACTCAGTATCAGCTCTACCGTGGCATCATGACTAATCCTATCGCTGAGATCCTGTAAAACGTTATTGACCTGAAGTGCCACTGTTGTTGAGCGATAAGCAGGACAAATGTCCGTTATCACATCATAGCCAGTGATAGCAGCATCATAGCTGTAGTCAGAATCACCAAATTTTACAGTGAATGTTGCGTGTGGTTGTTTTATGGACATAGTTAAAACTCAGTTTGAGGATGTATACCTGGCGAACAGGCTAGACAGATAGAAATAAAATGGTCAGAAAACCAAGAGTGAACACCATGTTTAAATAAGTGTTTGAATACATATCGATTATTTTGGGCAAAGCTGTGGCTGATAGCCTGATGAGCAGGCTCAGCTTGTGGCTTATCTCTATGGCTAATTAGCTTGTTCAGAATCATGTAAGCGATGTTTATGTTGATGAGTCGCTTTGGAGCGTAGTAGTAAATGACTGATGAGTGTCAGGTGAGGAAACTCCAACAGCATACCGATAACGATGGCGGCATAAATTAAAGGTTGTGAAGGTAAGGCAACCATCGTCACTGCCAGCATTAACGGGGCATTACGTGCCGCTATCGTCATGGTCAAAAGAACATGTTCCTGGTAAGGCAGCTTAAAAAAACGACTGAGGATTTCACTAAGAGCAAACGTCAGCACAAAAAAGCAGAATACACCTGCTAATAAACTGATGAAGACATTCACATTCTCAATAATGATGCCAAAATTACTGGCAAATATTTGAAAGATGACAATGGATATCACAATCGGAATGAGTCGATTAATCCCGTCAAATAACTGAAGCCGTTTAGACTGAGGTAATGTGGTCCTTATAAGAAGATGTATGACCACTGCAATTAGCAATGGCGTGAGAAACCATTGGGTGAATGTAGTCACAATAACATCGGATGCCAGACTGACATTATTTTGCGTAAACACGGACAGATAAATTGGGTACAACAGCAACTGTACGACCATGTTGATGGGTAATAACGCTGAGCCGAGTAGTGTGTCTCCCTGACAAATTCGGGTAAAGCCTAAAAACCAATCTGTGCAAGGTGACATAAAATAAATAATTAACCCGACCATGATTAAGGGATGATCAGGTAATATCAGCGAGGCGATGCCGTAACCAATCAGTGGCACGATCAAAAAGTTGGCGACTAAGCTAATCGAAAGAAATGACAGTTTATGTTTGAGATTGGATAAAGCATCAAATCGAACACTTGAAAACAACAAGATGATTAAAGACAACAGCACAGGATCGGTGTATTGACCGATGGCCGCGCCCATAACAGGTGCCTGATGACCCATCCATGAGCCTGTGACCAGACTGGAGAGTAATAAAAGTGCGGTTGCTCCCAGTCCTGTACGAGTAGATAGGCTTGCCGTGTTTAACATGCACAATCTCCACACTGCTCTTCATCGCATTGGCCTGCCCAGGGATTTCTGGCATTTAATGCTGAGCTATCCAAAGACAAGCAAAGCGCTAACAGCTCAGTGAGCTGAGTAAAGCGCTGACGAAACTTATAAATAAAACAATAAAGCTGCTCATCATGTCTGACTTGTGGGCCAACTAAAAACAGCCCAGGCGTACAGGTTGATTCATCAGCTTCTGTCAGCAGAATTCGGCAGTCTTCATCCCATTCCCATAAATGTGCAATCTGCTTAGCGCCACCACCGGATAAGAAACCAGTAGCGAGAATAGGGGCCGTCCTTGATGACCATTGGCGTCCATCCTCACTGGATACGATATATGCGTCGGCTGTCTTTTTAATGGACTGGATATTCGCGTCAAATGTGATAGTGAGACGTTCTGATTGGATAGCCTCATTGAATCTGTCGAGACTGTAGGGTGAAAGCATTTTACTGGGATCACTGCTTGGTTTATTCCAGTCCGATTCTTTCATCAATACACGAACATGATGCCCCGATGCTAGTAGATTAATACTGGCGTCTATGGCACTTTCATAGCCGCCAATGACCGTATAGGCTTCAGCATTAAAATCAGACCAGTCAGAAATATTCGCATAGTGTATAGCGTGTTCTGCACCTGGAAAGGGGGCTAAATCTGGAAATTGAAACTCACCTGTTGCCCAGATTAAATATTGTGATCGAAAGACGCCCTGTTGCGTTTTCAATACAAAGTTATCACGGTTTTCTTTGAGTACGTTATCGACACGACAATGCTGGACGACGGGTAAATATTCGTTACTGACAACGGCTTTTAAATACTCAGCATAATGCTCACCGCAGGGATGTTCTGATTGGCAGAAAAGAGCAGGGGAGCTATGTTCTTCTATGGCATTCAGATCGACTAATCCGTATGGGTTACTGTGAAATGAGGGGGTAATAAAACGTGTTTGTTTCGGCCAGCGACGGAATGATTCTCCAATACTACCTGATTCGAGTACCGTGAAAGATAGCCCAGGAATTTTTTGCAACATCAACGCTATACCAATGCCTGCGGCACCGGCACCCACCACAATAACATCGAAATAAGGACTAGGCTTTTTCATGATGGGATGTCGATTTACGTTGTTGAGATTGCGCCGTTTCATAGATGCGTTCAACCATGTAAGCCAAGCCAGTGCTTCGTTGTGAGGTGAGGTTATTGATTAGGCCTGTATCATTAATAAAGGTCAGTGAGTGACTGAGAATCGCTTTCGGAGACTGCCCTGAATACACTTTAAATAACAACGCCATCAAACCTGCAACAATGACCGAGTCACTGGTGCCGGTGAAAAATAGCTTTTGGTCTTTGTACTCCGATGATAACCAGACATTCGACTGGCAACCGTACAAACGGTTTTCTTCAGTCTGTAATTCGCTGTCACTGTGTTTGATTAAGTTTTTACCTAAATCAATGACATAGGCATAGCGCTGCTGCCAGTAACCAAGCAACTCAAAATCGCTAACAATCTGCTGTTGTGTGTCGAGAATCGTATCTGAAGTCATTTAGCAAATAGTAAAGTTGTTAATATGATATATCGTATCATTAGTGAGGCTGTTATTAAACTTTATTTCAGTTTGGTATAAACGAGGACTTGCCTAGGTGTAAGTCGTGCTTGAGTCATTACCCCAGTAATCACGACTCATCGGTCACGGAGGGTTTAGGGTTAAGCTTCATGGCGTTATCGTTTTGTCATCAATGGTTTATATGGATTATCTGCTGTATGTTGGGTTCTCTAGTGAGTGTTTTGCATCCGTGACCATCTCATTGATAATTGTCTCAGCAGATTGAATAGCGTGTATTGAATCGATACATTCTCCTGCCCAGATGATCGCTGAGTCTAAATTATTTGATTGTTGTTCAGAAAAGAATTTCGCTTGATGCTGATGTAGCTGACGTTTTAATTCTGTTTCATTATCATGCCATTTAGCGGTGAACACATTTTTAAGGGCTCTGCCAGTATACTCTGGTGGCCATGGTATTTCTCTAATAATATCAAACACCTGTGTTCGCTGAGTATCATCACCACCGCTTTCTACCATTTTGTTCTTTAATGTATTATCAGCCATAGACTCTGTCGATGCATAAAAACGGCTGCCGATAGAAGCGCCGACAGCACCCAGACTTAACATCGCTGCCAGGCTTTTGCCGTCGGCAACGCCTCCAGCCGCTATCACTGGCGTGTTCGGTAGATGATCAATAACGCCTTTCGTTAGAGAGAGGGTAGATCGCTGACTTTTACCGTGACCGCCTGCCTCACTACCTTGAGTGACGATAAAATCAGCGCCTTTATTTTTGACTTCCAGGGCTTCAGCTAACGATTGAACCTGGCAAATCAAGGGAATATTGTGGGCTTTAATTTTATCTACCCACGGGCTTATGTCACCGAAAGACATCATCACTACCTTGGGTGAGTACTCCATGACAAAATCAAACACGTCATCCGTAAGTGACCAAGTAATGAAACCGACTCCCCATGGCCGACTCGTCGAGCTCTTCACCTTTTCAAGTTCGATTTTTAGCCAATCAAGGTCTCCATAGCCGACACCAATCATGCCAAGTCCGCCTGCATTCGACACACTAGCGGCAAGTTGGCCTCCCGCCACATTACCCATGGGGGCTAGTACAATAGGGTGTTGAATGCCTAACGCACTCGTGAGCTTAGTGCTAAGGGTCATTTGTTTCTCCTGGATGAGAAGGTCTGATGAGTACCAAATAACTGTTTTTCTTCATCGCTATCATCATCAAGAGGAATAAAACTTTCTTCTCTGTAGTGCCGTTCATTTTCAGGTGAATAAACGCTTCTGATAATGAAATAGAAAGCGAGAATGATTAAAGCGTCAGTACCCATAAACATCAATAAATGAGGCATACCGTGATACTTCAGGAATAGTTCTAGTAGAAAAAAAGTGCTCATCCTTTTATCCTCCCGGCTTAACCGAAATAGCAGCTTTATTGTCAGTAATAACAGAAACCGTGCTGTGATGATGTTTTACTGTTTTTCTAATGGTCATGACTACATTAAATAACATCACACATGCACCGCTGAAAAAGACGAGGCCACCCATCATACGGATAGCATAATAAGGATGCATTTGAGCCACCGATTCAACAAAGGTGTAGGCCAGGTTGCCATAGTCATCGTACGCACGCCACATTAGGCCTTGCATGATACCGGCCACCCACATGGCAGTAATGTAAATGGCTGTGCCCACAGTCGCTAACCAAAAATGCACATTCACTAACCTTACAGAAAACATACGCGTATCCCATAAACGCTCGACCATGTGGTAAAGCGCACCAATAGAAATCATCGCCACCCAGCCTAATGCACCAGAGTGAACATGACCAATCGTCCAGTCGGTATAGTGTGAAAGAGCATTAACTGTTTTTGATGCCATTACAGGGCCTTCAAACGTTGACATGGCATAAAAAGCCAGCGCCACGATGAGAAAACGGAGAATATAATCGGTTCTGAGTTTGTCCCAAGCACCGCTTAATGTGAACATACCGTTAATTGCTCCTCCCCATGATGGAATAATCATGGCGAGAGAGATTGCTGCACCAAGAGAGCCTGTCCAATCAGGCAGAGCTGTATATTGCAGGTGATGCGCACCTAACCATACATAGCCAAATATCAATGCCCAGAAGTGAATCACTGATAAGCGATAAGAATAAACAGGCCGATTAGCTTGTTTGGGCACAAAATAATACATGATGCCTAAAAAACCCGCGGTGAGATAAAAGCCAATGGCGTTATGACCCCACCACCATTGAATCATGGCGTCCTGAACGCCAGCAAAAATCGAGTAGGATTTCATCAATTCAACGGGAATCGATAAACTATTCACCACATGGAGATAGGTGAACATAATCATCATGGACAGAAAGAACCAGTTCGCTACATAGATATGGGAAACACGGCGAATGCTCAATGTGAAAATAAAGTTGATTGAGTAGGCGAGCCACACAACGGTTAACAAAATATCAAAAGGCCATTCTAATTCTGCGTACTCCTTGCCTTGAGTGTAGCCCAGTGGAAGCGTCACCAGAGCGCCAATCACATAGAGATTCCAGCCCCAGAATGTAAACCAGGCCATCTTGTCACTCCATAGTCTGACATAGCAGGTACGCTGTACGACATAATAGGCCGTTGCCATTAGAACACAGCCACCAAAACCATAGACGACCACATTGGTATGCACGGGTCTTAGTCGTCCGAAGCTAATATATGGATTATCAAAATTAAGAAATGGCCAGGCGAGTTCGGAGGCGATATACACACCGATGCCTGTACCAATGACAAGATAAATACAGGCGGCGACGGAAAACCACTTGGTAATATCTTCATTGTAACTATGTGTTGTGTTCATGATAGAACTCCTGATTTTGAATGGCTATTTTGGTGAGCATTACCAGTGCCATATTTGGTCGGCTTGTTCGAAGATAGGCACGAGCTGTTGTCTATTCACGACTTGTATACCTTCTCTAAGCGCTTCCATTTCTAACCCTCTATCCCATAAATCTTCATACACAACATAAATAGGAATATGAGATGAAATCAGGTTGCCTATATCGGTATTGATATTCGCTGGTTGAGTTTGCTGCCAATCACCTATTTTTAGTGGAGGCTGCTGTTTTTTTTGTTGCGTGTAATAGACGGCTTGGCCTGTGAGTAATAACTGGAGTTGATCGATATCGGTATGCTCAATTTTTTTTTGCATGCATTGAATTAACCATAGAATCGTTTCATCTTGTTCTTCCACAACTGTTCTGAAAGCTTGATCGAGTATTTGTAAGACTTTCATGATTAGCGAGTTCCAATAGTTAATGTGTTAAATGATTCTGAGGCATAGCGCCATAAATCGGCTGGTCCTCCACGATGACAACCGGGGATGGTGTCATTGACGCCACGCTCATCGACGCATAAGCCACAATTAATCCATTCAAAAGAGAGTGCTTTCTTACGTGCTTTATTCTGTAGCGACGCAATCCATGTTTTGGTCAGTGGATGATCTTCTTGTTCAGTATCATGTCCATGGATGGCATTGCCATGTTGTTGTTGCTTGGCGAATGACAAAGCAGCAGCACCTTCATAAGCAAATACCTTCACATGAGAATTAGCATCTAAGGCGGCATCGAGTAATCTAAAAAAAGTGACGGTGCGCTCGCTCTCAAATGGTGGATCCATAAAGGCGAAAGTGAGTGTTTTATTATGTGACATTGACATCTCCTAATTCCAAATGACTTTTTGTCCCGACAGTAATGCTTTGATAACAATATCCAGATCAGTGGTTAATATTTCTGGTATCAATTGTTCAGCATCTATTTCTCTCTGTCGGAGAGAGAATTTGTCAGCAACCAGTGTGATGTTTTCATGGAGTAATTTAGTAAAGGGCGTAAAAATACTGCTTTTAGTGGCAGGCATAACTCCATTCTGGACAAGCACTACCGTCACCCGATTGCCTGCATTGGCGAGATGGTGAATTAATTCATATTGCGATTTAGTCAGTGCATCTGTGAAGGGATCTCGGCTTTGTATAAAAAGAAATTCAGACATCTATCTTTCCTGTATTGACTGATTTGAGATGGATGAGGATTTAATGAAATGACATCGGTGAAGGAAGTCCCCAAAATACTCGTTGTTGAGGCGATCTGTTGAATACAAATCGAATAAAGGAGCCAAGGCATCCAGAACCTGAGTTTGACTGAGATTTTTCTCATGTAGCGTGGCTAGCCGGTCTCCTCGGTGGCTACCTCCAAGATATAAGTTATATAAACCTGGCGCTCGTCCTGTTAAGGCTATCTCAGCTAAGTAGGGGCGAGCACACCCATTGGGACAACCAGTAATTCTTAGTGTGATAGGTTTTGTTTGGAGGTCATACTGACGTTTCAAATCATTAAAAAGGGCAAGAAAGTCTGGCGTTATTCTTTCTGCTTCAGCCATAGCCAGCCCACACGTTGGAAGTGCAACACAGCTCAACGTAACGGCTTCTTGACTGGAGGGGATCAACCTTTCGTATAAACCAAGATCAGACAATCGCCTTGCTACGTCATAAATGTCATATGGTGGAATATTGATAAGCTGAATATTCTGGTTCGCTGTTAACCGGATTTCACCACTATATTGCTGAAAGAAAGCTTGTAACTGATCTTGTAAATGATGATTGATACGTCCACTTTGAATATGCAGTGTTGCCAGCCACTGACTATCCTCAGTTTGATGCCAGCCTAACTTGTCACCATTATTTGTTAATCTGTATGGCTTCAAAGGGGCTAGTTTTTTGCCAAAACGATTTACGAGTAAATTTTTAAAGCTGTCTAGACCGATTCTATCTAATGTGTATTTGAAACGGGCACGATGTCTATCTTTTCTATCCCCATAATCGCGTTGAATAGTCATGATGACTTCAGCAATAAATGGTGCGTCTGATGCTTCTATAAAGCCAATGGGGGTGGATAGCCTCGGATAGCTATCTTCTCTAGAATCAAGTTGCCCCATACCACCGCCAACACACACATTGAAACCAACCAGTCGAGATTTCTCAATAACAGCTATAAAACCGACGTCCTGGGCAAATATATCAATATCATTATCAGGAGGGATGACGAATCCTATTTTAAATTTACGAGGTAAATACGTTTCCCCATAAAGTGGCTCCTCAGATTGGGAGGCTGAAGGAGGGGTGTCATACCAAGTTTCTCGATAAGCATCTGTTTTAGGTAAGAGGCGTGAGCTTGTCTCTCTTGCTAGGTCATAGACTTGTTGAGCTACTCTTGACGCGTCAGGGTTGACTCCACAAACAATACCTCGATTATCATCGCCACACGCAGCAAGGGTATCAATTCCGATTTTTTCTAGACTTATCAGGAGTGGTTGTAAGCATTGTTTTCTCACACCGTGAAATTGAATCGTTTGACGTGTGGTAATACGAATTCCATTCGATGAGTAAATTCGTGATAAACGGTCTATTTCAATCCATTGCTGTTTGGTTAATCTTCCACCTGGAATTCGTAGTCTCACCATAAATTGATAATGAGGCTCAAGTTTTCGAATGAGACGATGTTGTCGTGTATCACGATCATCTTGCTGATAGATACCATGGAATTTTGTTAACAATCCATCATCGTGACTAATACCTCCCGTATTAGCATCATGGAGTCCTTCACTGATCGTGCCTCTCAAGAAATGACTTTTTGCTTTAAGCTGCTCATTACTGTGCTGTTCATTAAGAGGTTGGCTAATATCAGAGTGTCGAGCAATAGTGAGTGTAGTCACTTTATTTCTCCGTAAATTAATATACGTTTTTGTGTAGTCGTTTTTGTTGAGTGAGTTGAAGCCAGCTTTGCTTATAAGGTGATGTCTTGCTCAACGTTTGTGTAAGTTGGTCAAATATCTCTTTGTGACCAGATAGATACAGGTGCGCGCCAGCACTTAACCAACCGTTAAACGTATCTTCATTATCTTGAATGATGTCGTAGATTGATTTATTGGGAACATCGTCAAAAAAAGAGGTATTTAAACGAGTTAATAAGCCATCTTTTAGATACTGGGACCACTCCGTTTGATAGAGGAAGTCATTTAAAAATGTACATTCTCTTAGTATCAACCACACGCTGTGTTCACGGTTAGGATTAGACTGAATCTCTTGTATGAAGGCGCGAAAAGGGGCTATTCCTGTACCGTCAGCAATGAGGATAATGGGACTGTTTTGATTCGTGGGTAAATGAAACCGTTTATTGTGGTGGGGGAAAACAAGAAGATTTTCACCTTCTTCAATACCCGTTAAATATGTTGAACAAATTCCATTTTGTAATTTCCCAGACCAAGAATACCGATACTTTTCTACAGTAAGATGCAATTCATCTTGAATCTGGCGAGTACTGTTGGCAACGTCATATAAACGAGGTTGTAATGGTCTTAAGCTATCGACCAGCTGCTGTGGAGTTAACTGTAAAGAGTGGTTGACTAGAATGTCTGTTAACTGATGCCGTTTGAGATATGAGCGTAATGTTTGTTTATCTTGGCACAGTTTTATCAGGTCACGGTTGTTTGAAGTCTCACTCCATTTAGTTAAACATTGTGCTGTGACTAAAGTGAGATCACAATATTCACGTAAAGCCTCCACCAGTGGTACAGCTCTCTGTTTTACAACGACAGATTCATCCCCAGAAAATGTTGTTAAGGATAAAATTTGGCGAACGAGCTGAGGGGGATTTTGAGGTAAAACCCCGATTCCATCACCCGCGGTGAGACTCAGTTGAATATTGTCTGGTACCTGTAACTCTAAATGATGGATCGGGTTTGATCTTGAGTCATCAGATAAACGCGTATTCTTGATCACTTCTACAGAGAGTGGACTGGTTTTTGAGTAGGTTGATGTACGGATTTTATGACGGCTTTTTGTGAGTACTTCGCTGTTTTTCGTCATATTCGGTAACGTTGGAAGACAGTAAGTAATCCATTCTTCAGCTGTTTCTTCAAAATCAACATCACACTCTACACATTCAGTAAATGGTGAAGCATTGAGCTCACGCAATCTATCATCAATTGTGATGCCGGTGAGACAGAAGTGATCGTATGAACTGTCACCCAAAGCGAGTACAGCATAGGATAGATGAGAAAGGTCTTCATTAAGGTGTATTAGCTCATCATAGAACGATGCGATGGGCTCAGGTGGTTCGCCATCGCCATGAGTACTACACACAATATATAGCTGATTAATCTGTTTTAGTTGCTTGAGTTTGAAATCCGCCAGGTTAATGAGTTCTATTGATTTATTATGATGAACTGCTTTTTCATAAAACTGCTGAGCAATACCTTTGGAATTGCCTGTTTCTGTTCCATAGGCTACAACTGCTCTCTTTTCAGTAGCTATGCTTTTATCTGTAGTAGAAATATCTAATAAGTTATTCGCTAACCATTCTGTTTGTTCATTAGACAAACGCTTTAGAAGGTTTGCTACAGCCTCCCACTCAGATGTTGTGAATAATGATGTAGCTAAGTTTTGCATGAAGTGTGTTTCTAATCGCTGTGAATGTTGAAACACATTATGGAGAGAATGTTTAATAATATATAATGAATATTATCTTAATTTAATATCAAAAATATTCATATGGATGTCAGTTTAGCCAGAACCTTTCTTGAAATTGTCAGATCGGGAAGTTTTATCTCAGCAGCAGAAAAGCTGCATGTCACTCAAACGACCGTAACGGCTCGAATTCATAACCTTGAGGGACAACTTGGGTGTAAATTATTTGTTCGAAACCGCTCCGGTGCAAGTTTGACTTCAAATGGTGTCAGGTTTGTTGAACATGCTACGAAAATGGTGCAATCGTGGGAGCTGGCGAAACGTGATCTGCCTTTACCCCAAGGAGTACAAAATGTACTCAATATTGGCAGTGAAGTGAGTTTATGGAGTCCGCTTGTCTTGCAATGGCTAAATGCACTCAATATCACTGAAAGTGAAGTGGCTATAAGAACAGAGATTGGTGAACGTCAATCGCTTATGGAGCAACTTGAGAATGGTGTTCTAGATATTATTTTGGTTCATCAACCTGAATATTGGCCTGGCGTTCAGGTCGAGCAACTATTAGAAGAAAAACTCATCCACGTGAGTTCCGTTGATAATCCTCACCCATATGTCTACGTGGACTGGGGAGATGACTTTAGACGTCAACATGATGTGGCTTTACCGGAACATGCACGAGCACAACTCACTATTAGCCTTGGACCATTAGCATTACATTACATTTTAACAAACGGTGGAAGCGGCTATTTTCGAACACGTGTGGTTGAGCACCATATAAAAGCAGGACTTTTAAAGCACAATGAACACTATCCTGAGTTTACTTTTCCAGTGTATGTCTTATACAAACAAGCAGATAAACAACGGTATAGCGTACAAATTGATGCCCTGTTTGAATCATCGAAAATTGAGTCACCCTGGTTGCCATAAGTAAAGCATATGCACCAATCACTACAGCACCCTATTTGTCGGTAATAATCGGCCAATAAGTTTGAAGATATATCTAGTGATGATGTTAATTATGGTGTTGTATATATATTTGTTAGGTCTATGGAAATTGAACGTCATCGACGCGAGAAGCATGGCCTGAACTTCTACAAAAACAGGCTAATCACCGTTGTAGTAATACAATTTAGTCAGAGGAAAGAACGTGTCCGACATCGCTTTGATTATTGATGCAGTGGATGGCATATACACAAAACAAGTTGTCGCGAAGTGTTTTGTAACAGCTGATTTTGATTTCACATCAATGGTCGCTATAGCCAACTGAAGTAAAAATCAGTAAATAGCCTGTTTTGAGATTTATATCTTAAAAATAAAGTGCTAAGTGTAAAACTATTGATGCTTCAGAGGAGAGTATTAAAGAAATTACCAAATTGGCTTATAGCAGCAACCTTCTATCAAACTCGTCAATTTAGCAGGTAAAGAATACGAGTCGACATAAATATTGCTGAAATAAAAAAACCTCAAAGAGAGACTCTTTGAGGTTTTATATATTCTTTGGCTCCCCGAGCTGGACTCGAACCAGCGACCCAATGATT
>NZ_DDNT01000010.1:89331-254344 GCF_002341285.1 Methylophaga sp. UBA2513 | reverse complement strand
CCTGCGACCCAATGATTAACAGTAATTTGCTCTACCAACTGAGCTATCGGGGAACAGAAAGATGGCTATTCTAGTGGCTTGACCTGTATAGGTCAAGCCTAAATTTGAATAATTTTTTATGCAATAAATTCAGCAATACGAATCAGTGCGTTACGAAGGTTTTCTTCGCTGGTCGCGATTGAAAGACGAATGTGGTTTTTCAATCCGAACGCAGAACCAGGCACAACAGCTACGCCTTTTTCTACTAATAGGGCTTCGGCAAAATCCATATCGTCCTTCAGTTCAGTTTTGTTTTCCAATACACCGGCGATGCTTGGGAAAACATAAAACGTACCGTCTGTTTCTAATGAATCCACGCCAGGCATTTTGTTTAATTCAGAAACGACATAGTCATGACGTTTTTTGAACTCAGCTAACATGGTTTTAATGCATGACTGATCACCGTTCAATGCTTCTACGGCTGCTGCTTGTGAGATAGATGCTGGGTTGGATGTGCTTTGCGACTGTACTTTTTTCATTGCAGCAATTAATGGTGCTGGGCCAGCTGCATAACCAATACGCCAGCCAGTCATTGAATACGCTTTGGAAACGCCATTCATAACCAGTGTTCTATCATGTAGATCTGGGCAGGCATTCAAAATATTGCAGAACGGTTCGTCAGCCCAGTAGATATGTTCATACATATCATCAGTGGCGATAAAAATGTTTGGATGTTTGCGTAACACTTCACCTAGTGCTTCCAGCTCTTTCAGACTGTAAGCCATGCCAGTTGGGTTAGATGGGCTATTGATAACGAACAGTTTGGTTTTATCTGTGATCGCCGCTTCTAATTGTTCTGGTGTGATTTTGAACTGATTTTCCTGACCGGCTTTGATAATTACGGGTACGCCGTCAGCAAGCAGTGTCATATCCGGGTATGATACCCAGTATGGTGCGGGGATGATGACCTCATCACCTGCTTCAATGAAGGCTTGAGCCAAGTTGAAAAAGCTTTGTTTACCACCGACGGAAACTAGGACTTGATTCGCGGCATACTCGAGCCCATTATCTCTTGAGAACTTTTTGATGATGGCATCTTTCAAATCTGCTGTGCCATCTACGGGCGTGTATTTTGTTTTGCCGCTGTGGATAGCTTCAATGGCAGCTTGTTTGATGTGTTCAGGAGTATCGAAGTCGGGTTCGCCTGCACCCAGACCAATAACATCTTTGCCCTCGGCTCTCAGCGCCGCAGCGCGTGCTGTGATTGCCAAAGTCGGAGACGGTTTGATGTTTTGAACACGTTGGGAGAGCTTGATAGTCAAAATCTTTCCTTCATTTAACACGGTAAATTGATAAATATCTCAATAATATACGCCAAACATAATCGATGCTAAAGACGTATGAGTAAACATTTTCAGCTAGTCAGCGAATTTTCTCCTGCCGGGGATCAACCAACTGCAATCAAGACTTTGATTGAAGGCTTGGAAAACGGTGAAATGTGGCAAACCCTGCTTGGGGTAACAGGTTCTGGTAAAACGTTTACCATTGCCAATGTTGCGCAAGCTCTGGGGCGGCCGATGATGGTTCTGGCCCCTAATAAGACCCTGGCCGCGCAATTATACAGTGAGATGAAAGATTTCTTCCCCAATAATGCGGTGGAATATTTTGTCTCTTATTACGATTATTACCAGCCGGAAGCGTACGTACCATCCTCAGATACTTTTATTGATAAGGATGCGTCGGTCAACGAGCAGATCGAACAGATGCGCTTGTCGGCAACCAAAGCTATGTTGGAAAGACGTGATGCGATTATCGTATCAAGTGTGTCCTGTATCTATGGTTTGGGTGAAAAAGATGCATATCTTGAGATGGTGTTACATCTGGTTCAGGGTGATGTCATCAGTCAGCGGGATATTCTGCGACGTTTGACCGAGTTGCAATACAGCCGTAACGATGTCGAATTGCATCGAGGTACTTATCGGGTGAGAGGGGAGGTCATTGATATCTTCCCGGCAGAATCTGAGCGTGATGCAGTAAGAGTTGAGTTATTCGATGATGAAGTCGAACAAATCAGCTACTTCGATCCTCTGACAGGTGAAATTCTACAGCGGGTGAACCGCATTACCATTTACCCGAAAACGCACTATGTCACACCACGCGATAACCTCTTAAAAGCCGTCGATGCCATCAAAGAAGAGTTAAAAGAACGACTCGAACATCTCAATGCTGACAATAAGCTGGTCGAAGCACAACGTTTAGAACAACGCACCCGCTTTGATATCGAGATGTTGCTGGAGCTGGGATATTGCAACGGCATTGAAAACTATTCCCGCCATTTATCTGGACGTGGGCCGGGGGAAGCACCGCCAACCTTATTTGATTACTTGCCTGACGATGCGATTCTGGTGATCGATGAAAGTCACGTGATGGTGCCGCAGATAGGTGCGATGTATAAAGGCGACCGCTCTAGAAAAGAGACCTTGGTCAACTACGGTTTTCGACTTCCTTCTGCATTGGATAATCGGCCTTTGATGTTTGAAGAATGGGAGAAGTTAGCCCCACAAACGATTTTTGTTTCGGCGACACCGGGTAAATACGAAAATGAACACTCCAGCACCATCGTCGAACAAGTGGTTAGGCCAACAGGACTGGTCGATCCACAAGTCGAAATTCGGCCTGTTGGGACACAAGTCGATGATGTCTTATCTGAAATTAACAAGCGTGCTGCTATTGGAGAGCGCGTATTAATTACCACGTTAACCAAACGCATGGCAGAAGATCTGACCGAGTATCTACGTGAGCACAATGTAAAAGTGCGTTACTTACATTCTGATATCGATACCGTAGAGCGGGTAGAAATTATTCGTGACTTACGGCTGGGTGAATTTGATGTGCTAATCGGTATTAACCTACTACGAGAAGGTTTGGATATACCGGAAGTCTCATTAGTAGCAATACTGGACGCTGATAAAGAAGGTTTCCTTCGCAGTGATCGCTCTCTTATTCAAACAATAGGTCGTGCAGCAAGAAACCTGAATGGTCGAGCTATTTTATATGCCGATGAAATCACGGGCTCTATGAAGCGCGCGATTGATGAGACTGATCGTCGTCGGGAAAAACAGATTGCCTTTAACGAAGAACATGGCATTACGCCACAGGGCATAAAAAAAGCGATTCGAATGGGCATGGATGAGGCTATGTCCAAACCAGCCAATGATAAATATGCCGCAGAAGTCGCTGAAGAGCAGGCCAAGTATGTCTCACTCACGCCACAGCAACTGGCTAAACGAATTCAGCAGATAGAAAACGCCATGTACAAACATGCGCAAAACCTTGAATTTGAAGAGGCTGCCAAGCTACGTGATGACTTGGAACATCTAAGGAAGATAGCCTTGGGTCCGGCCGCTGTTTAAAGGGCTTGCAATCTGTCAGTAGCTGCGTATAATTTCGCAGCTTCACGGCAGGCACGTAGCTCAGTTGGTTAGAGCACCACCTTGACATGGTGGGGGTCGGTGGTTCGAATCCACTCGTGCCTACCAGATATTCAAAAGCGCTTAGGCGCTTTTTTGGTTTTTAAGGCCCTTTGTATCGGCCACAACCAGGACTTCATATGATTTCAGTAACACTTCCCGACGGCTCTCAACGCCAATTCGATCATCCCGTGTCTATCCATGATGTTGCCGCTGATATTGGTACTGGCTTAGCCCGTGCTGCATTAGCCGGTAAAGTTGATGGCAAGCTGGTTGATACGTCATTCGTCATTGAACAGGATGCTGAGGTAGCCATCATTACTGAGCGTGATGAAGATGGTCTGGATGTCATCCGTCACTCTACATCACATCTAATGGCTCAGGCTGTAAAACAGCTCTATCCTGAAGCACAAGTCACCATCGGTCCGGTGATTGAAGATGGCTTCTATTATGATTTCTCATATAAAGAAGCGTTTACGCCGGATGATTTAGCTAAGATCCAGAAGCGTATGGAAGAGATCGTGAAGCAAGATCTTCCAGTGGTTCGTGAAGAAATCTCTCGTGATGCGGGTATCGAGTTATTCCGTGATATGGGTGAAATCTATAAAGCTGAAATCCTGGAAGATATTCCGCAAGGCGAGACTTTATCTATCTATCGCCAAGGTGATTTTGTCGATTTATGTCGTGGTCCTCACGTACCAAGCACAGGTAAGTTAAAAGCCTTCAAATTGATGAAATTGGCGGGTGCATACTGGCGTGGTAACTCTGATAACGAAATGTTACAACGGGTATACGGTACTGCCTGGCAAGATAAAAAAGCCCTTAAGGCTTATTTACATCGTCTGGAAGAAGCTGAAAAGCGTGACCATCGTAAAATCGCTAAGAATCTTGATCTATTCCATTTGCAGGAAGAAGCCACAGGCATGATCTTCTGGCACGATAATGGTTGGCAGATTTATCGTGTTGTCGAAAACTATATTCGTGACGTGTTACGCAATAATGGTTATCAGGAAGTGCGCACACCTCAGGTTGTCGATCGCACTTTGTGGGAAAAATCAGGTCACTGGGATAAATTTGGCGATATGATTTTCAGTACCCATTCAGAAAATCGTGACTATGCCGTCAAACCAATGAACTGTCCTTGTCATATTCAGATTTTTAATCAAGGTCTGAAAAGCTACAGAGATTTGCCACTACGTATGGCTGAATTTGGTTCATGTCATCGCAACGAACCGTCAGGTACTTTACATGGCCTGATGCGTTTACGCGGATTTACCCAAGATGATGCGCATATTTTCTGTACTGAAGATCAAATTCAGTCAGAGGTCGCCACTTTTATTGATTTATTACACGAGGTTTATGCCGACTTCGGGTTCAATGAAATCATCGTTAAATTATCGACTCGTCCTGAAAGTAGAGTAGGGAGCGATGAGGTATGGGACAAGGCTGAACATGCCCTAGAACAGGCATTAAATGCCGCAGAATTAGACTGGGACCTACAGCCAGGTGAAGGCGCATTCTACGGACCAAAGATTGAATTCTCATTAAAAGATTGTCTTGGCCGTGTGTGGCAGTGCGGTACTATTCAGGTTGACTTCTCAATGCCTGGTCGTCTGGATGCGACATATGTCGCAGATGATGGCAGTAAACAAGTGCCAGTTATGCTGCACAGGGCAATACTTGGTTCTTTAGAAAGATTCATCGGTATCTTAATAGAAGAGTATGCTGGCGCCTTCCCAACATGGCTTGCACCTAAGCAAGTGGTGGTGATGGGAATCAGTGATAAACAATCTGAATATGTCAGAAATATCACCAACAATTTGCAGAAACAAGGATTTAGAGTCGATTCGGACTTGAGAAACGAGAAGATTGGCTTTAAAATACGCGAGCACACTTTACGTCGCGTCCCCTACTTGATTGTGGTGGGTGAGCGTGAAGCAGAAAATAATGCCGTGGCAGTACGCACTCGAAAAGGCGAAGACCTAGGTGCAATGCAACTTGAGGACTTTGTTGGCTTGCTACAGAAAGATGTTGCGAGTCGCGGTCGAATAATTATAGAGGATTAGAACATCGCTACAGATCAAAAAAGGCTGAATGGAGAAATCACAGCCAAAGAAGTACGATTAACAGATTCTAATGGTGAGCAAGTGGGCATCGTTACGCTGAAAGACGCGTTAGAACGAGCCGAACAAGCTGATCTGGATTTGGTGGAAATCGCGCCACAAGCGAGTCCACCAGTATGCCGTATCATGGATTACGGCAAGTTTTTGTTTGAAGAAGGCAAGCAGAAAGCGCTAGCTAAGAAAAAACAAAAACAAATTCAGGTGAAGGAAGTTAAATTCCGACCTGGAACAGAAGAAGGGGATTATCAGGTAAAACTACGCAACCTGATACGTTTCCTAGAAAGCGGGAACAAAACTAAAGTCAGCCTCCGATTTCGTGGACGTGAAATGGCGCATCAGGACTTGGGTCTTAAACTACTTGAACGAGTTGCAGAAGATCTTAAAGAACTGTCTAGCGTTGAACAACGACCTAAGAAAGAAGGGCGTCAAATGATTATGGTTTTGGCTCCAAACAGTAAAAAATAACTATATAAACTTTCAATGCGGAGTTGTTAATTCAATGCCTAAATTAAAAAACCATAGTGGTGCTGCTAAGCGTTTTAAACGCACTGGTAGTGGAAAATTCAAGCGCTCACAAGCTTTCACTAGTCATATCCTGACCAAAAAAAGCACTAAGCGTAAACGTCAATTACGTTCTACTCTGACAATCTGTAAAGCAGATCACATGTCAGTTCGTAAAATGTTGCCAAACCTGTAATTGAGGGAGTTTTCTAATGCCTAGAGTAAAACGCGGCGTCACAGCACGTGCTCGCCATAAAAAAGTTCTTGACCAAGCAAAAGGGTATTACGGTCGTCGTAAGAACGTATACCGCGTAGCTGTCCAAGCAGTCACCAAAGCAGGTCAATATGCTTATCGTGACCGTCGTCAGAAAAAACGTAATTTCCGTACTTTATGGATTGCACGTATCAATGCTGCTGCACGTGAGTGTGGATTGTCTTACAGCAGAATGATCGATGGTCTGAAAAAAGCTTCTATCGAAATCGATCGTAAAGTGTTGGCCGATATCGCTGTACATGATGAAGCTGCATTTGCTGCACTTGCAGAAAAAGCGAAAGCTGCACTGGCAAACTAATATCGTCGGTTTATTGATTAAACCTACGTGTTTGCATGTAAGTAGAAAAGGGCCGCCAAAACGGCCCTTTTTTGTTTCTGAATATTGTTCCTCAGGTGGGGGTAATAATGGCTGAACTGGACACACAGTTAGAAGCTTTAAACGACATTGTTGAGTCTGCGAAAGCAGCAATTGCAGAAGCGAATGATAATCGGGCTTTGGATAACGTTCGCGTTGAGTTTTTGGGTAAGAAAGGCAAAATCACGGCTTATCTGAAAGGATTAGCCAATGTGGGCGTTGAAGAGCGACCTATTATTGGTAAGTCGGTAAATATAGCTAAACAAGATGTGTCAGCGCTCATCGATGCCAGAAATAAAGCACTAGCTGAAATTGCAATGGAAGCTGCTTTAGCAGCAGAAACTGTTGATGTGACTTTACCTGGTCGCAACAGCGAGGTGGGTGGTTTACATCCCGTCACTCGTACACTACAGCGTATAGAACGTTACTTTAAGAATATTGGTTTTGATGTGGCGGAAGGCCCCGAAATCGAAGATGGTCATCATAACTTTACTGCGCTTAATATTCCTGAGCATCACCCTGCTCGTGCTATGCATGACACATTTTATTTTGACGCAGATAAATTATTAAGAACACATACCTCACCGGTGCAAATCCGTGTGATGGAAGAAGAACAGCCACCTTTACGTCTGATTGCCCCGGGCAGAGTGTATCGTTGCGACTCAGACTTAACCCACACACCGATGTTTCATCAGATTGAAGGGTTGATGGTGGATGAAAATATCAGTTTTACTGATCTGAAAGGTATCTTGTCAGACTTTCTGCAAGCATTCTTTGAAAAACCATTAAAAGTACGTTTTCGTCCTTCGTATTTTCCGTTCACCGAACCTTCAGCTGAAGCAGATATCGAGTGCGTAATCTGCGGTGGAGAAGGTTGTCGCGTATGTAGTCATACCGGTTGGATTGAAATACTTGGCTGCGGCATGGTTCATCCGAATGTATTCAAACACGTCAACATTGATAGTGAAAAGTATCTTGGCTTTGCGTTTGGTCTCGGTGTCGAACGTATGGCGATGCTGCGATACGGCGTCAATGACTTACGTATGTTCTTCGAAAACGATTTACGTTTCCTGAAACAATTCAGTTAAGCGACGAGATAAGACAATGAAGTTTAGTGAAAAATGGTTAAGAGAGTGGGTAAACCCTGCACTTGATACAGATGCATTAGTTGATAAACTCACTGGTGCTGGTCTCGAAGTTGATGCCGTAGAAGCTGTGGCAGGCGAGTTTTCAGGCGTCGTTGTGGGGCAAGTGACCTCTGTCACACCGCATCCGGATGCCGATAAGTTACGTCTCACAAAAGTTAATGTGGGTGGTGAAGCGTTACTGGATATTGTTTGTGGTGCAAGTAATGTTCGCGAAGGATTGAAAATACCTGTTGCGGTCATCGGTGCTGTTTTACCTGGTAACTTTAAAATTAAACAAGCCAAACTGCGTGGTGTGCCATCGTTTGGTATGTTGTGTTCATCAAAAGAATTAGGCTTGGCGGAATCTGCTGATGGTTTGATGGAGCTTGCTGATGATGCACCTGTTGGTGAAGATTTTCGTGTTTATTTGGATTTAGATGATAAGGCAATCGATATTGATCTCACACCCAATCGTAGTGATTGCTTAAGTGTCGCGGGTGTAGCACGTGAAGTCGGTGTACTGACTTCAGAAGATATCAACGCTGTCGCATCTGAGCCTGTCAGCGCAACCTCTTCCAAAATTTTGGATGTTAAAGTTGAAGCTACTACTGCCTGCCCACGATATCTGGGACGCATCATCGAAAATATTAATCCAGCAGCAGAAACACCTGTGTGGATGCAAGAGAAGCTCCGCCGCAGTGGGTTAAGAAGTTTGGGACCTGTGGTTGATGTGACCAACTATGTCATGCTCGAATTAGGGCAGCCTATGCATGCCTTTGATTTGGGTAAGATTGAACAATCAATTAATGTGCGTTTATCTAAACAGAGTGAAAAGCTGACCCTGTTAGACGGCCAAACAATCGATACGCAAGCAGATACCTTATTGATTTGTGATGCTGAAAAGCCAATAGCCTTAGCTGGTGTTATGGGTGGGCAAGACTCTTCAGTGAGTTCACTCACCACCTCTCTGTTCCTAGAGTCAGCTTTCTTTGCACCAGAAGCTATTGCTGGTAAAGCGCGAAGCTATGGTTTGCATACAGATTCATCACATCGCTTTGAACGAGGGGTGGATCCAGAATTAGCTAGCAAGGCTATGAATCGTGCAACATCTTTATTGCTTGAAATTGTGGGTGGTGAAGCTGGCCCTGTTGTTGAAGCATCTAGCGAGAAAGATTTACCGAAAACAGCAACGATTCATCTTCGTTCTGACAGAATCAAACGAGTGCTTGGCCTTGAACTGGACGGTAAAACAGTGGCTGAACAATTAACAAGATTAGGTTTGGCTGTTGATGTCGTTGACGATGGCTGGCAGGTATCAGTCCCTTCTTTTCGTTTTGATCTCTCAATCGAAGTGGATTTAATCGAAGAGTTAGGCCGCTTGTATGGCTACGATAATTTGCCTAATACTCGTCCGCAGGGAACCGTTTTAACAACTAATATTACGGAGACATTGACACCGGTTGAGCGGTTGCAAAACCTCATGGTTGACCGTGGTTATCATGAAGCTGTGACCTATAGTTTCGTTGAGCCTAAAATCCAGCAGTTACTCGCACAAGACGACTCAGCACCGATAAAATTGGCCAACCCCATTTCGTCTGATCTTTCTGTGATGAGAACATCACTCTGGCCCGGCCTGGTACAGGCAATGGTTTATAATGCTAATCGACAGCATGATCGGATTCGTCTATTTGAGGTAGGACGTGTCTTCAAAGGTACTTTGAATGATATTGCACAACCGCGTCAAATTGGTGGTTTAATATACGGCAGTAATTATGCCGAACAGTGGTCGCAGAAACCACGTGAAGTGGACTTTTTCGACATCAAAGCTGATGTGGAAGCATTGCTTGCTCTGGGTGGTGGTCAAGTAAGATTCGAGAAAGAATCTCATCCAGCATTACATCCAGGCCAATCTGCACGTGTCTATAAGAACGATGAAGCTATTGGTTGGCTAGGCGCTATCCATCCAAAACTAAACAAATCACTGGATATTGATGGGAAGGTCTACGTTTTCGAGTTAAGCCTGAATGATGTCGTTGATTCTGTCGTTCCCGAGTTTGAGACACTGTCAAAATTCCCAGCATTGCGTCGTGATTTGGCTCTTTTGGTGGATGATGCTGTCAATGCTGGTCAAATTGAAGATTGCTTGAGTGAGATCGATTCTGATATTCTTAAGTCATTTCAATTATTTGACGTGTATAGTGGAGAAGGAGTCGAGCTTGGCAAGAAAAGCTTGGCAGTGGCCTTTACACTCCAGCACAAAGAGCGAACATTAACAGACGATGAAGTCGACTCATTGCTTAAAACTGTGACAGAAACCCTGTCGCAAAAGCTTAATGCAACGATAAGATCTTAACATCGCTTAATAAACAATAAGAATTAATTTGAGGTAGACATGGCACTGACTAAGGCCGATATGACAGAACAGTTGTACGATGAATTAGGTTTCAACAAACGTGAAGCAAAAGAATTAGTTGAAATGTTTTTTGAAGAAATTCGTACGGCATTAGAAAAAGGTGAACAAGTAAAGTTATCTGGGTTCGGTAATTTTGAATTAAGAGATAAAAGTGAAAGACCAGGTCGTAACCCAAAAACTGGTGAAGAAATCCCAATAACAGCCCGTCGCGTGGTCACGTTCAGACCCGGACAAAAACTGAAGGCAAGGGTGGACAATTATGCTGGAAGCAAGTAACAACAACGAACTCCCTGTAATACCGGCGAAACGCTATTTTACGATTGGTGAGGTCAGTGAGTTGTGTGGTGTAAAACCTCACGTTCTTCGGTACTGGGAACAAGAATTTTCACAACTTAAACCGGTTAAACGTCGAGGTAATCGTCGTTATTACCAGCGTCATGATGTTGTGTTGATTCGTGAGATTCGTGGCTTGTTATATGAGCAAGGCTTCACCATCGGTGGTGCCAGACAGCAATTGGGAACCGATGCAAAAGCGAGTGCATCTGCTGATAATCAAACTGATCAAAAACAGCTCGTAAAAGAGTTGCTGAAAGAACTTGAAGATTTAAGAACGTTTTTAAACTAATTTCTCATTCATTCTTTTCAAATAAAAAAGCCCGTACAAAGTTCTTGTACGGGCTTTTTTATTTAACTGAATGATTTTTGGCTAGTCTGTATTGTGGGTATTTAACTTGTTAATAGCATGACAAGAATAATGTATGGTTAATTTCATATCTAGCTATCTAATGTAGTCCTCATGGTGTGCAATTATTCTGACTAAAAAACTGTTGTTGCACAGGTTTTTCGAGAGGAATACCAGCTAAATAGGCCTGTTGAATTTGTTGCCAGTAATAACGATACGAAGCTTTGTCATACAGTTTTCCGTTCAGCTGAATAGGTGCCCAGTTGTGTTGTTGCGCTGATAGTAAAACCTCACTGGCTAGTTGGAGCTGCTGTGGGTTAGGACTCATAGCCCCTATAATAGGTTTGATCTGAGCAGGGTGAACACTCCACATCCTCATAAAGCCGAACTGATGGCGGGCTCGATAGGCATCATTGTAGGTTTGTTGATAATCTTTAATCGCTAAGGTGACATTATGTGAGGCAATACAACCAGAGGTTATCGCTGCACTGATAATCTCAGTTTTTGCTTTTACGATTAACGCATGTTCGAACTGTAGAGGGCTCCGCATCGCTTCATCCGTTATCACACTCTGATGAGCACTGATGTAGTCCATAATGCCAAAGTCGAGCACTTCAACTGGCTCCATCATGGCAATCTTGTTGACATCACCTAAGGCGCCATGGGTTTCAATCAAAACATGTATTGGCAGCGGTTGCTGAAGGCTATATTTCTGTGAGGCTAGCTGGATGTATTCAAGCATCATCTCAACTTGAGTCGCATCCTGCGCCTTGGGAAGTGTTATGTAACGAATGAGATCTCTTGCCCCAGATAATAAAATATCGACTTCCTGTTTCCAGACAGGCTCATTGAACCCATGGATACGCACACCTGCCATTTTATGGATGTTATGTTCGCTATTGAGAAGCTCAACAATCATATTGGCGTGGGAAATTTCTGTCCCCGTTGCTGCACCATCTTCGCAATCACAAGTTATGTCGAAAACAGGGCCATACTCAGCTTGAATCGCAAAGGCTTTGAGTAGTGTGTGACGGTTACCTGCAAAGTGTTCACATACCGGTATCACTGGAAGTGGTGCCTCTTCATTGACAAGCGCATCATTGGGATGAATCAAGGTACTCATTTATATATCTATCCTAGATAGGCCCTTTCCCTCGGGCCAGTTATCATAAAGTGTCTGATTGTCAAAAGTATAATATATCGATTAAGTCTGGTTTTTAGTTTAAAAAGATGCGATTATTCACGGTTTTGGTTGCCGTATTTTCGTTTTGAAAATGATCCCACAGGTCTTTTTGATATGACGAGTAAATACGGTATGGTCTGAATTGAGTAAACAGTGTTTTGTCTTAACGCAAAATTTTTGTTGATCAATTCCTGTATTTCGGCACATGATTAACACATGACAGAAACAGAACTACAATATTCTGAACAAATACGGAAAGTGTTCTTTGTATCAGACCGCACCGGACTTACTGCCGAATCTTATGGAAAGTGCTTGTTGGCTCAATTTCCTGATCTCGAGTTCGAAACCATCACACTGGCCTTTGTAGACACCCCAGAAAAAGCATTACAGGCCAGAGAGAAAATAAACGAAACCAGCTTAGAGTCTAATCTCAAACCCGTTGTTTTTAGCACTTTAGTGCATGATGATGAGCAATACATTATCGAGAGCGCCAACGCTTGTGTTATTAGTTTGTTTCACAGTTATATTGGCTCATTGGAAAGTTTCTTTGGTGTTGAGTCATCACATAAACAAGGTGTCTCGCGAATTGCATTTAGCGATACCACATACCAGCGCAGATTAGACGCCATTGACTTCGCTCTGACGCATGATGATGGTGTCAGACCCGATCATTATAATGATGCCGATGTGATTCTTGCTGGTGTGTCACGTTGTGGTAAGACCCCTACAAGTCTTTATCTGGCAATGAACTTTTCACTCAAAGTGGCGAACTATCCTTTGACGCCAGAAGACTTGTCTTCAGATGAATTACCTCAGTGTTTATTGGATAATATTGATAAACTGGTCGGGCTAACAATTAAGCCCGTACCATTAAGTCGTATCAGACGCCAACGCCGGCCCGGGAGTGAATACGCCTCTCTGGAAATTTGTCAGGCAGAATTGACACAAGCACAATCTATGTTCGATAAAGCGGGAATTGCCGTTTTCGAAACAACCGATACTTCAATCGAAGAAATCTCAAGCCGTGTAGTACGTGCACTGGGCTTGGGCCGGGAGCGAGTAAGAGAGTCGGTTTTAATGTTTAATAAATCTATAAAAGCAAGGTAGTTATAACTATGTCGGAATATGTTATCTCTCTGGATAAGCTATGCATGGAGGATGTCGGCAGAGTAGGTGGTAAAAACGCCTCATTAGGTGAAATGCTGCAAAATCTCGCCCCTCTAGGAGTCGATGTCCCAGGTGGCTTTGCCACAACAGCGGATGCTTACCGGGAGTTTCTTCTGCACGATGGACTCCAGAGTAAAATCAATGAACGCTTGCGTGAGCTGGATGTCGATGACGTCACTGCTTTGCAAAAAACAGGTCAGGAAATCCGTGATTGGATTATGACTATTCCTTATCCAGAAGCGATGGAAAAAGCGATAGACGAAGCTTATGCCGCGCTGGAAAAAGAATACGGTCCTGAAGCAAGCTTTGCTGTGCGTTCATCAGCAACGGCAGAAGATTTACCTGATGCTTCTTTCGCGGGACAACAAGAAACATTTCTTAACGTTTCAGGCTTAGCAAACATCAAAAAAGCGATTCGTGAAGTGTTTGCATCATTATTTAATGATCGTGCTATTGCGTATCGTGACCACCAAGGCTTTGATCATAGTGAAGTCGCTTTATCTGCTGGCATCCAAAAAATGGTGCGTTCTGATATTGCAAGTGCCGGTGTTGCGTTTTCTCTTGATACAGAAAGTGGCTTCCGTGATGTTGTCTTCGTTACTGGTAGTTATGGCCTGGGCGAAATGGTGGTGCAAGGTGCTGTCAACCCTGACGAGTTCTATGTTCATAAAAATACTCTAGAAGCCGGTCGTCCATCAGTTTTACGTCGTACAGTCGGTCATAAAGCCATTAAAATGATTTACTCTGGGGATGCTTCATCTCCGGTGAAAACGGTGGATGTTGATGCAGAAGAACGCTTACATTTCTGCTTAACTGACAAAGAAGTTGAGTCTTTAGCGAAAATGGTTGTCACCATTGAGAAACATTATAAGCGTCCTATGGATGTGGAATGGGCTAAAGATGGTAATGATGGCCGAATTTATATTGTTCAGGCGCGTCCTGAAACAGTGCAAAGTCGTACCAAGAAAAACGTTCGTGAAACATTCGTTCTGAAACAAGAAGGTGAATTACTTTCTGTTGGCCGCGCTATTGGCAGCAAAATTGGTCAAGGCAAAGTGCGTTTACTAAACAGTCTCGATCAAATGAATAAATTCCAAGAAGGTGACGTTCTGTTAACAGACATGACAGATCCAGATTGGGAACCTATCATGAAACGTGCTTCTGCGATTATCACTAACCGTGGTGGTCGTACATGCCACGCGGCTATCATCGCTCGCGAATTAGGTATTCCTGCTGTTGTAGGCTGTGGCGATGCGACTGAAACCATTAAAGAAGGCACAGAAGTCACTGTCTCTTGTGCTGAGGGTGATGAAGGTAATATCTATGCTGGCTTGCTCGAATTCGAACATCGCGTAGAAGAACTCGATAATATGCCTGAGTTGCCAGTCAAGATTATGATGAACGTTGGTAACCCTGACCGTGCATTTAGCTTTGCACAATTACCAAACAAAGGTGTCGGTCTGGCTCGTTTGGAATTCATCATCAACAATATGATCGGTATTCATCCAAAAGCATTGATGAATGCAGATGAGATGGAAGGTGAAGTTAAACAAGCGATTAAAGAACGTACAACTGCTTATGGCGACCCAGTAGAATTCTATATAAGCCGTATTGCAGAGGGTGTCTCAACCATTGCTGCTGCATTCTATCCTGAGACAGTCATCGTGCGTATGTCAGACTTCAAATCAAATGAATACGCCAATCTGATTGGCGGTACATTATTTGAGCCTGAAGAAGAAAACCCAATGATCGGTTTCCGCGGTGCATCGCGTTATTCATCAGACGATTTTGCTGAATGCTTCAAACTTGAAATTGAAGCAATGAAGCGCGTTCGTGATGAAATGGGCTTAACTAATGTTGAATTGATGATTCCATTTGTTCGTACATTAGACGAAGCTGAGTCAGTCGTTAACTTACTAAAAGAAAACGGACTGGAGCGTGGCAAAAATGGTCTGCGTCTAATCATGATGTGTGAGTTACCTTCAAATGCTGTGATGGCAGATGAATTCCTTGAGTTCTTCGATGGTTTCTCAATCGGTTCAAATGATATGACTCAGTTAACACTGGGCTTGGATCGTGACTCAGCATTAGTAGCGGGTTCATTTGATGAACGTAATCCTGCTGTATTGAAGATGCTGGATATGGCCATTACCGCGTGTAAAAAAGCGGATAAATACGTCGGTATTTGTGGTCAAGGACCTTCAGATCATGAAGATCTTGCAGAGTGGTTATTAGAACGTGGCATTAGCAGTATCTCTCTGAATCCGGATACTGTTGTGAGTACATGGCAGGCTTTAGCTGAAAAGCACGTTTAAAAGTAAAAAAGCGAGTGTCCGGCCTGTTTTTTCAGGCCGGGCTTTGCTAATATAGCGACCTCGTCAATCTGGCTGTCTCAAGCAATCTATAGGTTGACACAAAAATCGTCGGGGCATGGCGCAGCCTGGTAGCGCACTTGCATGGGGTGCAAGGGGTCGAAGGTTCAAATCCTTCTGTCCCGACCAATTTAATCAGTAAATAAAACGATTTATTCCACTATAAAAAAGCCTGTAAACCCTTTATAAATGAGAGTTTACAGGCTTTTTTGTTTCTGGCTTTACTCACTTAATTAATACAACCATTTTTCATTAATTGGCTGTTTTTGGACTTTTTACAGCCATTTTACAGCCACTATAAATTGGCTAATGGATTCAATTCGATGACATCGCGGAAATGAGATGGTGATAGGTGTGCATATCTCATTGTCATTTTTATATCAGTGTGACCAAGGATATTTTGCAGCGTGATGATATTGCCATTGTTAATCATGAAGTGGCTTGCAAAGCTGTGTCTTAATACATGCGATAGCTGACCTTTGGGAAGGGTGATATCAGCTCTTTTCACTGCTTTCCTGAATGATGAGTAGCAATTCGTAAAAATTCGCTCTGACGGCTCACACAGGCGGCAGAAATCTAGTAGATCATTGTAGAAAGTTTCATCCAGCGGGAGGCTGCGAGTTTTCTTCCCTTTTGTTTTTTCAAAAGTGATCAGGTTTTTCCCGTGTAACTGCTTTCTTGTTAAAAACATAGCTTCACCCCAGCGAGCCCCCGTTCTTAAGCAAATATTGGCCACATACCAGGTTGAAGGATTTTGACAGCCTGTTTTTATTGATTCGAGCAGGTCCTTGATCTGTTTTTCTGATAAATAGGTCAGCTGTCGTTCCTGAAGCCGAAGCTTATCCAGGTCCTTTATAGGATTTTCATAATTAATGACACGCAGCTTTCTTAATGTGTTGTAAACAGCAGATATAGCACTATGGATATTGTTAAATGTTTTCTCTGAGAGTGGAGGGTTATCTTCATACAGACGTTTGTATCTGTATTTAACCATCATTTCTGGTGTCAGCATGTGGCCAATAGGATTGCCCATTTCAACGGCTGCAGTTTTCAGTTGGTTCAACAGCTTTTCTTTCTGAGCCAGGGTTATACCGTGATATTTATACCAGATATTAATCAGCTCTAGCAGAGTCCTTGGATCAGTAATTTTTATCGGTAGCTGCTTAATCCCGACTATGTATTCTCGTTCAAACTGTAATGCCTCTGCCTCAGTATTAAACTGCTTTCTTACTCGCTTCAGACCTTTCCTGTTTACCAAGCACAGCCATTTTCCATTTTTTTGTTTTGTTACAGACACTTAATCATTCCATTTAGCAAAATAGGGGGTGATTAGGCAAAGAATGTCTTCAAATCTGGAAAGGCCATCGGAAAAGTGTATTTTGTGAAAGGTTTTGATTGCCTTGCACTGTTAGCGCTTTAAAATCAGTAATATATAAACAATATCTAGATAAAATTTACCGTAAGATTAGCGTTAGATTACCGTAAGGCCCTTACACTGAAATCTTGCACTAATCTTACGTTTTCATTACGTTTTTAAAAGACGCGTAACTTATTAAATACACAACACTTTTCTGTGTTTTATTGAAAATGACCTTACGGTAATCTTACGCAAATCTTACGTTTTGTGTAATTTTGGAAAGTGTTGATATAGCTAGCTTTCAGAGGCGTTTTCTAAAGGCCTTTCACAAAATACACTTTTCCGAGGGCCTTTCCTAAATCTGGACTTATTTGCTCTTAAACATCTTTCTAAACTCAAGGCGAGAAGAGACCGAATTGGCCAGCATTTCTTCATTACCTGGTAGTTCGCTTAATACCTTAGAAATAAGTTTTGTTTGAGGGGCGTTTGAAAGCTCACCCACACGTTTTAGTAGTGTACGAATTAACTTCACCGCAGCTTCTGTTTCACCTTGTCGATGAACCCAGCACGCCATAGCGAAGCTATCTATAAGTAAAATGCGATCGTCGGTTGGGACTTTTTCGAAAGCCGCATAGAGTGAATCTCTGATATCCATATCATTCTCCTAAGGGAGGCCAGTTTTTAATGAGTCGTTGTCGTATATCTAATTCAAGCCAGGTCTTTTCATCTTCTGAAGCCTGAGCCATCCAGTTATCAATAGCATCCATGATTCTATTCATGCGTGGATCATTGCTGTTATAGACCGCCGGTATTTCAGAAACACCTATGGCTGAAGTATCACAGAACATACTGCCAATACCATTAATTAACCAATCGATAGAAACGCCTAATTTAAGGTTCATTTCGCGCAAAAGTTTCGCGCCAATTGGAATCTCATCGTAAAGACTGTGTTTTATTGTTCTTTCTGAGACGCCAGTTTTCTCAGCTAAATCAATTGGTTTCAGGTTTAACTTGGTCATTACAAGTTGGAGCCTTAAAATTTCACCACTCTTTTTGTTGCCAAGCCCTTTTTCAGGCGTTACTGTTTTCTCTGTCATCGCTTGTTATCCCCCGATAACGTGGATTATATAGGAGTTTCATCATGAATGACGCCAAATCAAAGTCTTTAGCCCAGTGTGGTTTTCGCCACTATGCACCCATCCGAAACCTGATAGACGACATCGTAAGAGCCGAAAATAGTGAGTTCACGCTTGTCATGAGACAGCTAGTAAATACAGCCCTTCAAGAAAAATATGGCGCTCGTATCGTCGGCAATGAAATTGTTGATAGAGGCCGTATTCCCAGCCTGACTAAAGTATCTCAAGCAAGCTAACACCATAAAATTGGTGTTGAAACCCAAAATGAAGAAGCTACACGCTGTTGTTATTGATAAAGGGCCACTGAGTAAAACCGAAGCCATCACGCTCGGTTACCTATGTGAGGGCTACACCCGCATAGAAATAGCCGAACAAAAACGCTTCCGTTCACGCAGTACGATTAACCGACAAGTTGAAAGCATCGCCTATAAGCTCGAAGCCAGAAATCAGGCTGAAATTGTCAGCACAGCCATCGCTCTCAATATGGTCAGGCTCGAATTTAGAGAGCCACATAGCCTGCTCAAAAAGCTACTACTGGTATTAGTGATGACCAACATCACCGCCGGCCATATTGATATGCGTCGTGGCCCACGTGCACCCAGACCAGTAAGAACAGTCCGTGTCACCAGCCGTGTGTTACGCACAGCCAGACAATACCCATGAACCACCCCGAACGGATCTCACCCATGCCGCATTACGATCTCAATCCGCAAATTATCGAGCTATTAAAGGCCGAGTTTGATATGAAAGAAGACGGCCAATATCTCAGAGGCCGCTGCCCAGAGTGTCAGAAAAAAGAATTATGGACCTGGTTAGATCGACCAGGCCGCATCCAATGTAACCGCTCAAATAAATGTGACTTCACCGCCACCACAAAAGAACTATTCCCCGAGCTATTTGAAAAGCTCAACGACAAATACCAAGCCACCCAAGAAAACCCCAACGCCACAGCAGACGCCTACATGTCGCTACTACGTGGTTTTAATCTTAATGAGATAAAAGGCTGGTACGAACAAGGCAACTTCTGGTGCAAAGGGGCGGATAAAGGCACTGCCACCGTCCGTTTTTTTCTCGATAACAACAAAACCATCATGTGGGAACGCTTTGTAGAAAACGTCCACATCACCGATGAAGAAGGGGAAACCACCACCCGTAACAAACACTTCAAAGGCTTCTTTAAAGGCCTATGGTGGAAACCGTCAAGTGTCACCATAGAGCCCGGTGACGAAGTCTTCTGGTGTGAAGGCATTATCGACGCCATGTCACTCAATGTTGCTGGCCATAAAGCCGTGGCCATCATGACATCTGGCATGTTCCCAGAAAAAGCCATTCAACCTTACCTGGGCAAAAACATCACCTGGGTGATCGCCCTTGATAATGACAAAACAGGCCGAAAGTTTCTCACCAAACACGCCGAACGCCTGCGAGACATGGGCGAAAAAGTCAGCGCCGTTATGACCAGTGCCGGCGAGTCAAAAAAAGACTGGAACGACCTCTACAAAGCCAACCGTCTCACCGACAAAGACATGGACGAATATCGCTATCTCGGTAGTTTAGAAATGGCGACTACCTACCGCGAAAAAGCTCAGCTTATCTATCAGCACCGGTCGCAGGATTACTTCATCTTCACCTACCGAAACCGCACCTATGCCGCCAACGTAGACCAAACTGTCTATAAAAAAGGCCAATCCATGTACTGGTCCGGCATGGCCAAGCTGGATAACGACCACATGACAGAAGAACAAATCAAAGAAAGTAGGGAACAGGCCAACCAACACCAACTTTCAGAAGCCGATAGCCATGCCTTTAACCAAGCCGCCAAAATACGAGAAATCGCCACCTTTACCATGCACTTTCTCTACTTCCAGCAGCCAGACAATGGCGAAGACGGCCAATACTTCCTTCGCCTGCGTTTCGGTAATGGCTCAGATGAACAACAGCTCCCATTCACAGGCAAAACGCTATCCACTGCAGGTGACTTTAAAAAAGCCGCCATGCACAAAGCCCCCGGCGCTCAGTTTGTCGGCAACCAATCAGACATGGACAAACTCTATCGCGCCTGGATGACCCACATCCCCAAAGTCGTCCGCACGCTCGACTTTATTGGTTACGACAAAGAAACCAAAGCCTACGTGTTTAATGACTACGCCGTGTATCAAGGCAAGCTCATCGAGCTGAATGATGAATCCTTCTTCCAACTCAAAAAAATAGGTGTGAAAACGATGGTCGATATCAAACAAACCATTAACACAACATACAACCCCAAATGGCTAGACGACTACATTCAAGCCTTTAGTGTTAAAGGCGTCGTCGCCTTATCATGGTGGTTCGGTTGTTTATATGTAGAACAAATCCGCCAACTCTCCCGTTCCTATCCCTTTATGGAAGTCGTCGGTGAAGCGGGCAGTGGTAAATCCGACATGGTCGACTTTCTCTGGAAGCTGCTCGGCAAAGAAGGCGAATCATTCAACCCCAATGCCAGTACTTTACCCGGCCGTACCCGTAAAATGGCCGAAGTCAGCAACCTTCCCGTTGTGTTTAATGAAACAGACAACGAACAAGTCGCTGCAGACCACCACCTAAAACGCTTCAACTGGGATGAACAAAAAGACCTGTTCGACGGCGAGTTTGGCCGAGTCACCGGCATCAAGTCGCAAGACAACAGCACCAAAAAGCCACGTTTTAAAGCGGGCCTCATGATAGTGCAAAACATCCCCGTTAATGCCTCAGAAGCCATCACCAGCCGTATTGTGCACTTAGAGTTTGACCGCAGCCACCACTCACCGGCGGGTAGACAATCTTCAGACAAACTCAACATGATGTCGCCCAACGAATGCAGCGCCTTTCTCATTCACGCCTTAAAGCAAGAAGCCAACGTGCTAGACACCTTTAAAACCAAGCTCAGCTTTTACCGTGACAAACTCATGGCCAACGACAAAGTAAAGCTACAACGTATCGTTGAAAACCACGCCAAGCTACTCGCTTTACTCGACTGCTTAAAAGCCGTCTTACCCGACATCCCAACCACCGTCATGGAAGAAGCCAAAACCCTGATAGAAACCATGGCCGAAACCAGACAAGACTCACTTAATGAAGACCACCCCATCGTCCAGCAATTCTGGGCGCAGTTTGACTACATGGACACCCGCGTCCGTGAACTACCCGAAGGAAAACACATCGATGAAGAACACCAGCTCAATCACAGTGTCACACCAGACACATCAATCGCCGTTAACCTCGAACACTTTCACCAACAATGCAAGCTGCACGACCTGCCCATCATAGATAACAAAGAACTTCGCCGTAAATTACCCGGCAGCAAAAAACCAAAATACAAAAAGAATGAAACAACGCACTCAAAACTGCTCAGAAAATCGATACGCTGTTGGATTTTCGAGCGCCAATAACCCAACAAGGAGACGTTAGTTATGCTCATACTCACAAGAAGAATCGGCGAAAGCCTCATCATTGATGACGATGTTAAAGTTCACGTTTTAGGTGTCAAAGGCAACCAAATCCGTATTGGCATTGATGCACCCGAAGATATCGAAGTGCATAGAGAAGAAATCTACAACCGCATTCATGCAGAGAAAGATAAGGATGATCCAGACTAGGAGAGGGCATACAATCACGGTATGTCACTCACAAGGAAAGTCGGAAAATGGAAGAAGGTGAAACAAAGCAAACTGGCCAAGGGGATGTTAATAAATCAGAATCCAAACGAGAGAAATTAAGAAAGGTTTCTCAAGAACCTTTTATTGGTGATCAACCAACAGATTTGCTGCATACCCGCCGTAATTTGCTGTTAATTTCTTCGATAGTGATATTTAGCTATTTCACTGGTTTGGAAATTAACCCCGAACGTTTGAAATATTATTTCGCTGATGATGCTAATGCCGTTTTTCATATCAACTTGGCTGCACTATTTATTATCAGTTACCTTTGGGTTTCTTTTTCATGGAAATATACTGACTTTTATGACACGCAGTTAATTCTGACTACTAAGGGTATTAAGTTCATAAACAAGGTGAGTGTGCCTATTGGTACTGATGTAGAAGTCCCAGATTTGAATGAGAACTACTCGATATATCCTTGGTGGAAACAGATGGAACAAATAGTTAAATATAATAATGAAGTGTTTATTACTGCTGCATCTGAAGTAAGCAAGTTCTCAAAATCTCTAGCTGAAGAACAGTTAAAAAAAGTAAATGAAAGCTCTAGCACTCTAGGTTCTAGGCTTGATGATTTGAAATACAAAGTTGGTACTGTCCAAGATAGCCTTAGAAGAATTACGGAACACAACCCTTATCAAGAACGGGTCGATAAAGCTATGGAACACTTCGGTCGCCATTTTTGGCAATGTATTCACAGCCAAAAAATACGAGTTTCCATCTTGGAGGGATGGTTGCCTTTACTGCTCGGAGCTTTGGCTTTGTCGATTTTGATTAATCAAGTCTTTACAGAGATAGGTTGGCTTTAATCTCATGAACCAGAAACAACAAATTGACAACCCACCACGAGCGGCGTAATTTAAAAAACGCACTGGCAAAATCCAGTGCCGCAGCCTGACAACTGCGAGTGTGACTTGTACCGCTGAAACGCGGAGACGCGTTTTTTTATGCCTGCTGATCTATGGTGGGTGTGCGTGGGGAGGCCTTGTGCCTGCCGGTCTTTTTCGGTAACGGGTCCACCGGTTTGTCAGCCCTGCGCACGCCCATCACCCACAACTGACAATGTGTGTGATGGATTTTATTCGAAAGAAAAGGATCCCGTTATGCAAAATACACAAGACCAAATCACCCAATTCATCAGTGCAGACATCAAGCCCGAACTTCAACGCCAAATTTACATGATGACCATCGGCATCGACGCCCTGGACTGCATCAGCAAAATCGTCCCCGACGCCATGGATAACGACCTCATCGAAGGCGAACAACTCGGCCACCTACTCAAATGCATCGAGTACAGCCTGCTAAACACCCAACGTAAACTCATCCGCACAATCGGCCTAACCGATTAAATAAAAAAGCCTGCCAATCAATTGTTTGGCAGGCTTCTTCACTTTTTCTCAATTATCTATCGAAACAGCAGTACACATATCATGAATGTAAAAGGATAAAAGATATTTGAGTTTGTTTTATAAATATGTGAGGTGTTTCGCGTTTTTGATTTATGTGTTGTTGACGCTCAATTGTGTTCTCATATATTTGTATAGATGGGTAGTACAAAAATAAAAATAAGGAGCTAACCCGTGGATCTTTTAATTCCAGCTTTGCCGGCTTTCATTATCATTATTTTATCAGTGTGCAGTATTAGTTTAATTTATGCATTTGCACATGACATAAAACATAAAATACCGATGTCCCAGTTTGAAGTCTCTTTAGTTCAAATGGGTACGCTCTCATTTTTGACTTTATGGTTCTTAGTCTTACCGCTTTTTAGACTAGTTATTGAATAAATCTCCCTGAAGCAAAGCTTGTCTTTCGCTCAGAGTCAGGTTTTTTAATAAACTGATCGCCATTTGACGAGTGTTATTAATCGGCGGGTTTAAGTCGTGAGAATAGCCTAGTTTCATCACAAATGAAGCACCACAACCGCCCTCAAGATTCGTGCACTGGCAATACAGATCTTTCACCGTATGAGACAACGCATTAGTCGAACTAATAATGGCTTTTTGATGGCAGTGTGGGCATTCAACTCGCATAGATTATTTTTTTAGATCTAGCTCATCAATCATCACAAAACTCGTTAGAGTAATATTTATTAGGCTTTTCTGATTTATTAACATTTATCTCTCCAGTCCTTTCTAATACCCTACCTGCCCAAGCAGAAACCTTTTGTATTGTGCAACCTACTGAATCCGCAACTTCTCTAGCTGTCATTGCTTCATCTTTTTGTAGTTGAGATATCAATCCTAATATTCTAATTTCTACCTCAGCAAAATTACCACTACTGACTGGTGCTTCTTGATGAATTATCTCATCTAGTTTTGTGTCATCCTCAAAGCAACGTTTGATTTTGAATTGCTGTACTTCAGTTTCAGAATAAATGCGACCACATTCGGAGCATTTATAACTTTTTTGTTTTGTTCCTAGGAAGTAACCATCAAACTCAGAAATTACTGGATCATATATAAATCTGATTGGAGTATATTCATCTTTCTTATCGGCATATTTGATCCCAAATTCTAAGCAAACATCATAGTCAATTGAGTAAAGGTTATAACTTCCTCCGTGTTTGGAAACTACATTGTCAGAAATAAAGTGAATCATAAAATTTTCACAAAGTACGTTTAGATATTCTTTACGAATTGGATCCAACATGAAATGGCTCGCGGCACGATCAGGATACTTATTTTTTTCTGCTTTGGCCTTTTCGAGAATTTTGTTCCAAATATCAATATTGTAGCCAGGCACCAGTTTTTTCTTGATGCTTCCAGTAAACTGTTTTTGATATGTTTTTCTTGCTGTACTGATCCCGTAGTTGATCTCAGATAAGCCTATCCGGCCATCAGATGAAGACATTGCTTGAGAAAATGCATTTTGGAGTATCATTCCTATGGTGCGTGATACCCCTAATGTCTCTCTGGTGATTCTGTATAGAATATCGTTAAAATCTGCCTTGAAAATGTCAGAAAGAGATAAATCTGGACAGAATTTCTCTATTCTTTTCTCTATTAAATTTTCGACGAATGATTGTGTTTTATTAATCGCAGCAATGGCACCATTATATCGATCTGCATATTCATTGAAATCCAGAGGTATAGGATATATGTCTCTACCAATAATAACTTTTTCACCAAAATCATATCTATCAGTAATTACTCCTAGCTTGAAAAACATACCAATTTTTGAACCTAGAAAAGATTTAAGTAAAGTGCTAAATCGTAATTGTGCCGCAGCGTTAAGATCAGAATATTCATCGATAAAAACATAAATTGAGTCAATATTTGCTTTTTTCTTGATCGTGTTAATTCTATTTAGAAATTCTTGGGCATTTAACCCTTTTATTTTTTGTATTGTTCTAGACTGTTCAACAGATTCTTTATCTGAGAGGTTACTTTTTAGTTTGGGCTTATTGGAAAGCTCGACACCAAGATCTATATCACTCTCTTGTTTATGGCTGGTTTTTTCATCATAGATTTTTGAGGAGGCAATTGTTTCACCCTCTATTAAAACTTTTTCAATAAGTTCCAAATCATTTAATGTAGGATTTTCACGTTGAAAAAAAGCCAGGTATTTATCATCGAACATCAGATATAACTGTTTCTTTAGAGAATCAATCAGTTGTCTTATGAAATGTGTTTCGACTGATGTAATTTCGTTATCGTTGTCAAAAAGATCATTACATGTGCTAAGGTCGACGTAGATAGGAAGTACTTTTCTATTTCCGAGAATGTGACTATCTGATTTTAATTTTGGTGCTATAGATTTTAGACACTCGAAGTACCCTCTGAGTAAGTTAGTTGTCTTTCCAGTGCCTCTTCTTCCACTAATGAAACTGTCTTGTTTTTGAAGCAAGCTCTGTAAAATACCAAAAAAATCAATGAAGTATTCTTCAAGATCTCCAAGTTCATCAATGTTGTCTAGTGTAATGTAGTCAGCACGAAGTATTGAATCAAAGGCGTTTCTTAGTTTGTTTTTTTGCGAAGTGTTCATAAGAGATTCCATTCTTCGGGAGTAAAAAATTGTCATTCACAAGAAATTGCATAAGGTAGTTGTGTTAACTATAGTATGACATTTAATTCATGTTTAATTAATTCTTTTTATACAGTGAGTTAGTGTGCAGGATAATCTATATTACTTGGGATTGTAGCTAGTCATGTAGTTCTACAATATAGTTATTGGGATTTTATTCACAGCTCAAACTTCCAATCCGGCTCTCTAAAATTCACCACCTGTTTACCCAATAATTCATTCAATTCTAAAAACGGCTGCTGCATTGCTCCGACTTCTAGCTCGTGATATACCCGCATAATCTTTTCCATATCCCCAAAGCCGCTATTACTTTCTGGTATCACACCAGATAAACCTGGATACATCCGGTGCATGGAAAGGATTTCACCACGGGTAATGTTTTTGATGCGTTCAAACTCATCCTTGGTACCAATATCACCCACGGGGATGATCTTCACCGGTTCTTTGGCGTTGGTTCTTTCGATATTGAGGTGCATCGATCGGAAGTTACCGGGGCCTTTAGATTGCGATACCTGGTCAGAGAGTATCTGTAGATCATCTTCTTCCAGGCCTGTATCGGAGGTTAAGAAGATATAGCCCATGTGAGCCCCGTTTTTATAGTACTTACGGCGAAACAGGCCAGCGTCTTCACTGAGTAAAACGGACTGTATGCCGCCCATATATTCCGGTATGCCATAGATGCTTTGCATCACGTCATATTCATTGATTTGAATGACTTCATCGGGGGCGAATTCTATTTCGCTGCCATCGGATAACAGCTTGAAAAATACACCAGGCTTTTTACCCCGACGCATAGCAATGGAGGGTAAGTGGCCCAGCCGAACAGGGCGGCCAAAGCCATTGGTGAATATTTGCACATAGAACATGCCAAACACTTCAAAATCTAACGCGATTTGTTTTAGTGTGCTGTAGCTCAGCATTTTGGATGGTTCAAACCATTTTAAAATCATGTTTTTCTTAAAATGGAGAATGCTGTTGTGATGCGAATTTGCCCCACGGGTTTGGGCCAGGCCATTGAGGCTCACAGGTGGTACCCAGTATTTACCGCCCAGGTCAGTAAACACACCGAGATAATCGGTCATCTTGTTATTAAGTACTGGCTCGGGATCGCCAAAGGTAAATTGAATTTTGGTGTCTGACATGGTGGTTTCCTGTTAAGCGGCCATCTTCATCGTGGACTTACGGCGTGGGACTAATGGCTCATAGTTAAGGGCGTGCATGATGGACCAGGCCACATCGGCATGGCCAGTGGTGTTGGAACGGTTGGCACCATAGGTAATCTGGCTGCTGCCTGGGGTGACGGTTTTGGTGACCATCATGAATGCTTGGGTAATTTGTTTATCACCAGCGGAGTATTGCAGGCGTTGGGACTCGACTTCGCCCAGGGCTTTTAACACCAGCTCGGTTTTGGTTTGTACGCTGTAGTTAATCGGCGTGGCACGTGGGAAGAAGTTTTCCACATGCTCAAATACGCCATAACCGATGCCAGTGATATCAATGCCGATGTGCTTCACATTGTGCGTTTCCACAATTTCTTTGATGCGGTTGGCTTGGTACTGGAAGTTCTGGCCGTTATAGCTGATGTGTTTGAGTACGCGCCATTTCTCTTGTGGGTTAAGCGGTATGGCTAATATCGCCAGTGTGGCATTGTCTCGCGTGCGTGATGGGTCATAACCCAAGGCGACAGGGCGGTTACCAAATGGCCGGGCCGCTTCGGGGTGATAGTCTGACCAGGCATCGGTATCCACCATGCAGGCCATGAGTTTGTGGAGTGCGAAAACGGACTTGGCATCATCAATAAACACACACATGAATAGGTTATTAAAGTCATCCGGTGTGTATTCAATTTGTAGTTCTTCAATATCAAATAAATCACAGCCATTGGCTTCAGCATCTTTCACCGTGACCATGTGACGCCAGATTTTATCAATGCCCAATACGCCATCTTTTAAGGCTGCATGGCTGATATCAAACTCGACTTTGTCGTCTTCTTTTCTCGCCTTATTAAACCGTTCACCCGACCACATCGGGTAAGCCTGGTGTGATTGTGCTGATGGTGTAGAGAAGAGGGTACGACGCCATTTTTTATGAGCAGACATACCCGAGGCGACTTTCCATAACTTCTCAAAGTCCGGTATCCAAAACACCTCATCCACATATAAATGGCCGTGGTAAGACTGAGCCGTTCGGCTGTTGGTTGAGAGAAAGCGAATCTCAGCACCATTAGAGAGAATGATGACGCCTTGGCCTTTTAGCTCAACATCAAAATGTTCTTTAGCAATAGCGATGATGTAAGCCTTAAACACTTCGGCCTGGTCGCGTGATGCAGATAGGAATATCTGATTGTCACCGGTGAGTACGGCATCCTCAAATGCTTCATAAGCAAAGTAATAGGTGGCACCAATCTGACGCGATTTAAGGATGAAGCGTGTTCTCTGGCGTTTCTTTTCATGCCATAGCAACTGGTATTCGAAGAAGTGGGATTGTCTAAACTCATCCAGCTGTTCTTGAGTGATGTTGGAGATATCGTTCTTGGGCGGTTTTTCTTTGCGTTTACGCCGGGGCTTTTTCTCTTGCTTTAGCTCTTCTTCGGTAGGGGCTGAGTCACGAAACTCATGCGGTATGTAGTTACCTTTGGATATGGCCACCGCTTCAGCTTGTAGTTTTTGAGCCTGGGCGATGTTGATGCGAAGGTTGCCAAAGTTAGCCACCAGTGAATCCAGCTCTCGCTGCTGTGACTCTGTTTTGTTATCAATCTCAATCAGTGCATTGATTCGCCTGGTAATGGCTTGCTCAACTGTGTCCGGTGCAGCAAAGGATTCCCACTCGTCAGCATCACGCCAGTTATACAGCGTTCGCTCATTCACGCCGGTCTGAGCTGATATCTCAGTGATAGACCAGCCCTTAATAAAGAGCTTTTTCGCCGTTTCTTTTATCTCTGCTGAATACTTCGCCATGATGCCTCTGTGTTTTTGACCTTATTTTAGGTGCCAAAGCACACAAAAAAAGCGAAGTAAGTCCTTAACTTTCCTAGTAATTTGTTATAGGAATCTAGCCAAAGCAAAAGCGTTGAATCACGGTTTTTTAAGACCTAATATTTTCACAAAACCAGCACGAAGCTGAAAATTTAAGGTTACCAGGTGATGAATGGCTAAGTTAAAAACAGAGTGGAAACGCATCGGCCGCAGTGGCAAAACCATCGATGGTCGTGACATAGATCCGCAATGGTTACGAGATGCCGCTGAAACGTATGACCCAGAGTTATACCAGGCGAAAATCTGGCCGGATCACATTCGCATGTACAGCATGGGCAGCGTTGTTGCCGTCAGAGCTGAAGAGAACTCAGAAGGTGGCGTCGACCTTTACGCTCAAATTGCCCCGAATGAGATTTATCAATCAACAGCTAGATCAGGGCAGCGTCTCCACACCTCAATGGAGTTAATGCCTAACTTCAGAGACACCGGCAAGTTTTATCTATCTGGTCTTGCTGCCACAGACACACCGGCTTCAGTAGCGACGTCTGAAATGCGATTCACCGCTAACAAAGACCAAACCATCATCTTAGGTGAGTTCGTCGAAAACGAGACTCACAACTTCAACGATTCACACAACGACGACCAGCCCCCGCGTTGGTTTACACGTTTATTTTCCAAAGACAAATCCGACGAGGGCGACATGGATAAGAAAACCGCAGAACAACTGACGGCTTCAATGACAGCTTTAAGTGAGTCATTAGCTGCATTTAAAGAACAGCTAGATGGCAAGCCAGAAGGTGAAGGTAAGCCAAGCGGTGAACCTGAAAAACTGGAAATCACCGCTGAACGCTTTGCTGCACTAGAAGCGGAAATCAAAGAACTGAAGGATGCCAAAGCCAGCCATAAAGGTGGTGAGCAAGCTTCAACGGTTGATGCTGAAGCCTTTAACAAACTGCAAACCAAGTTTGATGAGCTGACCAAACAGTTCAAAGCCGCGCTGGAAGAACAACCTGGCACCAATGCCGGTGAGCATGAAGGTGATTCCTTCAAAGCTGACGACTACATCTAACTCCGTTTTATCAGTAAGGAATCAGACATGAATTTATCTCAACAAGGTCGCCAAGCATTAGACCTCCACTTTGTTAATACCGCTCGTGGTTTCGGGCTGCAACCGGGTAATCCTTCGGCCGGTCAACATTACGCTGCTACGCCAACAGTGGCGCAAACCATTTATAACAAGATCATTGAAGATGGTAATCCTTTCCTTCGTCAGATTAATGGGGCTGTGCCTGTTGCTGAGCTAAAAGGCGAAAAGGTTGGCATGTTCTTATCTGGCCGTGTGGCGAGTAGAACAGATACCACCGGATCCGGTGAACGTGTCCCAAAACACTTGGCCGATACGGATTCAAAAGGCTACGAATGCTTTAAAACAGAATTCGATGTGGCCATTAAATATGCCTTGATTGATGCCTGGGCGAAATTCCCTGATTTTGCTTCTCGTTATATGCAGCTTGTTCGCCAAGCCATTGGTAACGACATGCTGACTATCGGTTGGCATGGCACATCAGTTTCCACAAATAGTGACATCAATGCTAACCCTAATCTTGAAGATATGAATATTGGTTGGCTGCAAAAGATTCGTGATTTCAATGGTGGTTCGCAGCATTTAGCCGCTGCAACTAATGAAGTGGTTTTGGGTAGTGCTGATTTTAAAAATCTGGATGTGTTGGCTCATGAAGCCAGACAGATGCTGCCTATTTATCACCGTAACCGTGATGATTTGGTCTTTATTGTTGGCTCAGACATTTTGTCTTCTCAAGAAGGTACCTATTACGAAACCAATGGTAATACACCGACGGAAAAAGCCATGCTGTCCGGTCGTATTACTAAGGCTTACGGCAACATGCCGACGATGTATGCGCCTTTCTTCCCAGAAGGAAAAGTGCTCGTCACACCACTAAAAAACTTATCCATTTACGTTCAAGACAGCTCGGTTCGTCGCCTGCAAAAAGACAAACCAGAGAAAGACGAAGTGCAGGACTTTAACTCAGCGAACCAAGGTTATGTGGTTGAGGATGAGGAATTGACCGCCTTTATCGAAGGTATTCAGTTAACAGCCGAATAACACCCTGAAGCAATGCAACCCACTGTTCCCTGACCGGGGTGCCGGTCAGGGATAAACAGGAGCCGAAATGAGCAAATTAAGACAGTTAAAACAAAAGCGAGCAGAGCCGGGTGGTGAAAAGCAACTGAGCCAGCCAAAGACTGAGCAACCGATTAGTAAATTGAAGGCGATTCAGTTGAAACATCAACCTGATCTAAATCAGGAGACTTTGGACGCTAATCAACATTTTCAAACGCCTGGTGATGGTAAGCCATTCAAACAACTGCTTGAACAATACCAAGCTGCGTTACAGACCGATGTTCAGCGTTTAAGCACCAAAGACACCATAGAAGATAAAGCAGCGATGAAAAAAGAGCTGCTGCCGAACTATATGCCGTTTGTTGAAGATTACATGGCCAATGGCCACGACTACCCGAACAGCGTGGCCGTGATGATGATGGTCTGGTTATTCGATATCGGTGATATCGAGCAAGGCTTACACCTGGGGTTTTACCTGGTGAAAACGCCAAAGCAAACCATGCCGCATGGCTTTAGCAGCACGATGGAAACGTTCATTTGTGATTACACCTATGACTGGGCTAGTGCACAAATTAAGGAAGAGAAAACAGCCAGCCCGTACCTGGATAACTTGGTGAAAGTGCTACTGGATGCGAAGTGGGAACTGGCGATGCCAGTGAAAAGCAAAATGCTGAACATGATGGCAAAGAATGCCTTCCTGAAGGGGGAATTTAAAGCCTGCGTGTCCTGGTGTGAAGCGACTCAAAAGGTTAATCCAGAAGGGCATGGCACCAAAACACTAATGAGTAAAGCACTCAAAGAAATTGAGAAGTTAGAACAAGCCCAGGCTGATAAAGAGTAATTCAGCCGCTTTACAGGCTCCACCGCCGGGGCAGGGCAAAAAACGAAGCACTCCAACGCTGTATTAGAAGTGGTTCGTGTTTTGTTCCGGCACCTTACATAACACAGGGTTCGCATGAGTTTAACGGGAAAACCATCACTAGCAAGCGCATCACCTATCACCAATGATGGGTGGTGGCCTGATGTGTCCACGGCTGATTTGATGAGCAAATACCGTGTGCCTTCAGATATTGCAGACGACACGATCAGCACAGGCTTAAGCCTGGCCGTCGTGCGTGTGAATGAAACGCTGGACCCTGTAAAGCAACACCTTTTAACGCTCGGTTATGCTGACTTTGAAAGTTACCTGGCTGCAAACTCATCACCCGTCGTGAGCAGTGAACTATTACTGGTTCACTATGAAGCGGCGGTCTATAGCCGTGCCAAAGCGTTCCTGTTGCAACAGTTCATCAGCATGAACCGCCGAGAAGTAGCTGAAAATCAGGCCAAAGAATCTGAGCAAACAGAAAAATTCTGGCTCGATGAAAGCCAGTCATCCATTGCATCGCTCTGGAATACATTTTTTCCTGATAACCCAAAAATGAAAACGCATGGTTTTCACGCGGTGCTGCTGTAATGAAGATGTTACAAGCCATCACTGAATCCGTGCTGAAGCTGAACATGGTCGCGGCTGAAAACATCGATGCTTGGGCAGAAAATGCCCGTTTCGTTGGTGTGGCCAAAGATATGGGCAACGATGGCATGGTGCTGTTTCGCCTGCATTACACAGCAGCCATCGTCATTGAGCGTTTCCCGCACCAGGAGCATCCCGCCGAGCTGTTATTCGGCCATGTCATTGCCTGGTTAATCGATAACGACGAATTACGCGAACAGTTGGAGCTCGATCCACCTGAAACCGATATCGACATCCTGGATAACCAAACGGCCGATTTAGAAATCAACATCGATTTTGTTGAAGACGTGGAAATCATCCAAGACCCTGCTGGACCACTACGGTTAAACGGTGAACGTTATCGCTTGGCACCGGTGCGTATTGATTATGCCCTGGAAGGTGAGGTGAGAACATGAATCCCACATTAAGTATTCAGGTCACCGGCCTGATGACGCTTAAACAGCAGATTGAAATACTCGGCCTGCCAACAAAGCTTCGCCGTCGATTACTTGCACGAGTGGGTAAAAAAGCCATATCTGACAGCAAACGCCGAGTTCGCACGCAAACGGACCTCTCTGGCCAGGCATATCCAGCCCGTGCCAAAAAGAAACGTGGTGGCAGCAAAATGCTACTGAAACTCGCTCGACAGCTCAAAGTCATCCGCGCAGATGGCACTGAGGCCGTGGTCGGTTTTTATAAGCGTTCATCAGCTCGTATAGCGGCTAAGCAACAGCATGGTTACACACAGCGCGTGACCACGCGCTCACTGAAAAGAAACAGTGCAAAAAATCAAGACAGCCCAGCCACACGCGACCAGGCACGCGCCTTACGTGAGGCCGGCTTCACCATCAATAAACGCAAATCAAAGAACGGCAAAAAGCCAAGCCTTAAGTGGGTAACGCAAAACCTCACCATTGGCCAGGCTGGTTCGTTGTTACGTCAGTTACGTGAGCAAGCGGGCGAAAGTCCAAAAACATCATGGAAAACCACGCTGCCGGCACGCTCATTTTTAGGGGCAACCAAGGCCGACATTACGCAGCACTTTGATGCCATTTTAAAACAAATTAAGCAGGAGATAGCCCGTGGCGTTACCTAAAATTACGGTCAATGCGCTCAATTTACAGCAAGGCCCATTCCCAACGGTCGAGAAATATTTGTTGTTTATCGGTGTGGCAGCGACCAATGTTGATCAATTGTTATTCCTAAATACTGATAGCGATTTAGATGCTGAACTTGGCGAAGCCGATTCAGAGCTAAAGCAACAGCTCATTGCAGCCAGACAAAATGCCGGTGAAAACTGGGCGGCTGTGGCTGTGCCGGTGGCTAATGGTGCGCTTTGGGATCCAGCGGTTGACATGGCCATGAATGAAAATGTCCGAGTTGAAGGGGCGGTGATTTGTACACCGGTCACTCAGGCATCTGATTTTACTGCCATGCAAACTAAAGCAGTTAATATCGAAGCTCAATATGGCCGTCGTCTTTTCTTTATTGGTGCTGTGCGCGGTATCGATAGCGAAAATGAATCCTGGTCAGAATACATCACTGCGGTGAACAACCTAACCGACACGCTCTCAGCGCATCGGGTTTCACCTGTGCCGTATATCTATGACGATGCCGTTGGCATTATCGCTGGCCGTTTGTGTAACTCTGGTGTCAGCGTGGCTGACACGCCAATGCGCGTCGAAACTGGCCCATTAGTGGGGCAGGATCAAACCACCTTACCCGTTGATAAAGACGGTGTGCGATACAACATGGCCCATGCCAAAGCGTTGAATGACCAACGCTTCTCAGTACCATCGTTTTTCCCTGATTATCCTGGCGTGTTCTGGTCGGATGCTCAAACGCTGGATGCACCAGCGGGTGATTATCAAGTGCTGGAAAACCTGCGTGTAGTCGATAAAGCGGCTCGGGCTGTTCGCCTGGTGTTAATTGGTTTGACCGGTAACCGTCGTTTTAACTCGACACCAAATGGTGAAGCCTGGGCGAGTAATAAGCTTATGCGACCACTGCGTGAAATGAGTAAGTCGACGGTGTTCCAGGGCATTCCTTTTCCTGCTGAATTAAAGCCGCCAGTTGAGGGTGACATTGTCATCACCTGGGTTACTCGCGAAAAGGTTGAGGCGTTCATGAAAGCACGGCCTTTTGAAATTCCGAAAGAACTCACCGCCAACATTGTGTTGGATTTAAATAATCCAACTGCATAGGAGATTAAACCGTGTCTAAACGTTTATCCGGTCAAAACTTTGACTTTATGTTCAGCGATTTATTGATCCACGCTGAAAACTTCACGGCGACGATTACTGATAACAGTGCCGCAACCTATACCCATGGTGTGCCTGATGGTTATGTCGATGGTGATGTGTCTTGCTCTGGTGAAATTGAGCTTGATAGCCGTAACTTTAATTTGATGGTGGAAACCGCCAAATCAGCAGGCAGCTGGAGAGGTATGGACACCTTCGACATTATTTCAACAGGTAAAGCCCTGGATGAATCTCAAAAGTTCGAGCTGTTTGGCTGCCGAGTGAAAATCTCTGATTTGCTCAACGTTGATCCAAAAGGTGGCGAGAAAACCAAGCACAAAGTGCCGTTTGATGTCACCAGCTCAGACTTTGTACGCATTAACGGCGTGCCATATCTGAGTGAAGACGATACACGGGATTTGCAGGACTAACGCATGGATTTTTCACTACTCAAAGCCGTGATAGCGTTGATGCCTGGCAGTGAAACAGATGATCAGGTTGTGGCTGATTGGTGCAACTCACCATCAGTCACCCAGCTGAAGCAAACGTTTATCACTACACGCACATTGATGGACAAGCTCGGACCACAAGCAGCGACGGATATTTTAACCAAGCTTGAAACAGCCGCTGCAGGTTCATCTTTACTGGCGAAAACATTGGAAATGATGAGCCCAGCCCAGGGTGGTATTGATGTGGCTTTGGACAGCGTGCGTTTTCAACTGGATGATCTGGCTCTGAACAACGTAATTACTGAGCAAGAAGCTAACGCTATTAAAGCGATAGGTGAATACCTGGTCAGCCCTGCCGAGTCAGTTGGTTTACCTGTTATTACTGCTCAAAACGTGGCTTTTGTGAGGGTGAATCATGACGATTAATACCTCTGCAGCCATTGTTGAAAAGCAAGCCGAGCATACGGCCATTAGTGCAGCGACATCGATAGCCAATGCTGCCTACAGCACAGAAGCACAAGCTACCGCCTTAGTTTTAACCGACAAGGTCCGGTTCGCGGATGCCGTTTTGGATATTACATTGCCAACGCTGGCCACCAGTGGCAAATCAGTGCATCTGTACCGTCGTGATAAAAACATCAAAGGCACCAATCACGCGCCGGTGCCAGGTGATAATTTTCCGCATATTTATATTGGTTCATTCCCATTAAATGCGGTCGGTACCCAGCAATTTATTTCATTGCCTGGCATTACCATCAGCGATGACTGTGAGTTCTACATCAAGAATGATTCTGGTGTGGCCACAAGTGGCACGACCGTGCTGACGTTAACGCCATGGACATGGAACGGGAAGGCATAGCGTGAGCGTTTATCTACCCGATAACAGAATCACAGCGCCTGAGCTTTGGTATCCAGGGCGTAAGCCGACTGTGCCTGTGAGATTGAACCAAAAAGCTAAAAACAAAAGCATTATTGCTGACTTCTTCCCAAGTTCAGCACATAGACGTGAGCTATTGAGGAATACGCCTATCTCATTTGTGGGTGATATTTCTTTCACTGAACAGGGGAACATTCGTGCATATTCTCTAGGTTCTTATATTTATGCTGATATTCCTTCTATTTCGAAAGCGTTCACTATTTTCGTATCAGGCATATATAAAAGCTCTGGTAGCTATGGCTGCATAATCAGCTATGGGGTTGCAGGTAATCTTTCATCATTAAGAGGAATTTTGCTACAAAGTAGTGGTTCTCCAGGAAGCATTAGATTGCAGGTTGTAGCAGGTGGAAACGCTTACACGACATCACCTGTAGTTTTGCTCTCTGAGGGTGACAGGTTTGCATTTTTAGCAAGTTATAACGGGGCGAAAGTTACATTAAAAGAACTGTACTCAAACAATGAAGTTTCTATCCCTGCAAGTGGACTAGTAAACATATCTACGCCTGACTTCTATTTATGCGGAAATCCTCATCAGGCAGGTGGTTCGTTAAGTCAGGATGTCAGCACTATCACGGAATTAGATAGATGCATCATTTTCTCTGATGGCAATTTGTCTTTGAATGACTTCCACATAAACCCATACCAATTCCTGGAGGCCGCGTAATGTTATCGCCTATCTGGATTAGACAAACCAACACACCGGCACCGACTCAATCATTCAATGTGGATAGTATCGGTTCGTCTGAGTCAGCGGGGGTGATCACGCTTTCACCTGGTCCCGTTTCTCTGGCGTTGTCATCCATCCTGAGTCAATCAGCCTTGGGTGATATTGAATTATTACCTGGTGCGGTTTCGTTTTCTGTGCCTGGCATCGAGGGGGATGCCGTGGTGCCGAACCCCACTTTCTCTGTTGGCGGCTCGAATGTCTCTCTTGTGTCCATTCCTTCTCAAGAGTTTGTGGGTTTACCGGTGTTATCACCTGGCGCTGTTAGCTTCTCGGCTGCCTTTATCAACGAGTCGTCATCGCTGGGTGATATTCACTTCTCAACTGGTCTAGTCAATTTCAGCGTGCCAGGCATTACACCTGGCGAACAGGTGCAGCCGTTCAATATTGAAAATGTGAACCATGTTTTAAGGCTAAACAGCATAGAAACGGCTGAAACGTTCGGTGCTATCAGCATAAAAGGTGGATCTAGAATCACAGGCTACATGAACGCCGACATTTTCACTGGTCCGCCAATTTTAGGCGTGGTGGAGGTGAACGTTGGCCACTGAGAATGTTTTCCTGCTGGCAAATTCCAACACGATTGAGCTTCGTGGGCTGCGTAACGTCTTTACAGATGAATACATCAACACAGCGAATGTGGTGGCGACGTTGCACACATCAAAAGGCGTATCTGTGGTGACACCGGATGCCATCACGCTGCATTACGTTGAGGAATCAGACGGCTGCTATCGGGCGTTATTAGCACCGGACACACCCTTAGAAGAAGGCAAGCGTTACAAATTACACATCGTGGCCCAGGGCGAAGGACTCACCGCCACTTGGGAACAGTTAATTCAAGCAAAAGTTAGGCGGTAAACGTTATGACAGCAAGTTTATACGGCAAAGGCCGTGAAGGTTTTCTAGGCGGCGACATCGATTGGGATGCCGACATCATCAAAGTGGTGGCCATTGATACGGCTAATTACAGCGTGAGCATAGATGCAGATGAATTTCTGGCTGATATTCCCGCTGCAGCGCGTGTATCGATAAGTGATGCGTTAACCAGTAAAACCAAAGCATTAGGCGTGGCCGGTGCAGCGAACGTGGTGTTTCAGGAAGTCACCGGTGCAGATATTGAAGCGATTGCTTTGTACCAGGACACAGGAAACGAAGCCACCTCGCGTTTGATTGCTTACAACGATGAAAGTGCGGATTTACCGATTCCACCCAATGGCGGCGACATCAACCTGAATTGGGATGCCGGCGTGAATAAAATTTTCAAACTATAGGTGACGACATGGCCAAAGCAATAAAAGACATGAGCATCAAAGAGCTGGAAAAACATATCCAGGTATTGACCATACAGCGCCAATTGATTCGCCTTGATGCCATCGTTGCACAGGAAGAACTTGCCAAAAAACTGGAACAGCAACGCATCAGCAAGCTATTAGGCCGTGATGTGCAGTTGGTTGAAGTCAGCAGCATCGAGTCTGAGGAAGAAGCATGAACAGCTTCAATACAAAGACCATCACTGATGCCTTGAAAAAGCACGATTACCCGTTTTTTAAGGGTGATTACAACCTCAACATTATCGGTGTGCGTAGCCATGATACGGATGCCAACACGTTTAATGATGTGATTGTGGTGCTGTACGAGCTGGACAAAAAGCAAGTGATGCATGTGTTTCCAGCCACGACCGATCCTGGTCTGTTTTACCGTGAAAACCCGCTTAATTTAGATGGCACGGCGATTGTGGTGCCTGGTCATTATCGGGGGGTGTGGCAGATTGGTCCTCACCAGGCGAAATACAACGCCCTGGTTCAACGTAAACCGATGAAGGTCTATCGAGACAATGATAGCGATACGGCTTTGGATATGGCCGAAACCAGCATTGATGAGGGCTTATTCGGCATTAACTTGCACCGTGCCGGCGTGAATAACATCTCGCTGCAGGTGGATAAATGGTCTGCCGGCTGCCAGGTGTTAGCTGATCCATGTGATTTTGATTTGTTAATGGCTCTGGCCAAGAAATCAGCATCGATGTATGGACCATCGTTTAGCTACACGCTGCTCACGGAAGAACAGCTATGAACTGGCTGATTATCGCGGTATTTGCAGCAAGCTGTTCTGCCAGCTTTTTTGTGGGCTACGACTACCGCGATAGGGGCGTTCAGGCTGAAATGGCAAAAGCGATATCCAAAGCCCTGGAAGATGCCGACGAACAATACGAAAAGGACCGTCAGCAGGAACTGGAGCTGATTGAAAAGCAAAAAAAGACCGAGATTGTTTACAAAACCATTACCAAAGAGGTGCCGAAGTATGTGCCGGTTATTCAGCAAAAAGACAGTGATTGCAATCTGTCTAATGGCACTGTGCGGCTGTTCAACAGTGCCGCCCGTGACGACATGCCCGAAACCACCGATATCGATGCTGATACCGATACCCGACCTTCCACCGTTACAGAAGCCGAGCTCATCGACTACGGGCTCGGCACCGTCAACCAGTACAACAAGGCCAAAAACCAATGCAACGCCTTAATCGATTGGTGGAACTCAGTGAACAACAAGGAACAGAGCGAATGATTGAGAAAGACCCAACGGCTTACCCATTAATAACGTATTCCTGGGTGTTTCTACTTTCGATTATGGGCGGTGTAGTGAGTTATATCCGCAAGCGTCGTATGGGCAAGATTGCCCGCTTTTCGATTACAGAATTGGTCGGGGAGATTGTAACCGCGGCATTTGCAGGGCTTATCACCTTCTTTTTATGTGAAGCGGCAAAGATTCCACCGATGTTGGCTGCGGCCATGATTGCCGTTTCTGGCCACATGGGGTCCAGGCTGATTTTCATGCTCGAAGAAGGCCTGCAGAAGTGGTACGAAAAATACGTTTTCAAAAAACAACTTTCTAAAACTAAAAACGAGGACTAAACCATGCCTTTAACCACACTTTCACTAAACGATCAGAACTTTGATTTTGATTTTGGCGTGGATGATGCCAACCGTTATATCAACTCAATTGATGCACAAGACAAAGTGGCGCCTAGCTATAACTTGCTTATGCAAACCATCAAGCCGGAGCAAAAAGATGAGCTGAAAGAGGTTGTGTTGATTGATGGTAAGCCGAACGGCTTTTTGTGCATACAAATCGCAGGTGAACTCAATAAACAGTTTTCGAGCGCGGTGAAAGTCACGCTGGGAAAGCCGACCAACTCGCAAAGCAAATAGAACAAAACGGATTGCACCAGGTGACATGCCTGGTGCATCACTGGTTGCCAGGGCAACCGATTAATGAAGACACCATGGGCGAAGCGATATATCTGGAAAAACGCTATTGGGAAAACATGAGCAACGCCGTCGCAGCAGGCATCCAAAAGGCTTTATAGCAACGTGAACGCATTACAACACCTCGATTTTATTGTGAAACTGACCGACATGGCCTCTGGCCCTGCCGGCAAGATCATGACGCAAATGGATACCATGACCACCAAAGTGCAAGACGGTTATAAAAAAATCGGCTATGGCGCGGCGGGAATATGGGGGGCCGGTGCGGCCCTGGATAATTTGCTAACACCTGCCAAAGAAATGGATCGGGCATTAGGTGAAGTGAAATCGCTTGATGTTGCTGATAAAACATTAAAACAACTCACATCCACCTCGCTGAAATTTAGCATGCAATATGGCGAGTCAGCCGCTGACTTTGTGCGTAGCTCGTATGACATTCAATCGGCTATTAGCGGTCTGGTGGGGAATGAGTTAGCCACCTTTACTAATGCCAGTAACATTCTAGCCAAAGGCACCAAGGCCGACGCGGCCACCATCACCGATTACGTTGGCACCATGTATGGCATTTTTAAAAATGGTGCGGATGAAATGGGCAAAGGCCAGTGGGTAGAAATGCTGGCAGGCCAAACAGCGGCAGCCGTGCAGATATTCAAAACCACCGGTGGCGAAATGTCGGCGGCGTTTGGTCGTTTAGGCGCTGAAGCGACCAGTAATGGCGTGGCCATGAATGAACAGATGGCCATACTCGGCCAGTTGCAGTCCACCATGTCCGGTTCGGAGTCGGCCACTAAATATCGCGCGTTTTTATCGGGCGTGGGTAAAGCCCAAGAGGCATTGGGGCTACAGTTTACCGATAGCCAGGGGCGAATGCTGCCGATGGTCGATATTCTCAACGCGATTAAAGGCCAGTTTGGCGAGATTGATACGGTCGCCGAATCCGACATGCTGCAAAAAGCCTTTGGTACTAAAGAGGCCGTCTCACTTATCAAGTTACTGGCTAGCGATGTGGATGGCCTCAATAAAAATATCCAGGAGCTAGGCCAGCAAAAAGGCATGGAAAAAGCCATTCAAATGGCACAAGAAATTCGCGATCCGTTTGAAATGGGTACGCAGGCCATGAACGCCATGAAAACGGTACTGGGTAGGGCTATGATTCCCATGCTGACGCCCGTTCTTGGTTTGTTGGGTGATGTAGCTAACCGCATGCTGCGCTGGTCTGAAATGTTCCCCACACTCACGAAATATATGGGCGGCGCCGGCCTGGTCATTTTTGGCCTGATTGCCACAGTTTCAGCCTTATCGATTGTGGTGGGCATTAATAGCTTTTTAATGGTCGGCTGGGGTGCTGGCCTGACATTAATCAAAACACTGTTATTGATGACGAAGTTTGCCTTTTTACAGCTCATTCCGGCTGTTTGGGGCTTTACTGCGGCGTTATTCGCGAACCCGATCACTTGGATTGTGCTGGGCATCACCGCACTGGTGGCCATTGTGGCCGCTGCCATTATCTATTGGGATGAATGGACCGGGGCGCTCGGTAAATGGGCTGGCCAGTTTATGGACACGTTGAACGTTTTCGGCATGGTCGATGGTGTATTAGCGGCATGGGATGCACTGCCACAGTGGTGGGGCAACTTTAAAAACTGGCTAGGCACGCTCGACCCGATGGCTTTTGTCGGTGAAAGCATGGACTGGATTATCGACAAGGTAAATATGATCCCAGGCATCAACATTGGTGACGGACCCAAAGCACCAAAACCCATCGCGCCACCGCCAAGCCTGGATGTCAATAAATCACTCAGCAGCCAGGGCGGGGTGATGCAACGTATTACCAATGCCAACAACTCGCAAACACGCAGTATCGGTGATGTGGTGGTCAATAACTACGGCCCAAGCGTCAACGGCAACACGCTGCGTGACGAACTCGCGTTTATGGGTGGCTGATATGGCGGATTACGTCGATTTATTGATTGTTGATGATGATGTGGTCCTGGATGCTGCCGGCGAGCCGCAGCTTATTTATGACAAAGCCTGCATCACTCAGGATATCAAGCACATGGTGCGTGATTCGGGCTTGCTTGTGGAAATGATTGGCGAGCGTAGCAGCAGCAAGATTCAGGAAAAAATGCTGAAACTCGTGCTGTTTATCGAAACGGACGAGCGATTGATTCCTGGCACCGTCGCTATCACCCGCACCGACACCGAAACCTTTTTTATCACTGCCACTACTTACAAATATGGCAGCACCAGCCTTGAGGTAACAAGCTAATGGCCGATGTGGATTTTAAACAAATCGTTTCTGATGCCGGCATACCGACGACCGAAGCGGAATTGAATGCGGCCTGGAAAGAAGAAGTCACCAACGCCGGCAGCACCATCAGCAATGATAGTGACTATAGCCCGTTCTGGCGTGTTATCACGGCCTTAGTGACTAAGCCCGTGTTATGGCTGATTAACTTTTTAATTGAAACGGTATTGCCGAATGCCTTTTTAAAAACAGCGGTATTTGATTGGGCGGTCGAGCTACTGGCTGATGCGGTCAACCTGACCAGAAAAGATGAAACCTTCACCACAGGTGAAATCACCTTTACCCGTGGCGAAATTGGCACGAGCGTCACTATACCGAAAGACACCATCGTTCAAACGCCGACCTTAAATGGCAAGGTGTATCAGGTCAAAGTCACCCAGGCGACCAGCTTTTTATCGGGTTTAAGTACGGTGCGTGTACCCGTTAAAGCCGTGGAGGCAGGTTCTGCATTTAACCTGGCCGCTGGTTATTACTCCATTTTACCGGTGCCAATGGCCAACATTGTGCAGGTGAGAAATGAGGCAGATTGGATCACCTCACCAGGTGCAGACCGTGAAAGTAACCTCGATTTAAAAAACCGAGCCCGAAATCAGTTTGGTACCGCCTCAGATTTTCATACCGATAGTGTGTATCGGGCGTTAATTTCAGAGTTTCCAGGGGTAACGGTCGATGCCATCTGGTTTGAACATGACGCACCACGAGGACCAGGCACAGCCAACGCGTTTGTGCTGTTCGACTTTGCTGCACCGGTAGCGCAATACCTGGAAGACATTAATACCTATATCACTGATGACGGCAATCACGGCCATGGTGATGATTTGCAAGTGTTTCAAATGCCCGAGCAAACCGTGTCATTGGTGGTGACTGTGTGGCACAAAAAAGGGCTGGGCTGTGATGCGGTGACCACACTGCAAGCGAATGTGCGTGATTTTGTGAATGCGGCCTTTCGTGAAAACAGCGAGTTTTCACCGACGCTGACCTTACCTTTCAGCCGGTTCAGCTTTTCCAATCTCGACCGCGAATTGCACAACCAGTTTACGGGTATTCATAGCGTGGATTATTCACTCGACGACATTGTGACCGAGCTTTGGATACCACGTTTAACCAGCTTAATCGTTAACATCCAGGAGACAGAATAATGCTGAATATTAAGCTGCCATTCTGGATTAGTGCCGAGCAAACCGAAGCACTCACCAAAGCAGCCACTAACTACTGGTCAAAAATTGAAGCCTGGCTGCGCTGGCCACTGGACCAAATGGACCCGCTCACCTGCACACCTGGCATGCTCGATTTGTTGGCCTGGCAGCGTGACATTGAACGCTTCACCACCGAGCCATTAGACCTTTACCGAAAGCGGGTGAAATTCGCCCTGATTAATGCCCAGGATGCTGGCAGCAAAGCCGGTTTTATCCGTATTTTTGAACGCCTTGGCATTGGGTATGTGGAAATAGAAGAACGCGTCGATCCGGTGGATTGGGACGTGATTTTGGTGCATTTATCCGATAGCCAGCTTTCCGAGAATACCGAGCTTTTAAACCGCATTATTCAAAAGTACGGACGTACCTGCCGACGTTATCAGCTCACTGTGATTACACCTATTCAAACGGGTATTAGCGTCAAAGCCACCGGTCATACCTGGTGGTTTGATACCGCGATACAAACCATCGCGCCATGGTGGGCAGATAACACCATTGAAAACAACGCGACAGGCAACGCCTGGTCGCTCGACATTGCAAAACTATAAGGGGCTTGAAATGGGCTTTATAACCATCAGCGGCGAAAACCAAATTGCCAATAAACAAGGCAACAGCGAAACGCTCAACATCACCCACTTTGTACTGGCCAACATTGATGGCCTTGACGTAAATAACGAGCCGGTTAATCGGGTAGAAGCTATGCCGGCAGCGGGAAACATTCGGGACACGCTACCGGTGACCAAACAGGGCTATGTCAATACCAATCAGGTTGTGTATTCCCTGGTGATGGATAGCGCCATAGGTGACTATGACTTTAACTGGGTTGGGCTGATTGATGATGAAGGCGTACTGGTTGCCGTGACCTATACGCCGCTTATCCAAAAGCGAAAAACAGCGGGGGCGGTGCCAGGCAATAACCTGACGCGTAATTTTCTGATCGCCTTTTCGGGCATTCAGGCCACCACGGCCATCGCGGTACCGGCTGAAACATGGCAGATTGATTTTAATGCACGCCTGCACGGCATCGATGAGCGTGAGCGCTTATCCAACTATGACATTTATGGCCATGAAGGTTTTCTTAGTGATGGCTGGAAAGTTGAACGAGTTGGCACGTCATCCACGTATAACGTGTTACCAGGCGTGGGCTATGTCGGCGGCATTCGCATTGCTGAAACACTGACACAACAAGTCACCGCCACGGGGCCAAAATCAGTCTGGCTTGATGTGTCACTGCAGGGTGATATATCCGATATGACGGCGGTGGTCGACTTTGTGATTGATGCGGTTAGTCATAACGATTACACCGATGGCAATGGCTTTAATCATTACCTGACCAAAATCAGTGATATTGCAGCCAATGGCGATGTGACCGATGTACGGGTAGATGGTGACGGCCTTTCTCAGCATTTGTTGGATGAAGACCCACACCCTCAATACCTCACCGAAGCCGAAGCCAACGCTTTATATAAAGCAAAAACGGCCATCGATTACCCGATTGGTGCTTTGCTGATCATGGATGGTGATGTGGTACCAACGGGATTTTTAAAACGTAACGGGGCAGAACTAGTACGTGCCTCATACCCACTGTTGTGGGCCTATGCTCAGACAGTTAGCAACTTTGTGACACAAGCCACTAAGGATAGCGACCCTGAAGCTTATGCCGGTTACTACGGTGATGGGGATGGTTCCACCACCTTCACGATACCTGATTGGCGTGGTGAATTTTGGCGTGCCTGGGATGATGGTCGTGGTGTCGATGTGGGGAGGGCTATTGGTTCATTCCAAGGCGATGCAATTAGGAACATTACGGCTAGTGTATTAACACAATCAAGATTGCTGGATTTCGAAGGTGCGTTTACGTCTGGAGGAAATATCGATGGCGGTGTGAATGGCAGCGGTAATAGCCCAGACATACTCGCTTTTGATGCATCACTGACTGTCCCCACTGCTGACCAAAACAGACCCCGAAGTATTTCGGGTATGGCTTTAGTACGCGCATATTAATCAGAGGTTAATAATGGATATCACACATTACTCACGAAAAACGGGCGAGCCTTTAAATCCAGGAAAGGCTGATGCTGATCCAAAGAACGACGGTCAATTTCTAATCCCAGCCTATGCCACACCGGACACAGTTCCTGAAGTTGAAGAAAATCAATGCGCCGTGTTTACCGATGAAAATGGCACGGTGCCACGCTCACATAAAGAGGGCGAATGGAAAATTGTTGCTGATCATCGTGGCTACTTTGGCTATGACGCAAATGGCAATGAGCAAGAAATATCTGAGCTAGGTATTGAGCCTGACGAGTCATGGACATTAACCAAACCAGAGCCACCTTTTGTATTTACTGATGCCGCTCAACTTAAAAACACTGAGATTAAAAACGGCTTTCAGGCAGCAGTGCAGGCCATCACCACCACCTACACACAAGAGGAAATATCGACTTTTCTCACCCAAGAAAATGAGGCCTTAGCCTGGCAAGCGGATAACACCGCTTTAACGCCTGGCATTGATTACATTGTGGCCAATCGCCCCTCGGTGGATAAAGCCACATTAGTGGGCCGCATCATCACCAATGCCACTACATACAAAGACATCGTGTTTCCTGCTATGGGTAAAAAGCAGGCGTATGAAGACGAGCTTTATGCCTTGCAAATTCAGCATGAAGACAGCGAACAACCCGATGTTACTCAGGCCGATATTGACGCCATTATCGTGGACTTTAGCTGATGAACTGCCAATTCACGCCTGTTCGATGGGCTGAGCTAAGCGAGTCAGAAAAACACACCTTTGGTAATGGTTGCGGCCCTGCCTGGTTTCCTGATTGGTTGGTCAATTTACTGTTTGGCTGGTTTTTTGAGGCTTCATGCCGCCGGCATGACTTTGCTTATAGTCGTGGTGGTTCACCTAGTGACAGAAAAGCCGCCGACAAGGGATTTTTCAAGGCCATGCTGCGTGATGCTAAACGCTTAAGTAGCTATCAACACTGGCTGGCCAGTGTGGTGGCCGTGGTGTTTTATCTGCTAGTGCGCTTGTTTGGCTGGCTGGCGTTTGAGTATGGGCCTTACCTCACTTTAACCATGATTTATGAGGCGGAATAGTGAAAATAACCGTCACTCAAACAATCCCGATTTATGATGTGGTTGGACACAAGCAAGTGAAAATACCGGTGTTTAACTTCACCACGATCGATGAGTTTTATCGCGGTTTTTATCGTGATTTTGAGTGCGTGCCACCTTATCGCCGTGGGCAATACAGCATGCCGACCAATCTAGTGTCCGGCTATGAGCAATGGAAGCGTGACAATGTCTAATTGGTCACCGGTGGTACTTCACACACCGATATCCGATGCCAGTGGCTTAAGCGGTAATGTGACGGTGGAAACCATCACCCCATGGACGCTGGGCGCGAAAGAGGGCAGTGGGACCAATACTTGGTTAGCGTTTCCCAACGCGGTCACGGCCTTGGTGAACAAACTCAGCGCGCAACCGGTGCCGGCGGTGTTTGTTTTGGCGTTTACCGCTGGCAGCGTGAAAGACCTGGCCAGCCAATGCCAAAGCATGGCCGGTGTGTTCCCGCTAAAACAAATTGAACAATGGCAACGTCACGCTGAAAAGCTGACCAACTTGCAGCAAGACAAAATGCAGCTGGTTGATGCGGAAGTGGTCACCGCCGGCATAAAACTGAATGCGGTACCCACCATTAAAGCCCGTATGAAAAAGGCACTCAGCCAACAGGCCAAAGCGGCGGCCAGCAGCTTAACCAATAGTGATCCCTTAGCGGCATTAACTAGTTTTGAAAGTCAAAAGGCTGCGTTTGATAGTGCCATCGATGCCGCTTTGCCTGACTTAACTGGTGGTGCTGGGTGGCGATTTTATGCTGATAGCGATATCGCAAACCAGATACAAATTGGTCACCCTGGTTATGAATATGCCTATACCGCCTTGATGGCGTTCATCGGTCAGCCAGCTGATCTCGCTTATTTACGTGAAATGATGCCGGAGGATGCATGAGCATAAGGCTAGGTGGTGAAAAGCTAAATGGCAAAGACTTCAAAGTCTCCAGCACATTAACCATGGCCGGCGCGGATTTAAGTGGCCAAACCAGCTACACCGATACGGCTGAAACGGGCGACAAACCTAAACAACTTTCTGTGCGTTACAAGATCCCATTTAAAGACAAGGCTCATTTGCAGCAAGTCGTCAGGCTGGCTGAAGCCAAAGACACATCTGGCAACCGCATGGTTTATACGATTGTGAATATCACGGCTGAAGGCATGGGCATTCGCCAGGTGAAATTTGAGGGGGATCTGAGTGCCAGCGAAGATGAATCACTCAACTTATGGTCCGTGTCATTCAAACTGACCGAAGTACGCTCGGTGCCTGAATTAAAAGAATCACGCCAGGAAGCCAAAACGGTCACTGACCAGGTCGCGACCGGCGATACCGTATTGCAGGAAGACACCGCCGTGCCTGATCAAGTTGAGCTAACCAGCTTTGAAAATATTCTCAACTTTATTGATAAACACTTACCAGATAGCGAGACGGCCTGATGCGTTTAATCAAACAAGTCTCCGTTAATGGCGTGCTTCAGCAATTGGTTGAGGACCAGGTGCGTGCCGAACTCAACACACCAGGCCGAGCCATATTAACCTTGGTGGCTAATGATGCCATCCAAAAGGGCAAGCTGGTTACGTATGAAGTGGGCTATAGCCAACAACCCGCCCTGCAGCGCTGGTTTATTGGCTTTGTGGATAGCGTGGTCCCCATCGGTGATAAGCGGGTGAAATGCTTTTGCCGTGAGCTATCAGCGGCATTAATTCATGATATCTCGCTGCAGCTTCGCCATGTGACATTGCGCGAGGTCTTAACCGAGGTGAATAAACTCACCGGATTAAACTTTTCAACGCCCGATATCGCCTATGCGAATACCAAAGTCTCGCACTTTTTCCACTTAGGCAGTGGCTATCAAATGATGGCCATGTTGGGGCGTGTGTTTAATATTCCCGACTATCTCTGGCAGCAGCAGGGCAATGGTGTGATTTATGTCGGCAGTTGGGCCGATTCGCGCTGGGCGCAGATGAAAAATATCTCATTGCCACAAAAGTTGTTTGATCAGCAGCAGGCGACCAACTCGGCTCGGGTAGCCATCATGCCGCAGCTGCGTCCTGGTATGCGTATCAATGGCAACAGGCTGAGTGAAATCACCCTCAAAGCGAATCACATGGAGCTGGTATGGAACAGCTAATGAAGCGCATCCTGATGAAGCTTTTCCCCGAGCTGTTCGCTGGTTATCACTTGCCGATGTTTGGCCAGGTGGTCGGTGTGCGTGAAGCGCCAAAAACGACCGATATCTGTGATGAGTTTCGGCCTAAATATGCGGTCGATGTGCAGGTGTTAACCGAAAATGGCGAGCCTGATCCCAAGTGGGACATCCTGACCGATGTAATCATGTCGTTACCTGTGGCCGGTCATGAAATGGGACAATTCGCTTTTCCAGAGGATGGCACCTGGGTGGAGCTCGCTTTTGCTTATGGTTCACCGCAGCGGCCCTTTATTCGCAGTGTGTTACCCAACGGCCTCACCATGCCAGCGGTCGAGCGTGGCGAACAACGCTGGCAGCACAACCCAGCTTCATTTCAGCGGGTAGATAAGGACGGCAATTGGGAGCGTAAAACAGACTTAACCATCAATGAAGAATCTCTCGAACGATTCATTGAGGCGATGTCGATTGTTGAAACCTATCACGTAGCCAGCAAAGAAACGGCCACCAATGACACCGAGATTATTGGCGCGATTAAAACCATCAAAGCGTTTGGCGCCATTGTGGTTCAGTCGGGCGGGATATTGGATTTATCCGCTGTTAAGCACTTAAGGCTGACGACCAAAGCGGATGCCCTGGTGAAAACCATTGGCAAAATGCAAAGCAACATTGGCACAAGTAATAAGGTGACAGCAGGCCAAGACAACACGCTAGAAGCCGGTACAAAAAACCACTTCCAAGCCCCCAAAAGCTGGATAGGGACCAGCGAGGAAAACGGCTTGCGTTTAATGAGTGATTTAGCTCAGCTCGTGATTGAGCTGGCTGAAATATTGGCCCAACATACACACCCCAGCACAGGGCAAATTACGCAGTCTTCACAGGTGACCAACATTGCCACACTGACCACGGCCATTAAGGGCCGCATTGATGGCATAGCAGAATGATGATCACCGATACGACACACCGGCAGAAACAGGACTGATGTCATGGTAATCAGCCAACACAATATCCGGTTCTTCTACCACCACATACACGCGGCGTTCATTCGTTTCAGGGTTTTTGGCCATAAGCCCGACCAGGTGCGTTTTCATCGCATTGGGATACCACTTTGGCTTGCCCTCAAAGTTGAGCAGCATATAGGCATCATTGGGTATCAACACCCGACGCGGGAACCATTTATCCCAACGGCCAGCCAGCACCGCATCACGCTTAGCGGTAAACCCAAAAGGCAGCGTTCCTGGTTGATTGGAATGACGGCCCCAGGGGAACATTTTCGACGACTGATCAGGCATAAGCACAGGCAAAGCCGGACGAGGATGGCTGATATCGACGGTGTATTGCTCACCATTAAATTGAAAAGTAACTGCCTGGCACATGCGAGAAAATATAGAGAAGATTTAGAAGGGCTGCAACGAGAACAATGAAAGAAATACGCTGCGGGGCATGTGGCCGTAAATTAGGTGAGGGCATTTTTATCGAGCTACAGATAAAGTGCGCACGCTGTAAAACCATGAATCATCTGAGGGTCAAGCACCCCGAACCAGCACACCACGAGTGTCATGAAAAAGAGAACACTCGTGAGAAAATACCAAACCGAAAACCTATCACTGCATAACACCGATTGTTTAAAACTCCTGATCACACTCGATGATAACAGCATCGATTTAATCGCGACCGATCCGCCTTATTTTCGTGTGGTTGCCGAAAGCTGGGACCGACAATGGAAAAATGAAGCGGACTTTTTTGCCTGGTTAGATAGCGTACTTGAGCAGATGGCCAGAGTGTTAAAGCCTACCGGATCGCTTTATTTTTTTGCAGGCCCACACCTGGCCAACAAAGTCGAAATAGCCGTTGCAAAACATTTCAACATGCTCAATCAAATCATCTGGCGAAAGCCTTCAGGCCGTCATAATGGTTGCAGCAAAGAATCATTACGGCGTTATTTCCCCCAAACCGAGCATATTATGTTTGCTGAAAGCATGAAGCCGGTGCCGTTTAGTTTTGAATCTATTCGAGCTTATCTTCACCAGGCGATCATCGATGCCGGCGTGACACAAAAACAAGTCGACAATGCTTGTGGCTGCAAAATGTCCGGCCATTGGTTTGGTAAATCGCAATGGTCCATGATTCCAGAAAACCACTATCAAACCGTTGAAAAGCTCATCGGTAAAAAGCTGAAGCCCTATGCTGATCTTTATGCTGAATATCGATCACTGTTGGATGAAAGCAATGCGGCCAGACGCACGTTTAACGTCAGTAAGCATGTGCCTTATACCAATGTTTGGGACTTTAAGCCGGTGCCGTTTTACACTGGCAAACATCCATGTGAAAAACCGATGGACCTAATGGAACACATCATCACCGCCAGTTCCTTACCTGGTGATGTGGTCCTGGATGCATTTGTTGGGGGTGGCAGTACGCCGGCAGCGTGTATTAAAACCGGACGAGGCTTTGTTGGCTCGGAATTAGGCGAAAGCGAATTTGATATGGCGGTGAAGAGGTTAAATTTGATGAGCGCGTGATTATGCGCTCATCTGTTCAATTTCTTGAATTAAATCAGGATGACGATTAATCATTCCAATCAATTTAATAGCGGGGCCTGTAGGTTCAGCTCTACCTTGTTCCCAGTCACGTAATGCACCAACGGAAGTGGATATGAGGCGAGCAAACTTTGGCTGAGTAAATTCATATTTGATGCGGACTTCTCTCACTAGGCGTTGAGCATCACTGTATTTACGCCCAACTTTGCCGGCATTCATTTCAGCAAGGCTATGTTTTAATCCTGGTAATTCAATACCAGCATCTGCTTCAATTGCTGAAGCAATCTTTTCAATATTCATAGTTTCCCTCCCTAGGATGTGCTATGACAATTAATGGTTAACTTAGTTTTTTGATATCTGAGCTAGTAATATTTTCAGTATCTGATTTTTTATAAATCATGATTAAATAAATTGTGCCCTCAGCATCTTCATTAAAATAGATGATTCTTGCACCGCCACGTTTTCCACTGCCTTTTATCGCCCAACGAACCTTTCTGGCACCCTCTGCTTCAGGTATAACATCTCCAGCTTCAGGGTTTTGAGCAATGTAGCTGATGAAATCTAGTCGTTCAGATTCATCCCATATCTTATCGGCATGCTTACAAAATGTCGGTGTTTCAATCACTGTTCTCATAGTGGATATTGTACGGATATCCCGTATATGTGCAATAGTTTTTCTATGTTTGATATATAGAACATCATCACTATTTAGTTGCCTAGTTATTTATCAGAAATCACCATGCTTAAACATGGTGAAATAGGGCCAAAAAGCCGAAATAAGTGTATCTGTACTTTAGTTGATTAGTTAATGGCGTATTAGTTATTTTTAATTCAGACAATACTCTAAGCATTGCATATATTTCACAATGAGAAATACAAAAAAAGAGTCACGTAATATACGTTGAGGTTGATATGGAATATTCGAAATTTGATGATCATTACAAACACTTTCCGTACAGGAAAGATTATCAAAATGGCAGGACAAATAATGGAGGACTAGACCTTATCAACAACCCAGACTCAATTAGCGAAATAACAGAAGCAAAGAACTTCCCGGCACTGCTCGGTTTTATATCTGAATTGAATAAAGCTGACTCCCCATATCTTACTTTAGGGTGTGAGGCTGGTCAGGATTCGCCTGAAGTATTTGTGGGCTATGTTGAGTTTACGTTTAAAGATGACAGATTAGCTCAGGATGAAAAATTCATATCCGCTATCGATACAAGATTTAACGAATGGACTCGAATTGAATATCCTCAAATATCTGAAGTAATAGTAAGAAGTTTATGTTGGGAGTATTTCAAAATTACTTATCATGAAACTACTGATAAATATGTTGTATCTGTTTGTTATCGTGCCATTAATCAAGATGCAGCTGGGGAGTTGTTGGATATAGTAAGACAATTCCTTTTGTCTCACCAACTCATTAGGTCCAGTCTTTAATTAAAATTTCTTTAATTACGTAGTCTTTTTGGGTCGGGTCGTATTTCTTGATTATTGATATATCAGCTTTAATGTTTACATTGCCGTGAAGCTTATTAGGATCTATGTCTTCAGTCAGTGTAATTTTAGTTGCAGTATCCACAATACCTTTTGCTACACCAGCCCAACCTTGGCGTCGTTTGCGTGCATCACTTGCAGCAATATACACATCGACATTTGTGTAGGTTTCTATTTTCTCTTCGGGTTGAGGAGGTGTGTAACTGCTAGGTGTTGCCTTTACAAATTCAGGCTTCAGCGTCAGTTGATCATTATCATCCAGACTAATACTTGCCTTACTGTCATCTTTTGCAGGCTTAACAAAATCTACAGCAGCCTTTGCGATTTTTTTCTTATCAACAGTAGCAGATACGATATCAACGATTTGTTGACCCGTTAAGGCACCATCACCAACACCGATGACACTATTATTGATGTTGGTTGTATAGTTTTTAATTGATTGCGGGACAGGGTCATTATCTGAAAGAATAGCCCAAGTCGCGCCACTAGCAATACCAGCGGCTAATAGTAATCCAAGCACTTGGCGCATTGTCTTTTTATCCTCGTCATCCGTGCTATTGCTAAAGACTGCGTTACGAATTTTACATAGTTTTTCACGAAATTTCTTGTATTCTTCTTCGCCACCAAACACCAGATCTATAATGAAATTTTCTGATAAAGAGCCTGACTCTAACTTATCCAGATATATATTGATTTCTTTGATGTCGACATCATCAAATATCTTTTTTATCGATGGTTTTAACTCATCAATTAAAGTTTCAGCAGCGAGTAGCCCCTTGATGACATTTTTTATAGGGATGCGTTTTTCGTTGGAATAGTAGATCTGATGATCAACTGTCATCGTAAGAACAGCCATCACGTCTCCTTATTATTGCAGATATGTTGAAATTCCTGCATCAAAGTCCATTTTGTTTCTTCATTCCTAAATTTAGAAGACTTGATACATTCAAAATAAGATTATTGCATAAAGTTAACGCGTGTTAACACTGTTAACATCGATAACAATATCTAATATGTGGATTGGATGGAGACAGGCTTTTTTCTGTCCATCATTGCGATTGCTCAATGAGACAGGTTGTGGTGATGGTGAAGGGCTTATAAACTCATGCACGGCAAGTACTCTCAAAAGTACATTTTTCTAATTTGATTATGTCGTCCAGGTTGTGAGTGCTTGCCAGATTTATTTACTAATCTGGCCTCATTTCTTCTATTTTCTTTTGCTCACGGTTTTTTATTTCTTTTTTTAAATTTTCAAGCTTGAGTCTATTAAACCCTTCAGGGTTAAGCTTGCAGTGATAGTGATGATGTGCCTTTTCTAATTCTTCTCGATCTTTTTCTTTTTCTCTTTCAGATTTTTGTTTTATTCCCCATAGCTTTAAGGCTTTTGAGGTTGCAATATATAGGCTATAAATAAGTGCAATGAATGACACTACAGGGTTTGCCCAACCATAAAACGCAATTAGTCCAGGAATTAAACAGAACCAGATGGTAAGAACAATTAGAAATATACGGTTAGAACGACCTTGTTTTTTTAGGTCACTCAATGCTTCTTCAGATGTCCTAAATTTGAATCCAGCATAAATCTTTGACAAGCTTTCTTTTGTTAAGTCAATTTTAGGTATTTTATCTGGAGGGTAATCTCCCCAACACATGTAGATTCCATTTTCAGTCGGGTAACCTAAAAGAAACTCACCACCGGCTAGTTCATTAATATCAAACTTAATATCTGTTTGATTTATTAAAAGTACTTGTAGTGGAGTTGGATATCGATGTACCCAAATCTTGAGCTCTTCTTCACAAATTTTTTTTGCATCATTGATTAATGAATCATCGTATAAATAAATATCGAGTACAGCTGAGTCTTGTCCAGTAAAAACAGGTAAGTATTTGACATAGTATCCTGTTCGCTTTTCTTCAATGTCTTCATATCTTATCCAGTCATCGATCATGGCTTGTCTCTCAAAAGTACATTTTTCTAATTTGATTATGTCGTCCAGGTTGTGAGCGCTTGTCTGAACTAATAAATCAATAGTGATTCAAATTCAAATTCTTTTAGGTGGGCGGGAGGAGAGATATGATCGACAAGTTTCTGACGGTCAGCTTTGGTAATAATATTCCATTGTTCGAGATCAAAGAAAATTGCTATAACTCTTTTATGCATATCTAGACATATCATGGTGTCATTACTGTCAGTAAATTTGTATGAGGCTACTAAACAATTGTGTAGACCATTTACTTCCATCGTTATTTCATCAAGATATACGTTAACTCTATGAGTGGCTTCATGAAGTGTATTTTTTGATTGAGTTGCATTTTTATAGACTTCACGTAACTGAGGTAGTGACTCGATAATTTCTTTGGCACGCCTATGCTTCATACCATCATGGTTCAGCAGCTTGTATTCAGCTAAATTAAAATGATATTTGTAATCGTCTCCATGAACTGAAGGAAAGTTCATTTTTATAAGCTCTTTGAATCTGTCATATTGCATCTCGAATCGCTTTACGTATGATTCGAATAAATCAGCTTTCCTTTGTCTTTCTATCTGTTCACGTTGTTCATTGAGTTGGTCTCGTTGAAGTTTTAAGGTCGACAAAAGGGCAATGACAGAAGCGATAGTGAGGATGGGCATAACAAGGTTGCCAACGTAAGTTGCAAAGTCAGCAAAATCTCCTGGTCCACCGATATCTCTATCCCAGAAATTAAAAACATAAACGCCTACGATACATATGATAAGAAGAACACAAGCAATAATCGTATAGGTGAGAACTTTATTAAAACCCATTATTACTCTCCAAACTTTTCTCTGGCACGACGCTCAATTTCTTTTTTGGCTAATTCAGCTGGATACCTGACATTATCGTGTCCAGGAAACTCTATCGAAAAGTCACAACTAGTGCATTCCAGCCCAACGCTATCAGTGTATTGCGAAAATCTAGAAGGATTTTCTGTGAAGGTATAACGCTCAAGTTCAAGATCACATGTTTTACAGTAAGGGATAAGTTTTATTGGCTCTTTAAAATACCAACTCCATCGCCACACAACACCCTTAATAGTATCTTTCGTGTAATTTTTACGAGTTAGTTTTTTATATGGAATGAAATTTCTTATTAAGTGAGATAGAGCATAAGTAACAAGGGCTATTATCACTACCCACATATATCCTGGGACAGCATAAGAATCAGTGAAACACTGCCACGTCTTATAAAATGCAAAAGTGATAGTCCTCCAAATGGAGGAAAGTGGGGTATATTCAGAAAAATATTCAATTAAAGCTAAAAATAGCCCACCAAAAACAGTAATTATTATTCCTTCAAAAATTCTCTTCACCATCTGTTTGGCACTCTCATTACATCCACTGTTATATAATTTGATTATTGCACGCCACATCATTTGTTAACACTGTTGACAGGGATAACAGGAAATACTATCTTGATTATGCACTGGCAAAATCCAGTGTCAGGGTTTCGCAGCCTTGTATGGTAAGATTCGTGTGAAAGCGCGGTAGCGCTTTTTTTGTGCCTATCATTTCTATGGTGGGTGTACGTTGGGGAGCCTTGTGCTCGCCGGTCTTGTACGCGAGTCTTCCACCGGTCTGCGAACCCAGCGTATGCCCATCGCCCTTATTTCGCAGTAACGGTGATGGTCTTTCAATTTAGTTAAGGAAGATCTCGCTATGAAACAGCACTATTCCCGCCTGAGTTTCGTTCAGGCTATTTCTCAAAATGATTCATTCTATAATTCAGAGCCTAATTACCAGGTCAGCACCGGCACGGTTTGGGGCTGGTGTGACAGTCCAGAAGCACCGCTGGTCATCAAGCTATCATCCGGTGTGCATTTCACTTGTTATGGCATCAGCCATATTCAAAAACAATCGGCACTAGCCCAAGGGGCCATTGGCCAAAAGGTCGCGTTTTATCATCGTGGGTTTGATATCCAAGGCAAGCCACTTTTCCCCGTATTCAAAACCTTATTAATCGGTGATGAGGTGCATGGTCATGAGTAATCTAAAAACATTAGCTAATCCATTCACCTTCAAAGGCCATGATGTGCGTGTGGCCGTAACCGAGCAGGGCGGTGTGTTATTTCATGCTGAGGATATCGCCAAGGTGCTCGGTATGGATAAAGTCATGTTCGAGGATGCCGTTCGGTTAATACCAGGTGACTGGCGAATGGTGTTACCTGGTAGCGACTTTATCTTCATTACCGAACCGGCCGTGTTCAAACTGATATTCCATTATCAGTCTGAGCAGGCGGTATCATTGGCTGAGTGGATAGTGCAGGACGTACTAACCACACTTAGAAAACATGATTTTTTCGGTGAACTCAATCCAGCGTTAAGACTGGAATATTCCAAAACCATCACCGACCTGACAATGCAGCTATTAAGCAACCGGTCGGAGCATATCCGCGATGTATTAGTGGCAGAACTGCGTGATTGTTGCAACCTGGTAGGCAGACAACTACCTGCAGCAGTCAATACAAGCAGCATGCACTTCTGATTTATTAAGGATGTGGTATGAAACAATTAATAAGAGAAATGGAAGAGAAGGTCATCGCGTTACGTGGGGCCGCTCATGGAATTGCAGCATCGATGGATGAAGAAACCATCACCAGTGAACAGGCATATCAGTTGCTAAAGTCTCTGGCCGATGGCATTCAAACAATCATTGATAAGCGTTCGATACCTGAATAAATCATCACTCAGCACGGGCCGGCTTTTTAGTCGGCCTTTTTTCTTGTATATATTTAAAAGACTGATTAATTTAGCGATTGTATGAAATCTGTTTAGGGAATCAATTTATGGGATTTAATGTGAATGATTTTCGTAAGGTAGAAGAGCAGGTGAAAAGCCATGCCATCGAGACGATGTCAGTTCGTGAGCTTCAGTCAATAAAGAATTCATTGCTTACTAATAGACCAGATCCAAATACGAAATCATTTATGCAAATACAATGGGATATCGTCTATAAAGAAGTAACGTCTCAGATAGATAGTAAGGTTGCGAAGAAACGTTTTTGTATTGGTGTAACTATTAGCTCGGTGATTCTGGTGATAAGCCTGGTCAATCTCGTAAGAAGTTTTCTGTAGTCATCCTCACGGCTTTTTAGTAGTAGGTTATTGCGAATAAACCACCACAATAATAACTAAAGATAGCCAGCCCAAAAAACACTCCTCCTCACCCGCGAGCTTTTTGAAATTTTTTTGAATTTTGAAAAACATCGTGAATCAGCCAATCACATCTAAACAGGCTTAAATTCTCGGCTTGAAACATAAAAAAATGACTTAAAACCGCTTCAGTAAATGAAGTATCTAGATACTAAATGAAAAAATATACAGCCATTTTACAGCCACTATATTTTTGACTCACAAGTTAAGTTGATGATTAATATTAAAATAATTGAGGTGGGGAAGAGGTTCAAATCCTTCTGTCCCGACCAATTTCTCTTGTTAATATCATCAATATATAAACTCACAATTACGAGCCGCTTTGTCTTAAAGCATTGATAATCCGTTCTCGTTCTTCTTCTCCATAAAAGCTTGGATCATCAAATAAGTCTCTTTGTGGTTGATCAAACATCATGCTGAGTACTTGGGAGCTGGTTTGGACCATCGGTTCGAAGTGAGCATTATTTCCACTGACAAGATCAACTACACGGCGACGACGGTAAACTGTATAAGCTGCCAATATTAATAAAACTGCGCCAATGTAAAGTGGCAGACCTTGTGCCCCAATCAGTGTCATCAATGAGCCTGCTGCGACAGGTGCAAAGGCACATCCTAGGCCATGAAGAACCAACATATCCGATGAGCCTGAAACAATTTCGTCAGGATGCAGTTGGTCGATAAGTTGAGCCACTGACAGTGGATAGATAGAGAAAGACAGACCACCCCAGATAAAAAAGACAACAAGTAACACCGTCTGAGAGGGAATGATTGCCATGGATAAAGCGACGAGACCGGCTAATGTCACTACCCATGTAATCACTTTTGGTCTGTCATGCTTATCTGAATAACGACCAATAGGAATCTGCAAAGCGGCACCACCTAAAATGGTTAAACTCATGATGAGAGCAATACCACTGATGTCATAGCCAAGTTGTGTCGCATAGATTGGCGTCATTGCCCAGAATGCGCCCATCGCTAAACCCGATAAGGTTGAACCGGCAACAGAGAGTGGCGCAATTTTTAATAAATTTTTTAAACTGCTTTTAGGTTTTTCTGAATTGATAGTGGGTTGATTTCGTCGTGTTAATGTTAAAGGGAGTATCGCCCAGCTTATGAGAATAGAAACGATAGCAAATAATAAGAAATTATCTGGTTTCGCGATATGTAACATTTGTTGCGCGATAGTGAGTGCACCTAAGTTAACTACCATATAAAAAGCAAATACACGGCCTCGCTCATGACTGGCGGCTTGACTGTTGAGCCAGCTCTCAATGACCGTCATCAGGGTGATATAGGCAAGCCCATAGAAAAATCGCAAGATAATCCAGACCCATGCATCAATAAAAATAATGTGTATTAAAGTCGAGGACGCACATATTGATGCACAAAATGCAAATGTCCGGATATGTCCCATTCGGCGTATGAGTCTACCGCTCACCCAGGTGCCACAAATAAAGCCAATAAAATAGCTCGACATAATGAAGCCCATTGTCGCGCTAGAAAAACCTTCATCTGTACCTCTCAATGTAAGTAGGGTACTAATCAGCCCATTGCCTAACAATAAAAGGGCAACACTCCATAAAATAGATTGGATTGGTTTTAATAATGCAAAGGATTGCATATGTTCTCCTGTGTATTTCTGCACCTTATTGTGGAATGTCGTGCACCAAAAACATGCTTAATCTATGTGAGGGTAGTGAAGAAACATGCTATATAGCGATAAACTGCAGGTTTAAGAGTCATCATTGCTGTTCTTTACCTCGTTGTAAGGCATTTGATGCAAATGCTGCACCGATAATCTGGTCATGATGATTGAGGTGATTGGGTACAGAGTGATTTTCACAGAAATTTCGCAGTCAGGTGATAATATCAATCTCGAACTATCCTTGTTAGCAGTTCACCACCCTTAGCCAGCTTACTCCCGATAAGCTGGCTTATTTTTTTCAAAACTTTACATTCCCACTGCAACCATTATTTTTTTATCGTGTCATAGTTTTACCTGAGACTATCGTCATGGGTGTAATTTCTACTCCTTGTTTTGAGAAGGCGGTGATGTCTACATTACCGCCTTTTTTCTTGCTTAGTAGATAACTAATCGATTTTCATTCGTTAATTCCAATGAATATTTCTTTCGTTTGTATAGTCAATAATCGTACTGACGTTCACTGACCTGTACGTCAGTAATCCTATCTGCGTAAATCTCCTTTTTTTGGAGTAGGGTGGTTCTAGTAACCACCCTTTTTTTATGCTTATCTCTGCATATAACATGACTAATGTATGATGAATTTGTGGTTTGAATTTTTAAAAGGTAATTATTTATATGCACTATCGCTATCTTGGGAATACAGATTTAAAAGTCAGCCGAATTTGTCTGGGTACGATGACTTTTGGCGAGCAAAACACCCAAGCTGAGGGACATCAGCAATTAGACTACGCTCTTGGTGAAGGGGTTAACTTTATTGATACTGCTGAGCTCTATGCCATCCCTCCCTGCGCTGAGACTTACGGTGCAACCGAAACAATAATTGGTCAGTGGCTACAAAAAAGAGCTCGTAGAGACGACATTGTCTTAGCGAGCAAAATCGCAGGACCAGGCGGTGATTGGGTTTCTCATATCAGAGGTGGTCAAACCCGCTTTGATGAGAAAACCATAGAAACAGCATTGAATAACAGTCTTAAACGTTTAAAAACGGACTATATTGATTTATACCAATTACACTGGCCGGAGCGTAATACAAACTACTTCGGTCGATTAGGATACGAACAGCCTGAGAATGAGCAAGGTTTGACACCGATCATTGAGACTTTACAAGCATTGGAGAAACAAGTTCAGGCAGGAAAAATTCGCCATATTGGTTTATCTAATGAAACACCATGGGGAATAATGCAATTTATCACTGTGGCTAAATCGATGAATCTGCCATTAGTTGTGAGTGTGCAAAACCCTTATAGTTTATTGAACAGAACCTATGAAGTCGGGTGTGCAGAGATTAGTCATCGGGAGAATGTTGGTCTGCTTGCCTATTCTCCGTTGGGGTTTGGTGTACTGACAGGAAAATACCTTAATGCACAACCTACTGATGCTCGATTAACTCTCTGGCCGAATTATAGTCGCTATAGTAACCCTCAGGCGGTTGAGGCAACACGTGCCTATGTGGAGCTTGCTCAGCGTTTTCAGCTTGACCCGGCCCAGATGGCATTGGCTTTTGTTAATTCACGGCCATTCCTAACAGCTAATATCATTGGCGCCACTAACATGTCCCAGCTCAAAAATAATATCGCCAGTGAGCAGCTGATATTGTCAGAAGAATTACTGTCGGAAATAACGAATATTCATCAACGTATTCCTAATCCTGCACCCTAGTAATAATTTTTATTTGTAAAAATTAAATATAAATGAAATGGGGACGACAACAATAAGAGTGGCCTTATTTTAGTCGCTGACTAAGCATGACATAAAAAATGGCATCAATGAGCAATATAAGAGGAGGAAAGGCAATATGACTTTTTTGGGCTGCAAGCTTGTAATTGTTGATGGGCTCTCCTCTTTCAATCCTTCAGCGACGGTGTTATTGGTTAATCACTCACATGTTGCGTGAGTCATGACGCTATCAAAAACGAGTATTTCACGATCTGTATGGGTGGGAAGTGTGGTATTTCTCACCGTTTCCACTATAATTTTTGTGGCCGTATTCAACCTATTAGTGGATAAAGTCACTCAGAACCAGCTTGAGCCGCTCATAAAACAGATATCAATACAGTCTAAAAATATCAGTATTGATGATATTACTGAACAGAAGGAAGCACTGTCCTGGTTAGATGCGGTGCCTTATATTAAGCAGGCCGTGGTCTTTGGTAAAAATGCGGAGACGCTTTTTTATTATAAAAAACCGAATCAAGAGGTCACGCATAAGTATGCCAATCAATGGCGGCAAACGTTCACTAAGACAAATCATTATTCAGATTCAGAGGTTCTCCATACGCTTCAGCCAATTGATGGAGCGCATGAAAATGTGGAGAGTATTTATTTAGAGGTTGATAAACGTCTATTGCAAAAGCCTTTTCATCCAATCTTGCTTGGCGGATATGCTGGACTCGTGATTTTTTTTCTAACCATCGTCGCTACAGTTTGGTTTTTTATGCGTCGATATATTCTTCCAGTAAGACGGTTTGTCGACGCTGTATTGGAAACAAAGCAGGATCAGCTATTAAGCTGTGAGCAAAGTTTACAAGATATAGAGCACACAATTGTCGATTTACAATCTGATAATCAGAACTGGGTTGAGCACAGCAAACAGTTGGAGCTAAAGCTAAAGCAACAAACTGATGAAACGTTAGAAATAACGAATCGTTTGATAGCACAATATGAGAACGAAAAAAACACGAAATTAGCACTTATTAACCTCAGCGGTGGTGGGTTAAAGGCTTTAGTGCATAAAATGATTAATGATGTCGAATTTCTGAAAGTTCACATCACTGAATCACAAGTACATGAAAAGGCCAGTCAGCTGAATGATTCAGTTCATGAGTTATTAGATGTTATTGAACGATTACAAATATATTCAAAACTAAATGACAACCAACTGCCAGTCGAGCTACAACAGACGGATTTATATCGACTGCTTCATTCAGTACTGGAGAGTAATCAAGCAAAGGCTAGTCAAAATGAACATACACTGACATTAAGCTACCAGTGTGATGTCAGAGAAGCCATATTGGATCCTCATAAGTTAAGGCAAATCCTCAATAACTTAATTGATAATGCCATCCGGTTCTCCTCGCCTGGGAATATTGAGTTAAGCCTTGTTGTGAGCACTGACGAGACAAAACCTTTTCTGACATTTTCAGTCAGCGACCCTGGACCAATTATAGATACGGTCGAACAACAACGTATTTTTGAACCTTTTCAACAAGCTTCGAATAGTGAACAAGCGATGACAGCAGGCGTCGGTTTGGGCTTAGCGATCTCAAGCCAATTGATCAGCTTGATGTTGGGTGATTACGGTCTGGAGGCGACTAATAAAGGCAATCGTTTGTGGTTCACCCTACCTATTGAAGTCATTTCTCGGTCAACGGTGTTACCAGAAGAAAAACCATCTTCGCTAAAAACATCTGCCGAAAAGGCACTCAAAACAATACTTGTCGTAGAAGATAATGAAGTCAATCAATCCGTTGCTTTGAACATGCTAGAAAAACTTGATTGTAAAGTGGATTTAGCGAGCGATGGCAAAGAAGCATTAGACGCTTGTCGTGTGAGTGAATATGACATGATTTTAATGGATTATCACATGCCGATGATGAGTGGTATCGAAGCGACTCAACAAATCAGAAAGGGGTTGAAGCTGACAGTCCCCATTATTGCGTTAACTGCGGATGATGATGAACAAGTTAAATCTGACTTCTATGCTGCCGGGGTAAACGATATTCTGATTAAACCAGTTAATTTCAATAAGCTGGTGGATTTATTAACTAAATTCTTAGGATATACCAAAGAAAAGTTGCCAGAATCAACTAATCTTGATGACGCCAAGGGCTCAAACTCTATACTTAATATGCGTGTTGTGGATGATATTCGCGCTATGGCAGGGGAAAGTGGGCAACAGATGGTTGAGCAAATCTTTCAGGTCTATATGGAGCATACTCCAAGTCTCATCCAGGCAATCAAACAGGCCTATAAAAATCAAAACGCAGAGCAATTATTTAAATCTGCACATGCCTTGAAATCCAGTTCACTCAATATTGGCGCTTCGGCTGTTGCCGAGTTAGCAAAACAAATAGAAATGTTGGCAAGACAAAATAATCTTGACCAGGTCGGGGGATATATAGATAAACTAGATACGCATTATGTTGAATTGACTTCTTTCTTAGATGAATAGTGGCGGGGGATTTGATGGCAAATACCATCAAAAAGCAAGTAGTCTTGATAGTGGATGATGATCCCGCCACACGTATGCTCATGACTCAGTCATTGACCTCGAGTGAGTTACAGATTGTCGAAGCTGCATCGGGTGAAGAAGCGATCATTCAATTTACGACGCATAAACCTGATATCACATTACTTGATGTATCGATGCCCGGCATGAATGGTTTTGAGTGCTGTGCACAACTGCGTGCTCTGCCGAAAGGTGCTGAGTGTGCCATTGTGATGGTGACAGCACTGGATGATGTTGAAGATATTGAACAGGCTTTTGAATCTGGCGCCACCGACTTTATCACCAAACCATTGAAGTGGCCGCTATTTAAACATCGGGTTCGTTATATTCTCAAGGCGAACAAAACCCTTCAAGAGCTGAGCCTGAATAAAAATAAATTGGCTAAGGCCCAGTCAATCGCCAATCTGGTGTATTGGGAGTGGGATTTTGAGTCCGAGTTTCTCGAATGCTCATCAGATATGTTCGACATGCTGGGTTTTTCAAAAGAAACCAATCTGACAGTTCGAACCGCGCTAAAAAAAGTGCATCCAGATGACAGGCCACGTTTGATGATGGCGCTCAAACAAGCCGTTTACGAAAAGCAGTCATATGATATTGAATACCGGATTATTCGTAACGATGGTAGCGTGTTATTTGTGAATGAGCGGACCGATATTAGTTTCGAATATGGTCAATGGCGTATGGTAGGTACCTTGCATGACATTACCTCAAGAAAACAGTCAGAGCAGGAGATTACTTATTATGCTTACTACGACACGCTGACAGATTTACCAAATCGACGTCTTTTCATTGAGCAGTTAGAAACGGCCATTGCCAGTGCAAAACGCCATCAGAATAAATTTGCTCTGATGTTTCTTGATTTAGATCGTTTCAAATATATCAATGACACCTATGGTCATCACATTGGGGATGAGGTGCTCTGTCAGTCTGCCGTCAGAATTCGAGAGTGTGTCAGAGACTCAGATGTCGTCGCTAAAGCAAATTATGATGCTGATAATCGTGTTGCTCGCTTGGCCGGTGATGAATTTACTGTCTTATTGGATGATGTAGGCCGGGTCGAGCAGGTTGCTGAAATTGCTCAGCGTTTAATTCAAGCGTTTTCTGAGCCTTTCCTGATTAGTGATAAGTTTTTACATATCTCAATTAGTATGGGCATTACCTTGTTTCCTGATGATGGTCACAATGTTCAGACCTTATTACAACATGCCGATGTGGCTATGTATCATGCTAAAGAAAAGGGAAGAAATAATTATCAGTTCTTTTCTGAAAGTATGAACAACTATCTTAAATTACGTTTAGAGATGGAGAATGATCTCAGAATAGCGTTGGCTGAACAGCAGTTTGAGGTGTTTTATCAGCCGCAATATGATGCTCAGAGCATCACTATTGTGGGGGTTGAAGCATTACTTCGTTGGCGTCACCCTACAAAGGGTTTATTAACACCGGATGTATTTATTGAAGTGGCCGAGAGTACTGGACTCATTTTATCAATTGGGAACTGGGTCTTGATGCAAGCCTGCCTCCAAGTGAGGGAGTGGCAGAAAACATCAGGCTGTGCCTACCGTATTGCTGTGAACTTATCGGCGTCTCAGTTTACGCAATCTTATCTGTTAGATACGATAAAAAATACTTTGGATGTCACTGATCTACCACCAGAAACGCTTGAATTAGAAATTACGGAAACAGCCATGTTGAAAGATACTGCTGAGACTATTCCACTTTTGTTTTCGTTAAAAAAGTTGGGCGTGCGGCTGGCAATTGATGATTTTGGTACAGGCTATTCTTCTCTGAGTTATTTGAAGAACTTTCCTATTGATACTTTAAAAATCGATCGTTCTTTTGTAGAGGAAATTGTCTCAAATACAAAAGACTGTGCCATAGCACAAACAATTGTACAGTTAGCGGATAATTTGCAACTGTGTACGATCGCTGAAGGTGTTGAAACCAGTGAGCAAGCGGAAGTTTTAAGGAAGTTAGGCTGTGCAGAATTTCAGGGATTCTTTTTCAGTCATCCAATGCCTGCACAGCAATTACGTTTATTATTGGACCACTAAGTCTTATTTTTTTCGTCTAGAAAAGCGGCATGATTATCGAGTAGAGCATCATGCCGATCTAACAGACCAATATCTAGCACAGGTGAGGCATCGATGTGCTGAGCATCCATCATTTGGGCTACCCGTTTCAGAGCAGAAATGATCATGGTTTGTTCCCACTCTTGGAGATCGCCAAACTGTCGTGTAAACTGTTCTTGGAGAGGAATCGGTGCGTTCTTCAGAATTTCCAATGCTTTATCAGTCAGATGAACATGTACTTTGCGCTTATCTGATTCTGAACGCATTCGATAAACCAGTTCACGCTTCTCCAGACGATCAACAATTGTCGTTACCGTTGCCTGACTAAGACTCATCTCACTGGCCAGTTCGCCAATGGTTATCTGACCTTTATCTCTGAGGCTTTGCAGAAGCAGAATTTGTGGTGCAGTTAAGCTGGTGGTTTTTGCCAGATATTTAGAGTGCAAATCAGTTGCACGAATAACTCGCCTTAAAGCGATTAAAACTTCTTCAATTTGGTTCAACAGGTGATCCTTCTGCTTATCAGTCAGATCAAGATTATAAACTGCATCTAAATTTAAACCGATAGTTTTACTCATAATTTTCCAATTGGTTAAAACAACGCTCAAAGTCGGCCAATATAATTAGCTGTTGTTTATGTTTTACGGTTGCATATATAGGGCTCAATGTATTTTTTTGTTCAACATGAACCATATTTTGCAAATCCAGCAAGGTAATCCTTATCACCTCATCGACGCTTATTCCGACTAAGCCATTATCTGACTCCAGAATAATGATGTGGCGCGCATCATATGAATCAGCAATACCAAGCAGTTTTCTGCTGCATACAATAGTGACAATCTCTCCTCTTATATTGAGTACCCCGTCTACATATGACGGCGAGCCCGGTACAGGGACGGGGGTGATATAGTCATGAACTTCCCTCACCTTATCTACCGCATGAGCGTAAGTTTCATCTTCTATGGCGAAGCAGAGCCATTGTTTGTTGTCTTGTAACTGTAATGTCATCTATTGAATATACGTTGATAATCTCGGGCTGGACAATATATTTATTTAGTGTACTATATATATCAAATCATTAACAGCCTGACTTACTTTATTTAAATTGCTGTTTAATAAGAAATATGCAGTTTTATTAGATAAATTTCAGGTTTATTGTGACTTAAAAATAATAGAGATATAAATAATAGAGCTATTTATAAATGACAAATAATAACGATGAGAATGTTTCCATTACCCTCCGAGAACCTACAGCAGAAGACGGTTCTTCTGTCTTCGAATTAATTGCTGCCTGTCCTCCTCTGGACACCAATTCTATGTATTGCAATCTGCTGCAGAGCAGTCATTTTTCCCAAACATCTGTAGCTGCTGAAATGAATGAAACACTGGTCGGTTTTATTTCTGGTTATGTTTTACCTAAGAAACCTGACACTTTGTTTATATGGCAAGTCGCTGTGGGCGAGAAAGCAAGAGGACAAGGGCTTGCAAGCCGAATGCTTCGTCACATACTGATCCGTGAGCAATGTAAGAATGTGAAATTTATCGAAACCACTATCACACCGGATAATCGTGCATCGTGGGCATTATTTGAAAGTTTGGCCAATAAGCTTGATGCGGAGCTAAACCGATCAGTGATGTTTGATCGCCAACAACATTTTGCAGGTCAACATGAGACAGAAATGTTGGTCAGAGTCGGTCCATTCGAGCTATAGCAGAATAGATACAGATATCAGGATACGAAAAAAATATTACTAGGAGAAAAATAACCTATGAAAATCTTTGATGAAATTGAATCAGAAGTACGTTCTTATGCCCGCTCTTTCCCTCGCATGTTCAACCGTGCAAAAGACGAGTTTATTTATGATGAAGAAGGCAATGCCTATCTAGACTTCTTAGCCGGTGCAGGTTCACTGAACTACGGTCACAATAACGATCTATTCAAAGAAAAATTGCTTGAGTACATCAACAACGATGGCATCACTCAAGGTCTTGATCTTCACACTCGTGCCAAAGGTGAGTTTCTAGAGAGTTTCAACAACAATATTCTTAAGCCACGTGACCTTGACTATATTGTTATGTTCACAGGTCCAACGGGTACCAATGCTGTAGAAGCTGCGTTAAAAACAGCTCGTAAATATACAGGGCGGGAAAATGTCATTTCTTTTACTAATGGTTGGCATGGTCAAACATTGGGTTCTTTAGCTATCACAGGTAATGGACATCACCGTGGTGGTGCAGGCGTGAGCCTCAGTGGTGCCACTCGTATGCCATATGATGGTTATATGGGTGATGATGTTGATACAACTAACTACTTAGACAAAGTTCTCTCTGATTCAAGCAGTGGTGTAGATAAACCTGCTGCTGTCATTGTGGAAACTGTGCAGGGTGAGGGTGGTATCAATGCGTGTTCAATGACTTGGTTAAAAAGTCTTTCTGAAGTATGTAAGAAGCATGACGTACTTCTAATTATTGATGACATCCAAGCCGGTTGTGGTAGAACAGGCACATTCTTCAGCTTTGAGGAAGCGGGTATCTACCCTGATATCGTGACTGTCTCTAAATCACTCAGTGGTTATGGTTTACCTTTCGCTATTGTGTTGATGAAGCCTGAGTTAGATCAATGGAAACCAGGTGAGCACAACGGTACATTCCGTGGCAATAACCCTGCCTTCATTACAGCAAAAGCGGCACTGGATAACTATTGGAAAGACGATACTTTCGCTAAAGAAGTACAAGCGAAAGGTGATTACATCGCTAAGCGTGTTGATAAGATCGTTGAGTTGTATGGTGAAGGTAACTTCAACTCACATGGTCGTGGCATGTTCCGTGGTATTAATTGTGTGAGCGGTGAAATTGCTGGAAAAATCACCCACAACGCCTTCCAGAAAGGTCTGATCATCGAAACAAGTGGTACTGATGATCATGTGGTCAAATTTTTATGTCCGCTCACGATCACACAAGAAAACTTAGAGAAGGGTATTGATATCCTTGAGCAATCAATCAAAGAAGTATGTGCCAAGGCTGACAATATTCCAGAAGAAAAAGATTATTTCGAAGGTGATTATTCAGTGAGTGAAGAAGTCGAGAAAATGACTCGTCAATCATAAGCTTATGAACATAAAACGGGTGCCCAGACACCCGTTTTACTTCCGAATATTAATGAACCAGAGGATATGAAATGCTTGTTAGACAACTTCAAGAAGCAGAAAAAACGGATCGTAAAATCGTTGATCCTAATGGCAACTGGGACAGTACTCGTTTGCTGTTAAAAGATGACAATATGGGATTTTCTTTCCATATCACCACTATCTACGAAGGTGCTGATTTCAGAATGCATTATCAAAATCACCTGGAGTCTGTGTATTGCATTAGTGGTGAAGGTGAGGTTGAAACACTGGATGATGGTAAAAAATACGCTATCACGCCAGGTACGTTATATAACCTCGACAAACACGACAAACACATGCTTCGTGCTTTTAAAGAAATGAAGTTGGCATGCGTGTTTAATCCACCGCTTCATGGCACAGAAGTTCATAACAAAGATGGTGCTTACGAATTAGAAGCAGACACCATCAGTGACTAAATTGAGCCAAGGCATCGGTTTCTCATAACCGATGCCTTTCTCTGGCGAATAAGCCAATCGACTTACATAACTGCCGCCTTGGCAGTAAACAATATCCAATCCCAGAAGGATGAAATAGAGAGATTACAATGAGTTTTCATACGGTAGAAAAAATCGGCGGCACTTCTATGAGCGACTACGTTGCTGTGCGCGATAACATTATTCTGAAACCGGTTCATAACGACTCGCTCTACAATCGTATATTTGTTGTTTCAGCTTACGGCGGCATTACCGACCTGCTACTGGAACATAAAAAGACCGGACAACCAGGTGTGTTCGGCTTGTTTGCAAACGGACTACATGATGACAGCTGGAAACAAGCTCTCGAAGATCTGAAGCAAAAAATCTTTGCCATCAATGAAACGTTTTACAAAAAACCAGACAATCTTGAGCGTGCTAATCAGTTCATTGGTGAACGTTTAGATGATGCTGAACGTTGCTTAGCCGATTTGCAAAGACTCTGTCAGCATGGGCACTTTGAGCTGGATATGCATCTTGAAACAGTCCGTGAAATGCTGGCCAGTATTGGTGAAGCACACAGTGCATGGAATATGACCCAGCTACTAAAACGTGATGGCATTGATGCCATTTTTGTTGATTTAACTGGTTGGCAAACAGACAAACATTTACCGCTGGACGAACGTATTAAAGTCGCCTTTCAAGATATTGACTTGAAAAAACAACTACCTATAGTCACTGGTTACGCCCACAGTGATGATGGTCTGATGTCGACGTTTGACCGTGGTTATAGTGAAATGAGCTTCAGTCGTATTGCGGTGCTGACTGAAGCAAACGAAGCGATCATTCATAAAGAATTTCATCTCAGCAGTGCAGACCCGAGACTGGTGGGTGAAGACAATGCCGTACCTATCGGCAGAACGAATTATGATGTCGCAGACCAATTAGCTAATTTAGGTATGGAAGCCATTCATCCTAAAGCAGCCAAAGGCCTGCGTAGAAACGAGATTGCTCTTCGTGTACGTAACACGTTTGAACCCGAGCATGCGGGTACATTAATTACCGGCGATTATGTCAGCGCCACCCCATGTGTCGAAATCATTGCTGGCTGTAAAGGCGTGTATGCGTTTGAGTTATTCGACCAGGATATGGCGGGCAATATTGATGTGTATGATCGTGAGATATTGGCAACTATCCATCGCTTTAATGCACATATCATCTCTAAAGATATTAATGCCAACACGATCACGCATTATTTATCAGCAAACTTGAAGACGATTAAACGTATTCGAAATGCACTGCAAGAGCGGTTCGAGGATGCTGAAATCAATCAGCAACAAGTGGCCATTGTTTCTGCGATCGGCAGTGATATGAAAATTCCTGGTATTCTGGCAAAAACAGTTGGGGCACTGGCCAAAGAAAACATCAGTGTCTTAGCGATGCATCAATCCATGCGTCAGGTTGATATGCAGTTCATTATCAACGAAGATGATTATGACGATGCGATTAAGAGCCTGCACAGTGTGCTGGTAGAGATTCATGACCATGGTAGAGCCATATGCCTCGCTTCATAACGATAAGCTTATTTCTTGTCTTACTTATACCTGCTCAGCTGTTTGCCGCTGAGCAGGCACCTACAGAACAACAGATGCGTGAGTCTGTTGATGCCCTTAATGAGCCTTTATATACCCCATTTATTGAGCGTTATGTGCTCGATGAGTTGAAGCAGCTTCGTACCGATATGGCAGCACAGCGTGCTGAAATGATCCAGATGACAGTGGATAAAGAACTGTCAGCTGCAGACAGAGCTGTCGGATATGCCACTGATACTGTCACTTATTTTTTCTATCTTATTGCTGCAGCTTCATCCGTACTGGTATTAGTGGGGTGGTCATCGATTCGTGAAATTAAAGAGCGGGTGCATACGCTGGCCGATCAGGAAATTAACAGCTTAATCAATGAGTATGAAAAACGACTTCATGCTATTGAGCAGCAACTCAGCAAAGAAACCCAGCAAATTGAAGAGAACCGCGAGAAAATTGAACATACCCAAGAAGTTCAATCCTTGTGGTTACGTGCGGGGCAGGAAACCAGTCCAAGCAACAAAATCGCCGTTTATGATCAAATCATGGCGATAAGGCCGTACGATGTAGAAGCTTTAACCTATAAAGCAGATGCGGTGCTCGAGCTGGACGAGCCTCAATGGGCTGCCAATCTTTGTCATCAAGCTCTGGAGTCTGATCCGGAAAACGGTCATGCCTTCTATCAACTGGCGTGTGCTAACACCGCATTGAATCAGTTTGATGAAGCCATCCGTTATCTCAAGCAAGCGATTCAGTGTAGCGATACTTATCGTGAACAATGTAAAGACGATCCTGCACTTGAGCCGCTGCAGAACCACCCTGAACTGGAAAATTTACTGAAAGTCACAGTTGAAAGCTAAGCCTCCTTGCGCGGTGGTTTTTGCAAAAGGAGAATGCCATGATTTGGAGCTTTTTAGGATTTCTTGCCATTTTTGTTGCTATTGGCGTAAGTTCTGTTTTTTTCAGCCGTGGCACTAAAAAAGATTATTATCTTGCCAGTAGTGATATTCCCCCCAGCCTTGTCGGCTTATCTGCTGTTGCAACCAATAACAGTGGCTATATGTTCATTGGTGTGGTTACACATATGCAACAGGATTGGCGTCTATTTGGATAATGATTGGCTGGATATTGGGTGATTTAATTGCGTCCACGTTTGTCCATTCACGTTTGCGTCGTGCTACAAGTGACAGTGCTGAACCAAGTTATGCTGGTGTGTTAAGTAACTGGTATGGGCAAAATGATATCGTGCTACAAAGGTTAATCGCCTTAATTTCTCTTGTGTTATTGCTGGCTTATGCGGGCGCTCAATTGGTTGCAGGTAGCAAAGCGCTACATGTTTTATTCGGTTGGCCGTCATACACCGGTGCGATTATTGGTGCCATTATGGTGACCTTATATTGCTTTGCTGGCGGTATACGAGCCTCTATTTGGACGGATGCTGCGCAATCCGTCGTCATGATTGTGGCGATGACTCTGATGCTAATCGTCGCCGTATCCTCATTAGGAGGCACATCAGCGGCAATTGAACAAATGGATCAAGTGGACGGCTTTCTCAATTTATTCCCTCAAGATTTAGTGATTCCTGGATTAACTGGTGGTGTCTTATTTGCGCTAAGCTGGATGTTTGCGGGGTTCTCAGTTATCGGACAGCCACATATCATGATTCGGTTTATGGCATTAAGTCATGATAATAAAATGCTGCGTGCACGCCTTTGGTATTACCTGTGGTTTACAGCATTTTATTGCCTGGCGACTGGCGTAGGGATGCTGTCTCGTGTTTACCTCGGTGATGTGGCATCGTTTGATGCTGAACTGGCGCTACCCACTATGGCAATGGAGTTATTGCCACCAGTTTTGGTGGGGTTGGTGTTAGCGGGTGTATTTGCCGCCACCATGTCAACGGCAGACTCCTTGGTCCTTAACTGTTCAGCGGCGGTCACCCACGATTTGCTGCCTCATAATATCGAAAATACCTTGATCCTTAAGCTGAGTACGATTGGGATAGTGACGGTCGCATTGTTATGGGCGCTGACCAGTTCAGAGAGTGTGTTCAGCTTAGTGATATTTGCCTGGTCTGGTTTGGCTAGCGCTTTTGCCCCATTGCTTGTCGCGTTATGTCTGGGCTTCAGGCCTAGCCAGCGCCTGAGTATCGTTGCCATGTTAATCGGTCTGATGGTGGCATTGTCCTGGCGTTATTTTGAACTGCATAACGCTGTCTATGAGGGACTGCCGGGTATTATGAGTGGTCTATTGGTGTTAACAATCGGCCTCATCTGGAAGAAAAAGACCGTGGGCACGGCACATAGATTAGTGGCTGACTCTGACGTAGGGTAATGCAGCTTCTATCGCTCGAGAAGCGTTTCTTTCATGCCCTTGTTAAAAGGTTTGGGACCAAACCAGATCTGATAGTAAAAGTTTGCCAGTTCAATTGAAGAGCTGTGGGAAATTTGCTGGCCATTTTTTAGCAGATATAAACCGCTCTTTGTTTTCCTGATATCGTATACGTCGCCATCTTCCACATCCTGGTAGTTGGCATTAAAGCGGGTTAACTCATCCTCAATCTTGGAATACTCAGTGCTTGTCAGATTACGCTCGAGAAGTGTTTCTGAAGCTTCAATAAAATCATCAGCTGTAATTGAGCGATGGTAATAAAAAGAAAGTTGTTTTTCACCTGCGATGTCAGGTAAAAAATTGCAATCTGGCAGGTAAAACGCAGCGTCCGCTACATCAACAAATGCCATCACTGTGATGGATGTTTCATTACATTTTTGTAATGTAGATGACGTCGTTTTGACAGTATCCTGGAAGCGAACATCGGCTAACAGCGTGGTGCAGACAGACATCGTTATCATCGCGACTAAAAATTTCAGCATTTCTCTCTCAGTGGTTAATTATTAAACACAACGGCATTACAATCTTCACAGCGTGAATTTAAGGTGAAGCCGCATGACAGCTTGTTTCACATCAAATTCACAGATTGCTCAATACGCTATCCACTATCTTAGAAGGACTGATATGAAATCGTTACGATACTGGTTTGATAGTGATAGTAGCATCCGATATGCCGCAGCTGATGACAGGATTGATTGGTTTAGAATCATACCGTTTATCGTGTTACATCTAGCCTGTCTTGCTGTTTTTTTGGTGGGGATATCAGCTGTAGCCGTATACACAGCGGTGATTCTCTATCTTGTCAGAATGTTTGCTATTACCGCTTTCTATCATCGATATTTTGCTCACAAATCGTTTAAAACAAGCAGACCAGTGCAGTTTGTATTTGCAGTTATCGGTGCTGCCTCGACTCAACGAGGCCCAATCTGGTGGGCGGCACATCATCGCAACCATCACCGTCATGCGGATACCAATCAAGATCCTCATTCACCACGAGAGGGTTTTCTATGGAGCCATGTTGGGTGGTTTTTGACCAAACGCCACTTCCACGCTGATTATGGGCTTGTAAAGGATTTGTCTCGTTATCCAGAACTACGTTGGCTGGACAGATTTGATATAGCAATTCCATTGTTGCTGGCGCTGAGTTTGTTTGGTCTGGGTGAATGGTTAAGTTGGCTAAATCCGGGATTGAATACGAATGGCTGGCAAATGGTGGTTTGGGGATATTTTATTTCGACGGTCATCCTGCTACATGCAACATTACTGATTAACTCTCTCGCTCACAAATGGGGAAAGCGCCGCTACAACACTGGCGATGATAGCCGTAATAATTTTTTATTAGCACTTTTAACGCTGGGCGAAGGCTGGCATAACAACCATCACTATCATGCATCGTCGGCAAGACAAGGGTTTTACTGGTGGGAAGTGGATATCAGTTTTTACCTGCTTTGCTTGATGAATAAATTTGGCTTGATATGGGATACGAGAACGATACCAGTCAAAAAGCGCGACCACCAACTCAACAAGGTGAGCCAATGAATATTGCAATTGTTGGTGGCGGAATATCAGGTGTCACTGCCGCTTGGTATTTATCAAAGCAGCATAATGTCACCTTATTCGAGGCGAATGATTACATTGGTGGACATACCGATACCCATCAGATCCATATCGAAGGCACATCATGGTCAGTTGATACCGGTTTTATCGTCTTTAATGAATACAACTATCCAAACTTCAGCCAGCTACTAAGCGAACTCAAGGTAAGGGCCATCGATACTGAAATGAGTTTCAGTGTTGATAATGCTGATACTGGACTGCAGTACAATGCGACGAGTCTGAATACATTATTCTGCCAACGAAAAAATCTGATCAATCCTGCTTTTTATCGGATGATTGCCGACATTATCAAGTTCTATAAAGCATCACCGGATATTCTCAAGCAACCTAGTAACACACAAACTGTAGGAGAGTATCTTAAGAAGCATGGTTATAGTGATGTGTTCATTCACGATCACCTTATTCCCATGGCATGTGCATTATGGTCTGGTCCATCCGTTAGCTTGTTAGATATGCCAGTTCGTTATCTGGTGTCTTTTATGGCAAATCATAAAATGCTGTCGTTAATGAAAAGACCTCAGTGGCGTGTCGTCGAGGGTGGCTCCAATCAGTACATAAAACAATTTATTCATCACTTTAGTGGAAAGATTCATCAAAATTCTCCCGTCGAAAATATTCAACGCACGGATGATGGCGTTATCTTGTCTGTTAATGGTGAAAAGCAGATGTTTGATGCTGTCGTTTTGGCGTGTCACTCTGACCAGGCTTTATCACTTCTTGCTGACTCCAGCTATGATGAGGCAACGGTCTTAGGAAATATTGATTATCAGCGCAATCATATGCAGTTGCATACAGATGAATCTGTACTGCCAAGCAATAGAGCTGCATGGGCGAGCTGGAATGTTCATGTCAGCCCTGATCTGCAAGAGCAATGCACCGTTTCGTACCATATGAACACCTTGCAGAGATTAGATGCTCCGGTCGAGTTTATTGTTTCCTTGAACTCTGCCGCTCGTATCTCTCCTGATAAAGTGCTGGTAGAGCGACATTATTCACATCCGGTTTACACTGAAAAAACTTTAGCCGCGCAACAACGCTGGGCCGATATTTCCGGCCAACGGCATACGTATTTCTGTGGTGCTTACTGGGACTGGGGCTTTCACGAGGATGGAGTAAAAAGTGCATTGAAAGTGGTTCAGCAGCTTAATGGCGAGGTGTTGTAAATGTTCTCTACTGCGTTGATGAAAGGTGAGGTGAACCACACGCGTTTTCAGCCTAAACGCCACCAGTTTCAATATCCGATTGCCATGTTAATGCTGGATGTCGATGAAATAGCGTCTGTTTTTGAGCGTCACCGTTGGTGGTCATTAGAACGCTTTAATCTGATTAGTTTTAAGCGTAAGGATTATTTAGGCCGACATAATGGTGATTTAAAAACGACGGTTGAGTCGCTGATTTTTAAACGGACGGGTGAGCAGTTTTCCGGCCAAGTTTATCTGTTAACCCATCCACGTTACTTAGGGTTTGTGTTTAATCCGGTCAGTTTTTATTTTTGTGTGAATCATCAGGGGCAACTTGAGTATGTCCTGGCGGATATCAACAACACACCTTGGGATGAACGCTATTGTTATGTATTAAAAGCGAAGCCGAGTAGTCAAGATCAATCTGTGATATCGACATTCGATAAACAGTTCCACATTTCACCTTTTATGCCCATGGATATTCAATATGAGTGGCGATTTTTCTGGCGTGAAGATGAGCTGAGTATCGATATGCATTTATTTCGCAATAATGAAAAACAATTCACTGCAGATATGATGCTAAAGCGCCAGCCTCTTGACCAACAAAGTATGTCTCGCTTACCACGGGATTACCCGTTACAAACATTCAAGATTATCTGGCGGATCTATTGGCATGCTTTGAAGTTGTGGATTCGAAGAGTGCCTTTCTATAGCCATCCGCAGAATTCATCTGATAACCGTACATACTCAGACAAACCAGCTTTGAAGGATAAATCATGACACCTCCCATTCATGCTACTCGACAAAGTGAATTAAGAATCAGCAAGTTTCATCGTCTTTGTATGACTCTGTTCTGCAAGCAATTGGATGGCTTCAAAGAAGGTTTTTTAGTCATCGAAATGGCTGATAGTCGTCTGGAATTTGGAGATCCAAAAGCCGAATTAAAAAGTCATATCTTTGTTCAACACCCACATTTTTTTGAAGCAGCTGTTCTGGGTGGTTCTGTTGGTGCAGCAGAATCTTATATGGATGGTGAATGGCAAACGGATGACTTAACACGATTAATACGATTGTTAGTCAGAAACCGCCATCTGGTAGATGGTATGGAAAAGGGCCTGGCCAGGCTGACTGGTGTTGTCATGCAAGGCGTGCATTGGTTAAGGAAAAATACGCGTGACGGCAGCCGTAAAAATATTGCTGCACATTATGATCTGGGTAACGACTTGTTTGAGTTGTTTTTGGATCGTGAACATATGATGTATTCATCTGGACTGTATTATGACTTTGCTGAAAGTTTAGAGCAGGCTCAAACTAACAAATTAGCCCGCTTATGTGACAAGTTAGACTTGCAACCAGATGACCACTTACTGGAGATTGGTACCGGGTGGGGTGGTTGTGCGGTGTTTGCAGCACTCCACTATGGCTGTCGGGTAACAACCACCACGATTTCTCAACAGCAATATGATTATGCTGTTCGTCGCGTTCAAGAATACAACCTGCAAGATAAAGTCACCGTGTTGCTGGAAGATTACCGTGATCTGGAAGGCCAATATGACAAGCTTGTCTCCATCGAAATGGTTGAGGCTGTGGGGCATCATTTTATTAATGAGTACTTTCAACGTTGCAGTGACTTGTTAAAAGCGAATGGCGTTGCGGTGATTCAGGCGATTACGCTGGAAGATCACCGTTATCGACAATCATTGAAATCAGTCGATTTTATTAAACGGTTTATTTTTCCAGGTAGTTTTATTCCCTGTGTCAGTGTTTTGGTCAATGCCGCTGCAAAAGCACAGATGAGATTAACTAATCTGGAAGACATTGGGCCGAGTTACGCGCAAACATTGCGGGTATGGCGTGAACGGTTCTTCGATAAGGAAGAGCAAGTTAAAGCGATGGGGTATGACGAGCGTTTTATAAGAATGTGGGAGTTTTACCTTTCTTACTGCGAAGGTGGCTTTATTGAACGCAGTATCAGTGATGTTCATTTACTGTTTAGTAAACAGGATACGCGACAGGCACAGTGGGTTCCACAACGTGGTTAATGTATTCAACTTTATTGCTTTCCAGCTAGTTTGGTTTATCAGTATTTTCTCAGCTGCTGCCAACAGTAGTCATTACGCATTACTAGCGACAGCGCTGTTTATCATTTTCCAGCTAGCCCTGAGTCCATGGAAAAAAACAGATATCAAATTGATTCTGCTCGGGCTTTCCGCTGGGATGCTCTTAGATACTGTCTGGCTCAACTTGGATCTCATGAATTACATCGATAAAACGTTTATTCATGTTGCTCCCTGGTGGATAGGATGTTTGTGGATCAACTTTATGTTGACCTTGAATCACTCATTAAGCTGGCTGCAACGGAAGCCTGTTTTATTGGGATTGTTGTGCATAGTCGCTGCTCCACTGTCCTATTATGCTGGTAGCGAAGCCGGTGCAGTCAGTCTGAATACACCTTTTCTGGCACTAGCTGTGGTATCAATCAGCTGGGCTTTGTGGATTCCTTTGTTGATGCAGATTGCAAACCATTGGCGACATAAAGAGGAGACTGAACATGCTTGAACTCGGCCTGCTGATTGCGAGTATTACCATGCTGTTTGGCTGGATATATGAAGGAAGAACCAATAATGCTGGCGTGGTGGATGTTCTCTGGTCTGGATTGATGATGGGGTTACCCATTCTGTATGCCACGCAGATGCAGGGTGATGTCGTGTTACGAGTAGCCAGTGCTGCATTAATGAGCTTTTGGTATCTACGTTTGTTTATTCACCTCAGCACACGTGTTTTTTCAGAACCGGAAGACGGGCGCTATCGTTATCTGCGTGAGTATTGGGGAGACAAAGCACATCGGAATCATTTTTTCTTTTTTCAATTTCAGGCTGTTTTAGCCTGGGGTTTTACCTTGCCGATTTGGTGGTTAGCTCAGGTAGAGACTTTTCAACTTGTATGGCTTGTTGTTGCATTAGCCCTCGCGTTTGGAGCTTGGGTCGGGGTCTACGTAGCGGATAAACAACTTGCCGAATTTAAAAAGAATCCCGCTAACAAAGGCAAAGTATGTGAGAAAGGGCTTTGGTTTTATTCACGTCACCCGAATTACTTTTTTGAATGGTGTCACTGGTTTAGTTACCCCATCATGGCCATAGGCATTTCTGGTGGCGAGTGGCTATGGATAATGCCTGTTGTGATGTTTGCCTTTTTGTACTTCATCACAGGGATTCCTTACACCGAGCAACAAGCTATCCGAAGTCGTGGCGACGCATACCGACAATATCAAAAAACAACCAGTGCATTTATTCCGTGGAGAAAGAAAGATGGGTATGATTGATTTGGCAGAAAAGAAGTGGTTTCCTGACAGCTTGATTCGAATCGGAATAAGGCAGTTACTGAAACAACGCCTAAAAGAGGAATACGCTTCAGAGCCAGATAAATTAACTCAACGTAAACAGCAATGCATTGAGCAACTAAAACAAAGTCCTATCGCCATAGAAACAGATGCTGCGAATGAGCAGCACTATGAAGTGCCTGCTGAGTTTTATAAAGAAGTACTAGGCAAGCACTTTAAATATAGTGGTTGTTACTGGACAAACAGTTGTTTGACCCTCGATGATGCAGAAGAAGCCATGCTGAGCATTTATCTGGAGAGGGCAGAGTTAGTCAATGGCCAACACATTCTTGAGTTGGGGTGTGGTTGGGGCTCTTTGACCTTATACATGGCAGAAAAACTGCCCTTTGCCAAGATAACAGCGGTGTCTAACTCACATTCACAACGCCAATATATCGAACAGCAATTATTAGATCGTGGTTTGAGTAATGTTCAGGTGATTACCTGTGATGTGAATGACTTAGAGCTGGAACAACAATTCGACCGTGTGGTGTCAGTTGAAATGTTTGAGCATATGCGTAATTACCAGCGTTTATTCGACAAGATTGGAGACTGGCTAAAGCTGCAAGGCAAGTTATTTGTGCACATTTTCTGTCACCGGGAAGTGGTGTATCCATTTGAAACTGAAGGTGAAGATAACTGGATGGGGCGCTATTTCTTTACGGGTGGTCTCATGCCTTCTGCCGATACTTTGCTGTACTTTCAATCACAATTATCCATACAGCAACACTGGTTAGTTAATGGTAGTCATTATCAGAAAACAGCAGAAGCCTGGCTGGAAAATACAGATAAAAATGAAGCGAATGTGCTACGTTTATTCCGAGATGTTTATGGCGACCAAGCGGAAACCTGGTTACAGCGCTGGCGTTTGTTTTTTATGGCGTGTGCAGAGTTGTTTGGATATGAAAATGGAAACCAATGGCTTGTCGGACACTATTTATTCGAGAAAAGATGAGTAGTGAATGCTGAAAAATAAATCCACCCTCCAAGCCAAGTTAGTTAAAGTTTTTCTTATACAGGTTCTATTAATTAGTCTTGTCACTGTCGGTGGTATTTATGCTGCAAAAATCATGGTTGAAGATGTGCTGGTGCGCCAGGCATTAGAAGGTGAAGCTCAGCACTTTTGGGAAATGCGTGACAAAGATCCTGATTTTCCACCACCAGATACAATGAATTTAAAAACCTATCTGGTCACAGATGGGGACTACTCTTCCTTACCTAGAGAATTAGTGCCTCTGTCACCTGGTTATCAGCGAGCTGGATTAAATCAAGAAACCCCCATTCTCTACATAGAAGACAAAGGTAATAGCCGACTTTATCTGATTTTTGATGAAGTAAAAGTCTCCCGTCTGGCACTTTTATTTGGTATTTTGCCGCTCGCTGGCGTGTTAGTGGTGTTATATATCCTGGCCTGGATAGCGTACCGTCAATCGCATAAAGCGGTGTCGCCCATCGTGAAGTTAGCCAAGTCGGTGAGACAAGCCGAAATCAAAGATGGCAGTCTACCGGACTTGGATTTGCAAGAACTACGTGATATCCCCGACGATGAAGTATCAAGCTTAGTAGGCGCGTTGGATCAGTTTACCCAGCGTCTTGAGCTCTTTATTGATCGGGAGCGCCATTTCACACGAGATGCCAGTCACGAACTGAGAACCCCAATAGCTGTATTAAGAAGTGCCATGGAATTACTTGAGCGTCGTTACGATGTAGCTAATGATAAAACGATGCGCCGAGTTTATCGCACCTTATATGACATGGAAGCATTGATTGAAACACTGCTCATACTGGCGAGGGAAGAAAAAGCCGTGCTACCGGTTCAGGATGTTGATATTAATGCGATGGCCCTGAAACAGTTGGACACACTGGAGACACTATTCCAAGACAAGTCGATAACCGTCGATATTGATGAACAAGCTAAATTAGTGGTTAAGGCACCCGAAGCGGTAGTGTCTATTTTGATGAGTAACTTGTTGCGTAATGCCTTTAATTACACGCCCAAAGGCCATGTGATTATCAAAATTTGGCAGCAGGGATTTTCTGTTGCTGATAGTGGTGTTGGGATGAGTGAGCAACAAGTTAAAAATGTGTTTGAACCTTTTTATCGCGGAGAGCGTGATAATAATGAAAAGGGCTATGGTTTAGGAATGACCATTGTTAAACGTTTATGCAATCGCTACTTCTGGCATTTACGCATCACCAGTGAAATTGGAAAAGGGACAGAGGTGAGCGTCCATTTTCCTAAGTCACAGATTGAAAGCTAACTCTTATAGATCTTTCTCTTCACAGAGCTTATATCCTACGCCAGGGATAGTGTGTAGCAGATGTTGCTGAAAAGGTTTATCAATCAGTTTTCTAAGATTGTATAAATGGCTACGTAGCGTATCACTGTCAGGGGTATCTTCACCCCATATCTCTGTTTCCAGCTTTTCCCGTGTCACTAACTTTGGTGATTCACGCATAAGAATTTTCAAAATCTGTAGCATGATGGGTGAAAGGCGGACATTTTCACCAGCTCGTGTCACACGCATGGTCTTAGGATCAAAAATCATATCGGCAATTTGCAATGATTTTGTATCCATTTCTCCTCTATGACGACGTATATGTGAGGTCAGTCTTGCCTCTAATTCTTTCATCTCAAAAGGCTTAATGAGGTAGTCATCTGCCCCATACTCAAAGCCGCTCAATTTGTCATTGAGTGTATCTCTGGCTGTGAGCATTACGATAGGCATATCAAGTTGTAGCTCACCACGAATTCGTTCACAGACTTCAAAGCCATCAATCCCTGGCATCATGACGTCTAACACAACAGCATCATAATGGTTCTGACTACATAGTTTTAATGCTGTCAGTCCATCGGCAGCGAAGTCGACAGTCATGCCACCTTCTTCTAGAAAGTCCCCTACATTTGCCGCCAGATCTTGATGATCTTCGACGATGAGAACGGTTGCTGGGTTGATCTTCATCTCTCGGTCCTTACTTTTTGATTGCCTTCAGTGTAAGCATAACGCACTGCTGTATGAGCTTTGTGAAAAAGTCATTATTTTTTTGAGGAATAATCTAAAAATATAATTGACTCATTAAATAACAATCATTATCATTAACATCAAACCTCAAGTGAGTACTGCAATGATTGTATGTATCTGTAACAATGTGAACTCAGACGCCATCAACGAAGCCATGGAGTCTGGTGCAAATACACTGCATCACATTCGTGAACAAACCGGCGCGTCTGCATGTTGTGGGAAGTGTCAGTTCAAAGTTAATCGTTTGCTAAATGAATTTGAACAAACGGATGTTATCCCCAGTGCATGTTCCGGAGAGGGCTAATATTCCCCGCACAGTAAAAAGTATTTTAGTTAACTATAAGTCATTCTCATTATCACTCTCAGTTCAGTGTGTAACTATTATTCCCGCTCAATAACTGAGTATCTGTTTCTGTTCAATTAGCTAAGTTGATAAACATAAAGGTCTTTTTGTGTTTATCATGTCTTTAGACATCTTTCATCGTCCAAACAACCCTGCCGTATATATCCCAATCTAGATGATAATAATTCTGATTTTATTTTTAAAACAGTCGCTTAGCTTTGACTTTTGACTCAGACAAACGATAATCATGGCAACTTTACATGAAATTAAGGGGTTGTTTATGAAAGGCGATAAAAAAGTTATCGAATACTTAAATAAAGTATTAGGGAATGAGCTAATTGCTATCAATCAATATTTCCTTCACGCCAAAATGTATAAAGACTGGGGTCTGCACAACCTATACGAACATGAATATCATGAATCTATTGATGAAATGAAACACGCAGACAAATTAACAGAGCGAGTTTTATTCTTAGAAGGTTTGCCAAATTTACAAGATCTAGGTGCACTGCGTATTGGTGAAAATACAAAAGAAATGCTCGAAAGTGATTTAGCTCTCGAATTAGATGCCATCCCCGATTTACAAGAAGGCATTAAATATTGTGAATCTGTCGGGGACTATGTCACCCGTGACTTGTTTCAGGATATTTTAAACTCTGAAGAAGAGCATGTTGATTGGTTAGAAACGCAACTTGGCTTGATAGAAAAAATGGGCTTACAAAACTACCACCAAGCACAAATTGTAAAAGAAGCAGAATAAAAATCATGCTTCTGAGAGCCCGAACATGACGCGGTCTGTTCGGGCTTTTTTATGTCTGTACGTAATTACACGGATTGTAATATATTGTCTAAACAAGTAATTTACAGGTTAATCAAATTCTTTAATTTATTCAGGCTCACTCTCTGGAGGTAGGGAAAAGCATGGCTAGATTCGAGCAGTATGATAATCGTGATGACATCTATAATTCATCAACATCCAGTCAGGCTTCTTTGTCTCCGCCTGCAGTTTTACGTGAGCTAGCCAAACAGTGTGATGTTCGTTTTAACGGCAGCAATCCTTGGGATATTCAAGTTCACCATCGTGATGTTTACTCTCAGATTTTAACGAAAGGTTCATTAGGCTTCGGGGAAAGCTACATGGATGGTCTCTGGGACTGTGAGCGAATGGATGAGCTTTTTTATCGCATCATGCGCGCTAATATTGAAGAAAACCTTGTGGGCGTGGGTAAGTTTGCTCTGATTCTTCAAAGTCTTAGACACCGCTTCTTTAATCTACAAACTGAAAAACGTGCCTATCAGGTGGGTGAACAACACTACGATATCGGTAATGATATATTTGAGGCCATGCTCGACTCGACGATGAGTTACTCATGTGGTTTCTGGCAAAAAGCCAATACGCTGGAGCAAGCTCAGCTGGATAAATTAGATCTGATCTGCAAAAAACTTCAACTCAAACCAGGCGAAAAGTTATTGGAAATTGGTTGTGGCTGGGGTGGTCTTGCAAGTCATGCGGCTGAACATTATGGCGTTGAAGTATTGGGGATAACGATATCTCAAGAGCAACAAAAACTCGCTCAGCAACGCTGTAAAGGATTACCTGTAGAAATTCGTCTGACAGATTATCGTGATCTAGAGGGTGAGTTCGACAAAATAGTCTCGGTTGGCATGTTTGAACATGTGGGCGAAAAAAATTATCCGATCTATTTCGATACCGTGAATCGTTTATTAAAAAAAGACGGTTTATTCCTTTTGCATACTATCGGTATATATAAAACCATTCATCGGGTTGACCCCTGGATTGATAAATATATTTTTAGAAATGGCAAGCTGCCATCAGCTGAGCAGATTGCTGATGTATTAAATAAACGCATGGTGATAGAAGATTGGCATAATTTTGGACAAGACTACGCGCTGACATTACTGGCATGGTGGGATAGGTTTGAGGCCGCCTGGCCAATACTGTCTGAAAAATATGACCAACGTTTCTACCGTATGTGGAAATATTATTTGATGAGCTGCGCTGGATTTTTTAAATCACGACAAGGCCAACTTTGGCAAATAGTACTCACCAAACGTGATCGTACTGAAACCTATCGCTCAATCCGTTAGTTATTCATGCAGTAACACATTGAGCTGATCGACAACTTCTGCCCAGTCAGAATCTTCTGAGAGACATTCTTTGATGAACGCCCTCTGTGAGGCTGTCCAGAATTCCGCAGCCTCAATCGTTTTTTCTGGAGGCAGTTTATGCTCAACAATAAATTCATCCATCGCGGCCGGGCTATTATCCAAGCCTAATTGGAGAAATAAGTTTTCTAAGGAATGAGAACTTGTATCCATAGTGAATCCTCTTCAGCAAAGTCTAATTTATTTCATATTAGTACAATAGAAGAGTCAATGCGTTCAAATTCATAACTAATTTTACTTATCCTTGTCATCTAAGCGTAAAATCAAAAAAAGAATAAATTAGTGTAAACTATTGTACACAACATAATATGGTGTGACTGATATGGAAAAAAGATTGTTTACTACTACTCAACTCGCTAAGTTACTCGGCGTGACAGCAAGAACAATCCAGCTATGGGCAAATCAAGGATTGATTAATGTTGTAAAAACACTGGGTGGCCACCGACGAATTTCTGAAGATGAAGTGATTCGTCTGGCAGAAAAACTAGGCAAACCGATCCCTCAAGAATTAGCAATACCCAGCAAATCAACACTGAATAGTCATGCTGAATTAACGGTGTTACTTGTTGATAAAGACAGCGAACTATTGAGGTTATACGAATCACAATTACTACAGTGGCAGGAAGGGCTGCCGACCAATATTCATGTGACAGACAATGGATTTGATGCCCTCATTTTGACAGGCCGCTATAAACCCAACCTCATCATTGTCGATTGGGAAATGGATGATATGAATGTGGCACATCTTGTCGATGCCATAAGTAAAAATAAAGAAACCAAGCACGCCAAAATCATTATCGTGACAACACAAGATAAATCAGCATTAGGCAAAGAAGTCACGCTACCTGCTAGCGCGATGATAGAAGAAAAACCGGTGTCTTTTGCTTTGATAAAAAGATTACTCGAAAAACAGACTGCCTAGGATCTAGAACAAAGTTTTTCAGATGGAAATGGGCTGAATTATTTGAAAGGGGAGAGAGGTGGTTACATCACTTAACGTTAAGTGATAAAAGTAGAGAATCGCCGAACTATAAAAAGTATGGGGCCACACATCGCTGGGTAATAATTCTTTTCGATTCATAAAATAGTCATAATTCATTGCTATATTTTCTGAATCGCGGGTATCAGTTACACCTCTCTCTTACTCTCCTCGGCTTCAATTGTTGCTTTTGGATACCCGCTTTTTTTCAATGGCAGATCCCCACTTACAAAAAACATTACACCCCTGATGTCATCCAAGTGGGTGTTTGCCACCCATCATCGAGCCACACGGAGATTAATTTATACAAATAGCCTGGGAGTGCATATAGAGTGAAGTCGGGCTTGTGCTAATAGAGCCACTGAAAATAAATCAACAATTTACGTTCATTCTATAGGGATTGGTGTATACAGATTTATAGGGATAGTTGATTGATGCTGAGAAGAGTTAGGTTGGTACCGAGGGCGAGAATCGAACTCGCACTTCCGAAGAAACCGGATTTTGAATCCGGCGCGTCTACCAGTTCCGCCACCCCGGCAACCTAAGCGCGAAATTATAACGTCTACCCCTGAGTATTGGAAGGGTGATTTTCATTTGTTCTTAACTGAAAAATCTAACTAATTGATAGTAATAGCTAAAGCGAACGTTATTCTCGCTGAAGCTGGACGACATGGATGATTTAAATGCTGTTTTGATAGACATTTTGCTATGATCGCGCCCATGAAAACGAGTGACTTCCAATTTGATTTGCCCGAAGAGCTAATCGCCCAATACCCCTCAGAGAACCGAACTGCCAGTCGATTATTGTTTCTGGAAGGGAATAGCGGTCAGCGCCAGGATCTCCAATTTACCGATCTGCTATCACTACTCAAGCCTGATGATTTATTGGTTTTTAACAATACAAAAGTGATTCCCGCTCGCCTTTTTGGCGTCAAAGATAGTGGTGGTAAAGTTGAAGTGTTGATAGAGCGGGTGCTTGATGAAACTCGGGTACTGGCGCATATAAGAAGTAGCAAATCGCCAGCAGCCGGTCGTCATTTGCAACTTGAAGGTGTGCTTGATGCGGAAGTTCTCGGGCGGCATGATGCTTTATTTGAGTTGAAGTTTCACGATATTCATTCTGTGATAGATGCGCTTGATCAGTATGGACGATTACCATTACCCCCTTATATTGAAAGGGAAGTGGATAAAGCGGATTTAGATCGTTATCAGACGGTTTATGCCAGGAATGTTGGAGCCGTGGCTGCACCTACAGCGGGTCTACATTTTGATGAAGCCTTATTGAATAAAATTCGTGAAGCAGGAATTGAAACAGCTGAGCTCACGTTACATGTTGGCGCTGGTACATTTCAGCCGGTCAGAGTGGATGATGTGCGTTCTCATCAGATGCATAAAGAAGTCATTGCCGTCAGTGATAAAGTGGCAGAACAAGTAAAAGCAACCAGAGCACGTGGTGGCCGGGTTATCGCTGTCGGCACTACCAGTGTCAGAGCGTTAGAGTCAGCATCCATTAACGGTGAGATTACGGCTTATCAAGGAGAAACGGATATTTTCATCTATCCGGGTTATCAATTTAGAAGCGTTGATGCCATGGTAACGAATTTTCACCTTTCTGAATCCACACTGTTAATGCTGGTCTCAGCCTTTGCAGGTAAAAAACACATTCTGGAGGCATACCAACATGCCATCCAACAGCGTTACCGGTTTTTTAGTTATGGTGATGCCATGTTTATAACAAGGAATTCTAATGAAGTCGCTGGATAATGTTCGTTTTGTGCTTGTCGGTACAACGCATCCCGGTAATATCGGTGCGGCAGCCAGGGCAATGAAAACGATGGGGATCACAAATCTACATCTTGTCTCGCCTAAAATTTACCCAAGTGCTGAAGCAACAACACGTGCATCCGGTGCGGATGATGTCTTACACCGTGCGGTGGTACATGATAGTCTCGATGATGCATTGGCAGGCTGTCACTATACTTTTGCGATGAGTGCCCGTTTACGTCACTTGCATATGCCAGTGATGAATCCGCGTGAAGCAGTGACGCAACTTGAAAAGTTCGATGATGATACACATATAGCTATTGTGTTTGGTCGTGAACATTCTGGCTTATCCAATGATGAAATCGATCGATGTCAGTATTTAGTCAATATTCCTGCTAATCCAGATTATAGTTCTCTAAACCTGGCTGCGGCAGTCCAGGTCGTCGCTTATGAACTCAGAATGAGCTTCCAGCCTAATATTGATTTTGGTCGTATTGGTGAAGAGCGTGAGGCGATAACTTCAGAAGATTTAGCTCATTTATATGATCATTTTGAACGTTCGTTGACGACCATCGGTTTTCTGGACCCTGAAAACCCACGTAACCTGTTACGACGTATACGCCGACTATTTAACAGAGCGGATATGGATCGAAACGAATTACAGATTATGCATGGTATTTTGCGTGCAGCAGAAACCAAAGCGAGGAAAGAATGACAGAAAAAATAAGCCGTTGGGAACGCATCAAAGAAGATATCTCTTGTGTCTTTGATCGCGATCCGGCAGCACGGAATGTATTTGAAATTGTCACCACTTATCCCGGCGTACATGCGCTGCAGTTTCACCGTCTAAGTCATTGGTTGTGGCGTTCAAACTGGAAATGGCTCGCCAAGTTCATTTCTTCCATTTCACGTTGGTTCACCGGTATTGAAATTCACCCCGGCGCTAAGATTGGTCGCCGTTTTTTTATTGATCACGGTATGGGTGTCGTCATTGGTGAGACCGCAGAAATCGGTGATGATGTGACGCTTTATCATGGTGTCACCCTGGGTGGCACATCGTGGAAAGAGGGGAAACGCCATCCTACGCTTGGAAATAATATTGTTGTTGGTGCCGGTGCAAAAGTACTTGGTCCCATTACGCTTCATGATGGTGCCCGTATTGGTTCCAATGCCGTAGTTGTTAAAGATGTTGCCTCAGGTGATACCGTTGTGGGCGTGCCGGGCAGGGTAGTGAAAACCAACTTGAGTGAAGATGAAAAACAACGTCAGAAACTAGCTCAGTCGGTTGGTTTTGATGCCTATGGTACCTCAAGTAAAACCATGGACCCGGTGGCTTCGGCCATTCATGGACTGATTCAGCATGTTCACGCTATGGATAAGCGCGTTGATGTGATGTGCAAAACAATCCATCGTCTGGGTGGTGAATTACCTGACGTTGAAATGCCGGATTTAGAAGGGTGTGATATCTACAAGGACAACGAAGAGAATAAAAGTTGACTAAAATAGTCAGGCATGTAAACTTTAGACGATTAAGTTTATTCTGGATTTGTAAGAATGCGTTTAACCACTAAAGGTCGCTATGCTGTGACCGCCATGCTTGACCTCAGTCTGAACTATGGCGTAGGCGCAATAACTCTGGCAGATATTTCAGAAAGACAAGGTATTTCTCTCTCTTATCTGGAGCAGTTATTCGCAAGGTTGAGAAAGCAAGGTCTTGTGAGCAGCTCTCGTGGTCCGGGGGGCGGATATCGTTTAAGTCGTGCAGCAGATACCATAACGGTGTTAGATGTCATATCGGCAGTTGATGAGAAGGTCGATAGCACACAATGCGAAGGTCGACAAAATTGTCACGGTCATGAGCAGTGTTTAAGCCATGAGCTTTGGCAAAGCTTAAGTGATCAGATTCGTGTATATCTTGATGGCATCACTCTGGCACAAGTCGTGTCTAACTTTGAAAAGAGTAGAAACGGCGAAAAAGTTATCGCATTTGATATGCTCTAGTTTGCTCTTTGCCCCAAACTTTCGACTTATCACTTTTACAGATCTAAATGAGTGAATCTAATTAAGAAGCCTTTGATATTCTTCAATCAGAATCAAACGTTCTCAATTATTTATGGTCTTAATCACTGAATGTTACAGGTGAAAATATGATTACATTGACTGAATCTGCCATTAATCGTGTCAGAGATATGATGACAAAACGTGCATCGGGTGTCGGCTTAAGAATTGGCGTCGTCAAAAGTGGTTGTTCAGGTTATAGCTATGCGCTTGACTATGCAGACGAAGTGGCCGCTGACGATGTGGTGGTTGAGCATGGTGATGTCAAAGTGGTTATTAACGAAGACGCTATGCCAATCCTCGATGGTATGGAACTCGACTTTGTTCGCGAAGGCTTGAATCAGAGTTTTAAATTCCGAAATCCTAATGTGGTTTCTGAATGTGGCTGTGGTGAGAGCTTCAGTGTTACTAAATAAACGAAACACTATTTCTCAAAAGTGCCCGCTCAATGCGGGCATTCTTGTTTTTAGCTCTCTGAATTAAAAACGGTGAGCCAGCTCTAAGACTATGTAAAACAGACATGACAAAACTAAGTAATCTTGAATTTGATGCCGCCCACATCTGGCACCCTTATACCAGCGTGTCAAACCCACCGTTATTACATGAGGTGACATCAGCAAAAGGCGTTAGATTAACTCTGGCTGATGGTCGTGAAGTGGTTGATGGTATGTCATCTTGGTGGTCAGCTATTCATGGTTATAATCACCCAAAGCTTAATGAGGCTGCACATCAGCAGATTGATACGATGTCGCATGTCATGTTTGGCGGTTTAACGCATGAACCAGCAGTCAATCTTGCCAGAAAGCTGGTAGAGATAACCGATGACAGTTTGCAGTATGTATTTTTAGCCGATTCAGGTTCAGTCTCTGTTGAAGTGGCTATTAAGATGGCTATTCAATACTGGTTTGCTCAGAATAAACCTGAAAAACATCGCTTGCTCACATTCAGAAATGGTTATCACGGCGATACGTTTGGTGCGATGTCAGTCTGTGATCCTGTTAATGGCATGCATAAAATGTTTGAAAAAGTGCTGCCGACACATTTATTTGCTGCTGCACCTGAGTGTCGAGATGATGCTGATTGGCAGGATAGCTACATCGAAGATTTCAAACATTTGGTGGAAAAACATCACCACGAATTAGCTGCTGTCATCGTCGAGCCTTTGGTTCAAGGGGCCGGCGGTATGCGCATCTATTGCGCTGAGTACCTTCGTCAAATACGCGCCTTATGTGACGAATATCATATCCTATTGATTTTTGATGAAATTGCCACTGGTTTTGGGCGAACCGGTTCACTGTTTGCTTACGAGCAGGCTGGCATCGTGCCAGATATTATTTGCATGGGTAAAGCCCTTACCGGTGGGTATATGACGCTGGCAGCGGTGATGTGTAATCAGCAGGTGGCTGACGGTATTGCTGCAGATGGTTCGGGTGTATTGATGCATGGTCCCACTTTTATGGCGAATCCACTGGCTTGTCGCGTGGCAGCTGCCAGTATTGATTTGTTACTGGAGAGTGACTGGCAAACGCAGGTATCCACCATTGAAAATAGTTTGAATACCGAGCTGACTAAATATCGTGATCATGAATTAGTTAAGGATGTCAGGGTAAAAGGGGCCATTGGTGTCGTTGAGCTAAAGAAACCACTTGATGATGCGATGGACTGGTTACCAGGCTTTATTGTCGAACAGGGTGTGTGGATCAGACCGTTCAGAACCATGATTTATATCATGCCACCTTACATTATTGATACTGCTGACCTTCAATTGTTGTGCGATGCGATTTTTCATATATTAAACGCGTTGAATTCTACTGAGCGCTAGTTTCATGTATCGCTGAATAATCCCGTTTATTTTAATAAGAATAATCCTGAGATGAATCAAGCAAGACCCTGATGTGACATTTTGTCAGTTTAGATAGTCTATACCTACGTTGTTTTCCCTAGAAACAACGTCTTAAATTAAGAGGAATTGATTATGTGGACTAAACCAGAATACTCAGATATGCGTTTCGGCTTCGAAGTAACCATGTATATTTGCAATCGTTAAGATTGATAAATAATAATAAAAAAGCCCTTGGAGTTTGACTTCAAGGGCTTTTTTTATTTTTCCGATTGTTTAATCGTTTTTATCAATCATACTAATAGAATTAAGTCGTTGTACCTATTTATGTGCCTCGACTACAATGCGAACTGTCACTTACGACACTAATGCAAAATTTAAGGAGCAAATAATGTCTACACTGATTAATACAGAAATCAAACCGTTTAAGGCGAATGCTTATCACAATGGCGAATTCATCGAAGTTTCAAGCGATGATCTGAAAGGCAAATGGTCTGTTTTCGTTTTTTACCCAGCTGACTTCACTTTCGTTTGTCCAACAGAACTAGGTGATGTTGCAGACCACTATGCTCAACTGCAAGAAATGGGTGTTGAAGTTTACTCAGTATCAACTGATACACACTTCACTCACAAAGCATGGCACGATGCATCAGAAACCATCCAAAAAATTAAGTTTCCAATGATTGGTGATCCAACTGGTGTTATCAGCCGCAACTTTGAAGTGATGATTGAAGAAGAAGGTCTGGCACTTCGCGGTACATTTATCGTTAACCCAGAAGGTGTGATTAAAGCTGCTGAAATTAACGATCTGGGTATTGGTCGTAACGCTAAAGACTTAGTTCGCCGTGTGCAAGCAGCACAATATGTTGCAACACATGATGGTGAAGTCTGCCCTGCTTCTTGGCAGCCAGGTGAAGAGACTCTGTCTCCATCATTAGACTTGGTTGGCAAAATCTAATCAGGCTATATCGACCTGTCCGGGCAAATGCCCGGGCAGTGTCACTAAAATTATTTTTGATTAAGGTAAATTATTATGTTGGATGCAAATATCGCCGGACAACTGAAAGGTTATCTGCAAAACATCAAACGCCCAATTGAATTGATTGCGGCTCTAGATGACAGTGCTAAAGCGACTGAAATGCGCGATTTGTTGCAAGAAATCGCTGATATGTCAGGTGACATCACTTTTGCTGATGATGCTGACAGCGATTCTCGTAAGCCGTCATTTCAGATCAAACAGCCCGATGGACAAGAAAAAATTCGTTTTGCCGGTATTCCGATGGGGCACGAATTTACATCGCTGGTGTTGGCTCTGCTACATGTCGGTGGGCATCCAACCAAACTCGATCAGGAAGTGATCGACCAGATTAAAGGGCTGGAAGGGGAATACCACTTTGAAACGTATATTTCACTTTCATGCCAAAACTGCCCAGAAGTCGTTCAGGCATTAAACGTAATGGCCGTTCATAATCCGAATATTTCGCATACCATGATTGATGGTGCGTTATATCAGGAAGAGGTGGACCAGCGAAAAATTATGGCGGTGCCAACGGTCTACCTGAATGGTGAGAATTTTGGCTCAGGCCGTATGAGCCTGCCTGAAATCATCGCCAAACTGGATACAGGTGCAGTGAAGCGTGAAGCTGAAAAAATCAGCGCAAAAGAAGATTTTGATGTGTTGATTATTGGTGGTGGTCCAGCGGGTGCTTCTGCCTCTATCTATGCCTCACGTAAAGGTATTCGTACAGGTATTGTGGCTGAACGCTTTGGTGGTCAGGTCATGGATACCATGGCGATTGAAAACTTTATTTCTGTCAAAGAAACAGAAGGACCAAAATTGGTTGCTGCATTAGAAGAACACGTCAAACAATATGAGGTAGACGTGATGAATCTTCAACGTGCAAGCAGTCTGAAAAAGAATGGCAAGATGATCGATGTTGAACTGGAGAGTGGTGCAACGCTTTCAAGTAAAACGGTGATCCTTGCTACTGGTGCTCGCTGGCGTGAGCTGGGTGTGCCAGGTGAAAAAGAATACCGTGGTCATGGCGTCGCTTATTGCCCTCACTGTGATGGGCCCTTATTTAAAGGTAAACCTGTTGCGGTCATTGGTGGCGGTAACTCGGGTGTTGAAGCCGCGATTGATTTGGCGGGTATTGTCGGTCATGTGACATTGATTGAATTTAACGGTGAGTTACGTGCCGATGCGGTGTTACAGAAAAAACTGTTCTCTTTGGATAATGTTAAGGTCATCACTGGTGCCCAAACAACTGAAATCACAGGAGATGATGGCAAAGTCAATGGGCTGATTTACATGGACAGAGCCACTGAACAACAGCACACGGTTGAATTGAATGCTGTGTTTGTTCAGATTGGTCTGTTGCCAAACACCGATTGGTTAAAAGGCACTATCGAACTGAGTAAATTTGGTGAGATAGAAATCGATAATCATGGCCAAACATCTTTGCCGGGTGTATTTGCCGCAGGTGATGTCACTACTATCCCATATAAACAAATTATTATGGCAATGGGAGATGGCGCTCGTGCAGCACTGGGAGCCTTTGATTACCTGATTCGTAATGATTTTGATGGTAAAAGTGAAGCGGCTTAACCCCTCACACATTTATTATTAACTGAATGAAGACCTACTGATGAAAGTCAGTAGGTCTTTTTTTGCAAAGTACTTAACGTTTTTGCAAAAACGATTTTTATTTGTCATTTTTTTATAGCACCATGTGGAGCTTGATTTGAACCGAACAGGGAAGTGTGATGAAAAAAGCAGTTTTAGTACTAGTCCTTATCGTTATTGCTGGGCTCCTCATATGGCAATACAAACAAGAGGAGACAAAAACATCAGCGCTTTTGCAGTATGTACCTGCTGATACGGCATTTTACATGGGGGGAACGCTTGATAAATCCCTCGCTGTTTTTTTAGCCGATTCCCCTGTTTTTGGTTTTTCCCCCACAGAAACTCGTTTATTGGACGACATTCAATCTGAACTGTCAGTGTCTAATACACCCGCCGCAAGATTTTTAACCGCTTTATTCTCAGACTACAGCCAAAAAACGGATGGTAGCTACCAAGCGTTTGTCGATTATTTTGGTCTGGCTTCTGAAGGCGATTATGCAACCTATTTACATGGGCTAGTGCCAGTCATAAATGTGCCCATCGTCGATCAGCCAAAGTTAGTCACATTGTTTAAAAACCTGTCAGAAGAAGCTGGGATTAGTTTCCAGGAAAAAACGCTGGGTAAACAATCTGTATTGAGTTGGGTGGTAGACAAAAAAAATCTGCAATTGGTTTTGGCGACAACAGAATCTTCTGCTGTCTTAACCCTGATTACAGATAAAGATACAGAAACAGATACTGCTGAGCGTCTTGCACAAACACCTGTTCCAGAGTCTTTCGAGGAAAATCTAGCCAATATTCGTGAGCAACAGCAATACACCAATGATTTAGTTTTCATGCTGGATATTGAAAAATTAATGAATGGGCTTTTCGTCGCTGATAATTCCAGAGCATCAAACGATTTCAAACGCTATTTTTCAGATACGCCTCTGGCTCAAAAAATGATGAATGATCCCGATATGCAAATCTGTCAGGCAGATACTTTAAAATTGATTAGTCAGGTACCTCGTCTGTTGATGGGATATAACGATATCGAAGTCAAAGACAATCAGCTCATGGCTAGAGTCAGTGCGTTATTAGAAGTACGTCATCCATTAGTGCTTAATGTTCTGCAAAGCATGCAAGGACACATCCCTGATCATGTTGTGGATGCAGAAGATAAAATTTCAAGCATGGCAGTAGCGCTGGATATGGATCAACTGACGCCGGGCGTGACAAAATTATGGACTGAATTTGCCAATGCCGAGTTTAGTTGTCCAGATTTACAACAAGCGCAAGTCAAATCAAAACAAATGAGCCCGATGGTACTGGGCGCAGTTACTGGAATGGCTCAAGGTATAAAAGGCTTAGGACTTTCATTGTTTGATTTGCATATTGATACAGATGCAGCCAAGCCGTTGTCTATCGACTTTTTACTAAGTTTGGAAACAAGCAATCCAACTGGCATTTTGTCTCTGCTTCAGCTTGTGCCAGAACTAGCGAATATCCGTATTCCGGCGGATGGTACCGAGGTGCCGCTGAATCTCCCTTTACCTATCGATATCCCAACTTTTGCAGCCATCAAAGGATCGCATGTCGTTGTCTATAGCGGAGAAAAAAGCCAACAAGCCATAAGCGCTATTGAATCAGAAGAATTAACGCCAAACGCTTTAGGTTTCAGCTCTAGCATCAACTATATAAAGCTGGTGGACCTCATGGAAAATACGGATTTTAGTGCGATACCCGGCACAAATATGGAAAGCTGTATGGAGGTGTATTCTGCATTAGACACACTGCGTCGAATGGAAATGCAATTGAGTTATCGAAGTATGGTGAATGACAAGGGCGTAGGCATTGATAGTTTAATTACGCTGAATAAACCCGAAGCAACAAACGACAATTTTGATATTACCGGCCAGTGGCATACGGCTTATCTAGATGAGATGTGTCAGTGGGTAGAGGATGGTGCTGAACAGTGGAATGAAGATGGCACAGGTAGCTATAAAGAAACCAGCCAGAAGGCGAGTTGTGATCTATATCAAACCCAGTATCAATGGCAGCGGAAGGGCAGAACCTTAACGCTAACTGATACGTCAGCACCAAAATATCGTGATTCATGTCAGGATGAGTGGCAACAGGATGGTCAGAAAGAGACACTTGTCTGCGACATGATCAATATCAAAGAAGATAGTTTTCAATGCCTGTATTACATTGATGGCAGTGAGCCCTTTATTTATCAATACACACGCTAGTGCGGAAACGCTAAACGTCGTTCTTGATTACTTGGCCTCGTCAACCAAATCCAAGAGGTTGACGAGGTTCATTTTAATGGCCAATCGAGTTAACTCAATATCGCTATTCACGCCGAGTTTCTTTTTGATAATGTAATGGGAATTAGCCACGGTTTTGGGACTGATATTCAACAGTTCGGCAATGTCTTGACTCGATTTGGCTTCTAACAACAGGCGTAAAATCTCAAACTCTCTAACCGTCAACTCATCAATGGCAGACTGTTCTTGGCCCAGTTTCTCCATCGCCAGCGCCTGTGCAATATCAGCGCTTAAGGTATGTTTGTTCTCACTTATCTGGGCGATCGCTCTAATCAGTACTTCAGGATCACTGCTTTTAGTAATGTAGCCAAGTGCTCCCGCTCGTGTGGCTTGAATCGCAAAACTCGGATTTTGATGCATACTAAACACAAGCACTTTCGCCTGATTATCAAATTGGCGAATACGTTCAATGGCTTTTAGACCACTTTGGCCCGGAAGGGATATATCCATCACCACCACATCTGGCTTATGTGATTTATAGAGAGTGTATGCCTCTGCACCATCACAGGCTTCGGCAATAACTTCAAAGTTCACTTGTTTTTGCAATAAAGCCCGGTAACCTTCCCTGACAATCGCATGGTCATCCACTAACATGATTCGTATAGAGTTATTCATCGTCAGGCTTCCGCTTTTTGAGTCATCGGCAGAATGATGGTTACCACCAGTCCGCCATTAATTTGTGTGTCCAGACTGAGATCACCACCCAGTGCTGCAACCCGTTCATGAATGCCGAGTAGTCCCAAGCCATTACTGCTAGAAAAAGCACTCAAATCAGCCACACCATCATCTTTTATGATGAGTGATAGGGCGTTCTCTTCCTGAATATTGATATTGACCTCAGCGTGCTCTGCACTGGCATGTTTCGCGATATTTGTCAGACATTCCTGCACTATTCGGTAGGTATGTACCGCCAAGGTCTCGGCGAGTTCATCCATATTACCGACAAGAGATAAGCTGTAATGCGTTTTGCCTGAGCTGCGTTGATTCCAGCTTTTTATCAACTGTTTCAAGCTAGTTTCCAGTCCGAGTTCATCTAGCTCTGCGGGGCGTAATCGCGTCAACAGATCGCGAAGCGCACTCATCATATGCCCGGTAATGTGACGAATGGAATTTAGCTCCTCCACTATTTCCGGACAAGTATTTTTAGCCGACTGTGATGCCGATGTGGTGACGGCATTGATACCGGCCAGGCATTGACCAAACTCATCATGTAACTCTCTGGAAATGTAGCGATGCTCTTCTTCCTGGGTATTCATAATCTTGATCGAGAGTTGTTTGTTTTCCGCCATGATATTTTGTTGGGTACTGACTAAGGCATTGATGGCATGACTGGTACGTTTCCATTCAGCGATGTCAAAGTCCGGTAGACGTATTGCTAAGTCTCCGGCTCGCATTTTTTCGAGGCCAGCGACAATATCTTTCGCGGGTTTTAGCATGCGATTAATGGTGATAAAAACCAGGCAACATAGAGCCATGATGGTGACTACAAGTACGCCAAGAGCAGCTTGTAAGTTATGCCAGGCGCGTGCTGTTTCAATATCGACATTCAATGTCACCAGTATCGTCCCGTACTTTATTGCATTGAAATTGACTGACCGTTTTACTTCCACGCCTGGGTTAAAAAATTGTGTATAAAAATGTCCGAACCAAATCGGGTAATCCTTATTTGATGCCTGAGTGGCGTTACATAAACTGCGTTGCCGACTTTGTGTGCGGGATAAAAATTGCGTGCATGAACCGGGAACACTATCAATTTTGTTCCATAGCCCAATATCCGGAAAAGATTGTGTAAAGTCATAACGTTGGAACATTTGTAGCAATTGTTGTCGGATTTGATGCTCAATCCTGCTCGCCGTCGCCTCTGCTTCATTGAGTGCTTGTTGATTGGTTTGATACAACACATACCATGCACTGCCGACGATGCAGATCACCGCAATAATCAAAATTCGCACGAAGAGTTGGAGTTGTAGATTCATCCGTTTTTCACTGATACAAACATGAAGCTAGTCTAGGAGTAATCCAGACATCTGCAAAGCGCTGTTTATTGTGTCGGGAAATTTGCCCGATGACACTGGGCATATTTCGGCTGAACGCAGATTAGGATAAAGTTCTAATATGATTCATCAACTGAGCACTATTCATCCGGTAGGTCAGTGTGGATTGCAAACTCATAAAGCGGTCTGAAATGATAGCGTCATAAGATTATTTGTTGATACATATGATTTTATGTCAATGGACTGGCTAGAGTGATGAAATAAAAAAACCAATAAGGGGAGAGAAAATGGCTGAATCTCAGCTTTTACAGACAGCGAGAGAACAAGCGCTGGCGTTAGAAAATGTCGTCAATCAAGTTGTCGTTGGTCAAAAAGAAGCAGTTAGATTGATTTTGATTGCCTTACACGCACGGGGGCATGTGCTGCTGGAAGGTGGTGTAGGTGTAGGTAAAACCACTTTACTACGTACGTTTTCAAAAGCGCTGGGTGGTGCTTTTGGGCGTATTGAGGGTAGCGTCGACTTAATGCCGAATGACCTGCTCTATAGTGCTTGGGTAAATGCAGAAGGTAAACCGGTCATTGATCCTGGCCCATTGATTAATCACGGTGCAGAAACAGCCGTTTTCTTCTTTAACGAAATTAACCGTGCCAGACCTCAGGTGCAGTCATTATTACTTCGTGCCATGGCTGAGCGCAGTGTTGAAGCATTTGGTAAAGAATATCGTTTCCCTCATATGGTCGTGTTTGCCGACCGCAATGCGGTAGAAAAAGAAGAAACATTTGAACTCAGTGCTGCCGCTCGTGACCGTTTCTTATTTGAGATAAATATCAGCCGCCCGACTGATGACGCGATTCGTCGTCAACTTATTTTCGATCCTGCGTTTCATGATGTGGATCAGCTGCTGAACACGATTGGTGAACCTTTACTGGACTATCAACAATTAAATGCTCTGGATCATGATATTCAACGTAGTATTTTTGTATCACCTGAAATTGAAAATTACGTGGTTCGTTTATGGGATGCCAGCTGGACGCCGCATGAATTAGGTATTGAAATGCCTGATATCTATGTGGAAGACCTGGTGGTGGCCGGTGCCAGTGTTCGTGGTATGTCAGCCATGGTAAGAGCCGCAAAAGTGGCAGCCTGGTTGGATGGTCGTGATCATGTACTACCAGATGATATTCATACCGTGTTGTTACCTTCCATGACACACCGTGTCTTCCTTTCTCCAGTGTATGAAGGTCGACGCGAACAAATTATGCCGCAATTTGTTCGAGCTCTTCGCGATCATATCGCGACACCTTAATCTGTATGGCTATCAGAAACCTGCCTCAGCAGGAGTTTGTTTATCGTTTTCCCGATAAGGTGTTTAGTCATGTGCCTGGCGCGCATAGCGGTACAGCGTTAGGCAGTGGCGATCGGTTTGCGGGATTTGCGGATTTGTTTGATTATCCGGACCCTCGTCGTCTGGATATACGTGCCAGTTTGCGTCATCAAGCCGCTGATGTGACTCAGCAAGGCCAACAACGCTGGTTGGTAAAACGTTATCAACAACGTTCATCCATCACGTTGTGGTTAATGTCTGATATCAGTCAATCCATGACGGTTTCCAGTGTGAATCATCAACGATTGGCAAAACTGGCTCATATGATCGCACACAGTGCAATTGGTATTGGCGATAAGTTTGCTATGACGGCGTTTGATAGTGAATGGCGCCAAGACATGACGATTATGCCCACCACGCAACGTAGCATGCCGGCATTTGCTGCTGAGCGTCTGATGGATGCGGCTAAACCAAAAGCACCTGGGGCGGCAGGCTTAACACATGCCACCGATCTGATTAACAGTAAACGTGCCATGGTCTTTTTGGCTTCCGATTTTTGTTTTGATCTGAGCTTGTTGGAGCAAAGTTTACGCAAATTGTCGCAATATACGGTCATCCCGATTGTATGGCGGCATGACGATGTCGATCACTTTCCTTCGCATGCGGGATGGGCAGAAACACGTGATGCTGAGACAGGTCAGCGGCACAGCGTCTGGATGCGGCCAAGTATTAAAAAGCGTTGGCAACAACAAATGGACGACCATTTTTCTCAACTCTCAGCGTGTTTTATGCGTTATCGCATAAGACCACTCTATGTTGAGGGCGATGTGACGCCACAACAGTTGACCGAATATTTTTACGCCATGAAAAACTCATAGGAATACAGACAATGCGATTATTTGCTCTGTTTTTATTTACGCTGGTGACAGCAAACGCCTTTGCGGAAGATGTCACTATTCGTTTTGATCGTAGCTGGGGATTACTGGTCGGTGACCAGATCCAGGCAACCATCCATTTACCCGTAGATAGCAGTCAGTTAGAAGCCCACTCACTGCCACAAGTCGAAAAACGTTATGGTCCCTGGCTGCAGTTGTTAAAGCGCCAGTCAGAAGGGACCGTGATGACATTAACGTTTCAGATAATTAATGTGCCAGCACAGACTCGGGAAGTGCAAACACCAGAAATAGAACTTCGCACAGAAGCAGGAGAGTTCTTAACGGTGCCTGCGACTACACTGGAGCTGGGTTCATTTTTATCGAATGCGGATGGTAGTCAATATCAGCCACGTGCCGATGCTGTGTTACTGCCACAAAGCCATCAACAGCTTCTGACTGAGTTGTGGATTGCCATAGCTGTTTTATTTGTCGCTATCTTAATTTGGTTGGCTTGGCACTTTGGTTTACGGCCACGTCATCGTTTGCCATTTGCGACAGCCGTATTTGAGTTAAATAAAATGCGTTTTCTGGGGCGCAAAAATGCCGATGAAGCCAGTCGTCAATTGCACCATGCATTTAATCGCAGCGCAGGTCGTGTGCTTGTTAAAAATGATCTGTCAGTACTGTGGCAGAAATGCCCTTGGTTGGAACCGCTGGCCGACGAGATTGAACACTTTTACCAGCAGTCAGCCAGCCACTTCTTTAGCCGTGAGCCAGTGGAACAAGCACCATTCTCCGCCTCTTTTGAACTGGCAAAAAAATGTCGTGCTAAGGAGAAAATGGCATGATGCTAGCCGGTTTGGAATGGGATCATGCCTGGCTTTTATTTTTATTGCCGCTGGCATTATTACCCTGGTTTAACCACAATCTGGATAAAACCGTCGCCTGGGTGAATCTGGTTCCCGTCGATCCTTTATCACGTGTGATTAATCTCACCCTGAAAAGCTTGGCTTCTCTCGTCATAGCTTGCCTTATCCTGGCATTAGCCTCACCCAGTTTACCTGAGCAGAAAAGAGAGCGAATTGGTGAAGGTGCGGAGATCGTGTTGTTATTAGATCGCAGCCGAAGTATGGATGATCCTTTTGCTGTTAAAGCACAAGCTGCAACAGTCAGTGTAGGGGGCGATAATTCAAAACGTAATGTGGCTCGGGAGTATTTAACGGAGTTTGTCAAAAATCGTCCTGATGACCGATTTGGCTTCGTCTTTTTCAGTACTAAAGCTATCAATCTTTTACCGTTGACCTATGACAAAGAAGCTGTTTTAGCAACGATTAATGCTAATGCTCTGGGTAAAGGCTTATCAGACACCAATATGGCTGAGGCATTAATCAGCAGTGCCAAAATGTTTGAAGACCAGCCTTATCGCGGTTCCCGGATTGTCTTGTTGGTGTCTGATGGTGGGCAATTATTAACAGATGAAGCTAAAGAAGAGATTGCCAGCACTTATCGTGAGATGAATCTCACGATTTACTGGATATATCTTAAATCCAGGCAGGAAATGACACTCGAAGCCAGCGACAATGACAATTTGTTGTGGGTCGACATTCCTGAACGGAAATTACATACGTTCTTTAAATCGATAGGTGTGCCTTATCGTGCATTTGAAGCTGGCTCATTAGAAAGCTTTGCAGATGCCTTATCTGAAATTGACCGCCAGCATTATCAAACACTGATTGTGGAAGAAACACTGCCACACGAACCTAAAGAAGATGTCTTTCTCTGGTTGGCGATGTTAGCCATGTTGTTATTGGCAAGTTCACATTTATATACATGGTGGGGAGTAAAAAAAGCCCATGAATAAGAAATTACAAACACTACGTTTTTCGTTGATTGTATTGATTTTGGCCAGCACCGCTTCGGTTATCTATTTAGCCATGCAATTGTGGCAAGAAATACAGGTTGAGCAATACATTACTTCACCCTCGGCGAGTGATGATGTACCAGACGATGCTCGTGCACATTTTGCTAAAGCGGCTGATTTTGAGAAGCAGGAACAGCATGAATTGGCCTTGGATCAGCTCACTATTGCTTTGGGTAAGGCTTCGGGTGAATTGATGCCTTTGGTTTTTTACAATCGCGGCAATATTAATTTACGCGCAGCGCTGGAAATGACGGAAGCTGATGCCCGTCAGTTACCCTTAATCGAGTTCGCCAAACAGGATTTTAGACGCGCTTTAGCGTTAGATCCCAACCTTTGGGATGCACGCTATAACCTGGAAGTGGCATTGAGAGCGGTACCTGAAGATCCGGCTGTTAACCCTAACTATGAAAAGAATGTGATCAGCAGCCAGCGTTCAATTGAGAGTAAAGCGTTCAAGGTAGATCTTCCATGAGAGTGAGTTACCAAAAACGTATATTGCTAACAGCCATTGTGATGCTGACGGCGTTTATATTTGTTGTGGCTGCTTTATGGTTCCCGCTGGTCAAGCGAGATGTCAAAATCATGGATGCCATCTTTGTCATCGATATCACCGACAGCATGAATGTGAAAGATGCTGAACTAGACGGGGAGAACGTCAGTCGCTTAGCGTGGGCCAAAGAGTTTACGCGAAGAACGTTATTAGAAATGCCATGTGGTGCTCATGCGGGATTGGCTATTTTCAGCGAATCCAGAAGTTTAATTTTGATGAACCCAGTTGAAGTCTGTGGGTCTTATCATGATTTGATACAGATGCTTGAGCAGGTCAATCCTTATATGGCCTGGGCCCGTTCCAGTGAAGTCTCAAAAGCGGTCTATACCGCTATTCGTCAGGCTAAAGAGATTGATCCCAGACCGACCATTGTGATGTTGACAGACGGGCATGAATCTCCCCCGATTAATCCCACCTTATTTCCTAAGTTTGCTGGTAAGCCAGGTGAGATTCACGGAATCTTAGTCGGGATTGGTGGTGAGGAGCTTCTTCCTATTCCTAAAACAAATGACAAAGGTGTGATTGAAGGCGTATGGGGAATCAATGAGGTGATGCATGAAGATGTGTTTGCCTCAATGCGAGCTGATAGGGATGTCAATGTGAATAAACCCAGAAGTGAACACCTGTCCTCACAGAAAAAATCTCACTTGGCTACCTTAGCGAATCGGGTAGGATTTGCCTTTGTCTCATCACCAAATGACCCGGTGGATCTAGTCGATACTATCCGAGATGAGTCTAACACCCGTGAGCAAACCATCGATTATGATTTATATGCCTGGTTTGCTGGTGCAGCCTTGTTTTTAATTTTGTTGGTGTTTCTACCCTATAGGTGGTTTGTACGAACAGACGACTAATACATGGAGTGAGTTATGTTTGACAGGGATTGTCATTTTAGTCTGACGATTTTCAGATCTTTTGTATGGCTGCGCCTGGCAGGATGTTATGACTGAGTTCAATTGGGCTCATCCTGTTTTTTTCTACTTTCTCCCCCTGGCCTTGTTACCCTGGCTGTTTCTGAACACGACTAAAACGGTTGTTTGGCAAGGGTTTATTCCTAGAGACTCATTGTCTTTAATACTGTCATGGCTTAGCAAATTGTCAGCATCCGTTGCTATTATTTTTCTACTTCTGGCTCTGGCGAACCCTTACATTCCTGAACAAGTGGTTGAACGCACTCGCCAAGGAGCGGAGTTTGTCATTCTGTTAGACCGTAGCCGCAGTATGGATGACCAATTTGCTAGGCCGCCATGGAATACTCTTCGAAGGGACACTGTGATTAGTAGAAGCAAACGCGAAGTTTCAAGGGATTATCTTGCTGAGTTTGTGAGGCGCCGTCCAGATGACCGTTTTGGTTATGTTTTTTTTAGCACCAAATCAACTGAAATATTGAAGCTTACCTACAACAAAGAAGCCGTTCTGGCGACGATCAATGCCGGTGGACTCGGTAAAGGTTTATCTCAAACGGATATTTTCAAAGCGCTGAGTTTGGCTGTGAATATGTACAAAGATGAGCCTTACCGTGGATCACGAAATATTTTACTCATTTCCGATGGTGGCCAAGTTTTTTCTGCCGAGCAGACAGCATACCTGCACCATGTTTTTAAAAAGATGCGTCTGAATTTATATTGGATTTACCTACGATCAATGAAAGGCATGACGTTGGACGCCAGCGATAATGACAGTCTGCTCTGGATTGATATGCCAGAACGAAAATTACACAAAGCCTTTAAAAAACTGGGCGTACCTTACCAGGCTTTTGAAGCAGGCTCACTGGATGAGTTTTCTAAAGCCATTGATGAAATCCACAAACAGCAATCACAGCCTCTAATTGTGGAAGAGCGGGTACCGAAGCAATCTCAGCATGATCTTTTTTTGTCGATAGCGTTACTCGCTTTTTTACCATTGGTACTAAGCCGATGGTTAACTGTGCTGGGCGTGTATCAAGCGACACATAAACCCTAGCGAATATCGCAATTATTATCTGGCTTTGTTATCTTGTAGAGCTTGTTCAGCCTGCACGTATCAGGCTGATAGCACCATCTCTATATTGCAGGAATCACTATGTTAGAAAGTCTGTCGCCTGATCAACTTATTGGTTTACTGGCAATTGTTGTTGTGGTTTCTGCTGCATTGGCTTATTTAGTATTTGCTTTACGTCATAGCCGCAAAACAGCCGAACTACAAAACCACATACACGCCTTAGAGCTGAGTCAGAGTGGACAAGAACAACAACTGCAAGCCGCATTGGCTACTGAGTCACGATTAACGACTGCTTTGGATGAACAGAAACAACAGATTCATCAACTCAATCAAACATTGGAACAGACAAAACAGCAGTTACATCAGGCTGAAAAACAATCGGAAACAGCACAGGCTAATTACCTGTCTTTACAACAGCAATTCACGGATAAAAAAGCTGAGCTGCAACAGCAAGTAGAGGCGTTTCAGGACTTACAGCAAGCTTATCAGTCACTATCCAATCAACATACCGAGTTAAAAACGACTTTAGAGAGAAGGGAAGAACATTTCAAAGAGCAAATGGCGCAGCTGGCAGATACCAAACAATCAATGACTAAAGAGTTTGAGAATCTGGCAAACAAGATTTTTGAAGAAAAAGGCAAAACATTCACCGATACCAGTAAGTCGAGCATTGATGTGCTCTTGAAACCTTTTCGTGAGCAGATTGAAGGGTTCCAGAAACGGATTAACGAAGTGCATGATGCGTCAATCAAGGGCAATACTAATCTGAATGCTGAGATTAAAAAAGTATTGGATATTGGCCTGAAAATGAGTGAAGACGCCCACAACCTGACTTCCGCTTTAAAAGGCGACTCTCAGCAACGTGGTGCCTGGGGTGAAGCGCAACTAAGACGGACTCTGGAAATGAGTGGCTTAATTGAAGATGCACATTTTGAAGTACAGACAGCATTTAAAGATGCTGAAGGCAAACAGAAACAAACGGATTATTTGATTAAACTGCCAGATAATAAACACATCATTATTGATAGTAAGGTCTCCCTTAACGCTTATGACCGTGCGGTGTCAGCAGACACACCAGAATCATACAGCTTGGCGATGGCGGATCATGTCAGAGCGGTGCGTAAACATATTGATGATTTGGCTTCAAAGGATTACACCAATGTGGTCGGCATGCGAAGTCCCAGCTTTGTGTTGATGTTTATGCCAATTGAGCCTGCGTATATTGAGGCATTAAAAAATAACAAGGATTTGTTTGAGTATGGCTATAAAAAAAGCATTGTACTGGTGTCTCACACCACGTTAATACCGATTCTGAGAACGGTCTCTAATTTGTGGATGATGGAACGTAGTAATGCTGAAGCTCGGGAAATCAGCGAAAAAGCAGGGGATATTTACAATCAGGTGGCGATTGTCGCTGAACGATTACAAAAATTGGGCAATACTTTGGGCACAGTTAGTAATCAATATAATCAGGTCATCAAAGGTGTGGCAGGGAAGCAGGGCTTATACGGCAAAGTGGATCGCTTTGGTCAGTTATCAACGAAAGTCAGCAAATCATTGCCACAATTGGAAACGATTGAACGTGATTACGAAACTGAACCGTTGACCATGATTGTTGAAGCCATAGAGGAAGAAGATGATCCCCAGTTGTTATCGCATAATGAACAGTCAGTCTCTGCCAAAGAATGATGAACTCGGATGTGATTAAAGATAATGAAGCCTGGCTGGATATATCACTGACACAGCAACATTGCTGGCTGCGTCAGGCTGATAAAGTCTTGTTTGAAGCGCCTGTTTCTACAGCGCTAAATGGTCCCGGTGAGCAGAATGGCAGTGGTTGTACACCGCGTGGCTGGCATCTGATCCGTGCAAAAATTGGCCATAATCAGCCCATCAATAGTGTTTTTGTCGGGCGTCGTCCTACGGCTGAAATTTTCAATGCAGCCTTAAAAGCGCAATTTCCTAATCGTGACTGGATCCTGACTCGAATTCTTTGGCTCAGCGGCATGGAAGTCGGTAAAAACCGACTGGGAAATGTTGATACAATGCGCCGTTATATTTATATCCATGGTTGTCCTGATGAGTTACCGATGGGGGAGGCACTCTCTCATGGGTGTGTGCGTATGCGTAATCAGGACGTAGTGACGTTGTTTGATCAGGTTCACCCTGGTCTTAAAGTCTGGATCCACGAATAAGGTTAAATCACTATGGCATTAGGCCCCTTGATGGTCGATTTGCTCGGCACTGAACTGAGCGAAACAGAAAAAGAAATGCTTAAACATCCCCTGGTCGGCGGGGTAATTTTATTTAGTCGTAATTTTGAGTCAGTCGAGCAAATTACCCGTTTATGTGACGACATCCATCAGCTGAGACAACCGCATCTGCTGATTTCTGTCGACCACGAAGGCGGTCGTGTCCAGCGTTTCAGAAAGGGCTTTAGTCGTTTACCACCTGTGGCTGCCATAGGTAAGGCATATCATCAGCATCCAAAATTGACGCTGGAAAGAGCAGAGCAAACCGGCTGGTTAATGGCTGCAGAATTAAGATCGGTTGGTGTTGATTTCAGTTTTGCACCTGTACTGGACTTAGATTATGGCGTTAGTCAGGTGATTGGCGATCGTGCCTTTCATCGTGATCCGTTAGCGGTAACGGACATCGCTCGTGCTTATATTCAGGGTATGAAACGCGCCTGGATGTCGGCGGTAGGAAAACATTTTCCAGGTCATGGCGCAGTAGAAGTCGACTCACATCTTGGCTTGCCTGTTGATAGCCGTCATCTGGAAGATATGCTGCAGGCCGATATGTTGCCATTTACCCGTTTATGTCAAACTGAGCTGGCAGGCATTATGCCTGCACATATTGTTTACGAAAATAATGACAAACTACCGGCCTGTTTTTCACCGTTTTGGTTGCAGGACATGCTACGCGGTAAACTACAGTTTCAGGGTGCCATTTTGAGCGATGACCTGAGCATGGAAGGGGCTGCTATTATGGGAGGCCCTCTGGAAAGAGCCGAAGCAGCGTTATCTGCCGGCTGTGATATGGTGCTGGTATGCAATAATCCCGGTAGTGTTGAGCAGGTAATTGATGGCCTGAAAGACGCGACTGATCCGTTGAGAAACGCACGTTTGATGCGCCTGCATGGTCGGCATTCGACGCCTCGTCATGAATTACAACAAAGTGCCGAATGGAAACAGGCTGTGCAAACCGTGATGGATTACGCACCTGATCCTGAGATGGAGTTAAATCTCACATGATAACGAGGTCGTTGTTTTTCTTTTTGATGATATGGAGCTTGTCAGTCCACGCTGGCGGCGGAATTAATCCTGCCGCTATTGTCGGCATGCAGAGTTCATCGAGCCAGGAAAAACCTGTTGATGTCACGGTTGAGAAGCTTAATCTGACTCAGCCCCGAATCACGGTAAAACACTTTATCAAAGCGATGGATAAAGTGGCTGAAGGGGATAATAGTGCGATCGAACACGCTGTTTCGACCTTTGATTTATCCAATGTCAGTCCGCTTATACGAACGGAGCGTGGTCGCGAAACGGCACGCCTGCTATACAATATTATTCAGATCGCCAAGACGCCAAAAGTCAGTGAGATTCCTGAAAATCCGAAAGGCAAGCAATATACCTATCTAAGAACAGATAATGGCAATATTGTGCTTAAGCTTGATGAGCAAGGTGATTGGTTATTCAGTCCAGAATCTATTGAAGCCATTCCTGATATTTTCAATGAACTCAGTCACAACAAAGAGCTGGTTGAAAAGTCTTCAGCAAAAGTGTCATTACCCGTCAGTGTCAGATTACGATCAGATATACCGGAATTTCTGAGGACTGGTTTCTTATTAGAATATTGGCAATGGATTGGCTTATTTCTGATTATTGTTATCGGATCTATTGCAGACAAATCTCTGGCATTTTTATTAAAACTGCATATCAAACGCCGTAAACAGAAACATGCCTTATACACAGAATTAGATGACGATGTATTACGTCCCCTAGGTTTAATGGCCATGGCTCTGATGTGGTGGTCAGGTCTGAATTTACTGGGTTTACCTGATACGGCACTGTTGATTTTGTTGGTGGCGGTGAAACTGTTAGTGTCGATCTCGGGCATATGGAGTGCGTTCAGACTGGTCGATATTTTTAATGCCTATTGGACGGCTCGCGTGAGCAAAACGCAGACCAAGTACGATGACTTATTAGTACCCATGATCACGAAGAGTATGAAAGTATTTGTGGTCGTGATGGGAATCGTATTTGCCGCCGATAATCTGAATATTGATGTCACTAGTTTATTAGCGGGTCTCGGTCTCGGTGGTTTAGCATTTGCATTGGCCGCTAAAGATTTATTGGGTAATTTCTTTGGTTCCTTAACTGTGCTGATGGATCGTCCCTTTCATATCGGTGACTGGGTTGTCATTGGTGATATCGAAGGAATGGTGGAGGAAGTTGGTTTTCGTAGTACACGAATCCGTACCTTTTATAACTCATTAGTCACCATGCCTAATTCCATATTAACCACCACCAAAATTGATAATATGGGCGCGCGTCGTTATCGTCGTATGCTGACAAAATTAGCAGTCACCTACGATACGCCACCAGAAAAAATTGAAGGTTTTTGTGAGGGTATTCGACGCATTATTCAGTTGCATCCCTATATGCGTAAAGACCTCTACCAAGTCTACTTTAACGATTATGGTGCCGCTTCATTAGATATTCTCTTGTATGTGTTTTGGGCGACACCGGACTGGAACACCGAGCTTCGAGAACGCCATCGTTTTTTACTGGATGTTCTGAGATTGGCACATCAAATGGAAATCGAGTTTGCGTTTCCAACCCAAACGCTTTATATAAAACGAGGTCAGAATGGGGTACCAAAAGCGTCACCTTATTCCCCTGCGATGAGTCAGGAAGAAGCCTTTGCCAAAGGCCATGCAGAAGCTGAGTCGATTGTAGGGCAGACACTGGGCGATAGAATTCCAGGCCCTGTTGAGTTCCCTCGCTAAATTAATCACAGAAAATAGGTTTAATACATTAATGCCAAAATCGTTTGTCCATCTTCATTTGCATACTGATTATTCACTGGTTGATGGTTTAGTCAGAGTCAAACCCTTGGTCAAGCAAGTGGCCGATGCAGGCATGCCTGCTATTGCGATCACCGATCATCATAATTTATTCGCGGCGGTGAAATTATTTAATGCGGCGATGCAGGCTGGTGTGAAACCGATATTAGGTGCCGATCTGCGTTTGCGTGATCCGAATGACGCCAAGCAAAGCACGCGGTTTGTGTTGCTGTGTATGAACCTGGATGGGTTTCACAATCTGTCACGCCTGTTATCAAAAGCCTATATGGAAGGCCAGCACCTCGGTGTACCGATGCTGGAAGCTGAGTGGTTGCAAGGCCAAACTGATGGACTGATTTGTTTATCTGGCGGTCGTGAAGGTATTTTGGGTAAAGCCTTACTCAATCATCAGAAAGATGAAATTGAGCAGCAGCTTAACTTCTGGCAGACATTGTTTCCTGACCGTTTATACATGGAGTTGATTCGTACCGGACGAGAAGATGAAGAGCGGTTTATCCGGGCAGCTACAGCTTTAGCAGCAGAAAAAGACTTACCGGTGGTCGCGACCAACGATGTGCGTTTCTTAACCCCTGATCAATTTGAAGCGCATGAAGCCAAAGTCTGTATTCATGAAGGTCGTCAGCTGGATGACCCACGTCGTCCACGGAATTACTCGGAGCATCAATATCTTCGAAGTGCTGAAGAGATGACCGCCTTATTTGATGACATTCCTGAAGCAATAGAAAATACGGTTGAAATTGCCAAACGGTGTAATCTGCAACTGACACTGGGTGAGCATTATCTGCCTGACTTCCCAGTACCAGACGGCATGACCATTGAGCAGTTTTTCAGTGAAGAATCTTTCAAAGGCCTTGCTGAACGCTTAGAAGTATTGTTCCCCGACGAAGCCGACAGAGAAGCGAATAAAGCACGCTATGAAGAGCGTTTGCAGATTGAGCTGGATGTTATCAACCAAATGGGCTTCCCAGGCTACTTCTTGATCGTTGCTGACTTCATCCAGTGGGCGAAGAATAATGATGTGCCGGTTGGGCCAGGACGGGGGTCGGGTGCAGGTTCTCTGGTGGCTTATGCCTTAAAAATCACCGACCTTGATCCCTTGCAATATGACTTGCTGTTTGAACGTTTTCTTAACCCTGAGCGTGTTTCTTTGCCCGACTTTGACGTCGACTTTTGTATGGATGGTCGTGACCGGGTTATTGAATATGTGTCACAACATTATGGTCGGGATCACGTATCACAGATTATTACCTTCGGGACCATGGCAGCCAAAGCGGTATTGCGTGATGTCGGCCGTGTATTAGGTCATCCCTATGGCTTTGTTGATCAGCTCGCAAAATTAGTCCCGTTTGAATTAAAGATGACACTCAGCAAAGCGATGGAGCAAGAGCCATTGCTGAAAGAGCGTTATGACAATGAGGAAGAAGTCAAAACCCTGATTGACCTCGCTTTACAGCTGGAGGGCTTAACCAGAAACGTCGGTAAACATGCCGGTGGTGTGGTTATCGCGCCAAAAGTATTGACCGAGTACACGCCAATTTACAGTGAGCACAATGGTGCTGGTCTTGTCTCTCAGTTTGATAAAGATGATGTGGAAAGTGTCGGTCTGGTGAAGTTTGACTTTCTGGGTCTGAAGACGCTGACAGTGATTGACTGGGCAATGAAAAACGTCCGCACGCTGCTACCGAAAGAAGACGCCGATAAAATCGATATTGCCAATCTACCATTGGACGATAAACCAACCTACGCTTTATTGAAGCGTTGTGAAACAACCGCCGTATTCCAGCTTGAATCGCGTGGGATGAAAGAGCTGGTTAAACGCTTACAACCTGATAATTTTGAGGATATCGTGGCCTTGGTGGCGTTATTCCGTCCTGGTCCATTGCAATCGGGCATGGTAGATGACTTTGTTAACCGTAAACATGGTCGAGCAAAAGTTGATTACCCTCATCCTGATCTTGAGCCTGTATTGAAGCCAACCTATGGAGTCATTGTCTATCAGGAACAGGTAATGCAAATCGCCCAGATCCTGGCGAACTATAGCCTGGGTGGCGCCGATATGTTGCGCCGGGCGATGGGGAAGAAAAAACCGGAAGAAATGGCCAAACAACGTTTATTGTTCCTCGAAGGGGCAGCTAAACGGGGCATTGAGGAAAAAGAAGCCGGACCGATTTTCGACTTGATGGAAAAATTCGCTGAGTATGGTTTTAACAAATCTCACTCGGCGGCTTATGCCTTAGTCGCTTATCAAACCGCCTGGTTAAAAGCCCATTATCCAGCCGCGTTTATGGCAGCCGTCTTATCTGCGGATATGGATAATACGGATAAAGTCGTTGGCTTGATTGATGAGTGTCGTGATATGAAACTGAAGGTGCTACCACCTGATGTGAATCACAGCAAAATCAAATTCACCGTGGAAGATGAAAGAACGATTCGTTATGGCTTAGGCGCAATTAAAGGCGTGGGTGAGTCTGCCTTGGCCGGTATTGTGTCTGAGCGTGAACAGGGCGAAACCTTCAGTTCTTTGTATGATTTTTGTCGCCGGGTTGATATGCGTAAGATTAACCGTCGGGTGATGGAGTCGCTTGTGAAAGCGGGTGCCATGGACTCTCTCGGTGGACACCGCGCCAGTATTGAGGCCAGCCTGACAAAAGCGATGCAGATCGCCGATCAACACCGGCGTAATAAAGACAGTGGTCAGAATGATCTGTTTGGACTCAGTCCGGAAGTTGATAGCGGTCAGGATGAACCTCTGGAACAGGCCGCGGAGTGGGCAGAAGAACATTTATTACAGGCTGAAAAAGACACCCTGGGTTTATACTTGAGTGGTCATCCGATTGATCGTTATCAACAAGAATTGGCTGAATTCATCCCCAAACGCATAAATGAACTGGATGCGCCTGAATCTAAAGGGTATCAGCGTAATGAAAAGCCAGTGTTAACCGCTGGCTTGGTGGTGGCGATTCGCACCATGAAGTCAAAAAATGGCGGCCGTATGGCTTTTATCACATTGGATGATCAGAGTGGTCGTCTGGAAGTGCGAGTGTTTGCCGATGTTTATGACCAATATCAGAGCTTTATTCAGCCTGACAAGCTTGTAGTGATTCAAGGCAAAATCGGACAGGACAACTTCACTGGGGGCCTAGCCGCGACAGCAGAAAAAGTGTTTGATATCACTGGAGCGCGCGAAGCGTTTGGTCATTCTCTCCAGATTAATATTGATAATAAAGACAAGGTCAGTCAGTGGATAGAACAAATGAAAAATACGCTGACGCCTTTCAAGGGTGGTGCTTTATCACTGGAGTTGTTATATCAGAACGAACAAGCAAGCACGGTAATTATGTTAGGTGATGACTGGCAGGTTATCCCCAGCGATACTTTGATGAGTCAGTTAGCTATGTTGCCGGAAAGTCAAAACGTCACCGTTCGATACCGTGCTACGATGACAAATTGAGCACTCGAAAAGCGTGAAACGCATAATAGTATGCACATTCGCATTGTTGTAGGATAAACGCACTATCTGAGCATTGTTGCAAGAGGACCCGCAAAGTGGATATGACACCTTATTTCAGACTGATGGCAGACAAGGATGCCTCAGATATGTTTTTCTGCACTGGTACTGAACCCCATATCAAAATTCAGGGCGTCATCAGACCGGTTGGCACCCAGAAATTAGCGCCCGGTGATGTGAAAGAAATGGCTTATTCGATGATGACGGATGAGCAGGCAAAGGAATTTGAAAGCACGCTTGAGATGAACTTTGCTGTTCCTCTGAAAGGCGTGGGGCGTTTCCGGGTCAATATTTTCCGTCAGCGTGGCGAGTGTTCTATCGTGATTCGTTATATCAGAACCTCCATTCCAACCTTTGAGCAAATTGGCTTACCTGATGTGCTCGGTGATGTGGTGATGGAAAAACGTGGACTGATTCTGGTGGTGGGGGCAACAGGTTCAGGCAAGTCAACCACGCTGGCATCGATGATAGGTCATCGCAACCGTAATTCCAGTTCACATATTCTGACAATTGAAGACCCGCTGGAGTTTGTACACAAACATGAACGCTCAATCGTGCAACAGCGTGAAGTGGGTATTGATACTTTATCTTATGAAAACGCCTTAAAAAATGCCTTGCGTGAAGCGCCCGACGTCATTCTTATTGGTGAAATCCGTGATATGGAAACAATGAAACACGCGATTAACTATGCTGAAACGGGTCATCTCTGTCTGGCGACATTGCACGCTAATAACGCCAATCAGGCACTCGATAGAATTATTAACTTTTTCCCTGAAATTTTGCACCGACAGCTATTAATGGATTTATCGCTTAATTTGCGAGCCATTATTTCTCAACGATTATTGCCAACCAAGGATGCAGGGCGTGTACCTGCCGTTGAGGTCATGCTGAATTCTCCATATATCTCAGATTTGATCAATAAAGGAGAAATTGGCAGTATCAAAGATGCCATGCGTGACAGTAATGAAAAAGGTACCATTACATTTGATCAGGCGCTGCTCGGTCTGTATCGCAGTGGTAAGATCACAGAAGAAGACGCATTAATGAATGCCGATTCGCGTAATGATTTGAGTCTGGCTATTCGTCTTGGTGACGACAGTGCCGGGTCAGACACACCAGATGAATTAATTCTCAGCTAAGTGTCTCACTGGCTTAATGTGTATAATTCACCCATTTTTGAATATCTAAGGTAATCCTGATGCAGTTAAATTTCCTTGACTACGAACAACCCATCGCTGAGCTGGAAGCGAAAATTGATGAGTTGCGCTACATGAGTAATGACAGTGATTTAAATATCACTGAAGAGATTCAAAAGTTAAAGGAAAAAAGTGAAAGTCTGACAAAATCGATTTTCGCCTCATTAACGCCCTGGCAAATCACACAAATGGCGCGTCATCCACAACGCCCATACACCCTTGATTACATTAAATTACTTCTGACAGACTTCGAAGAACTGCATGGTGATCGCACCTATGCTGATGATGCGGCTTTGGTCGCCGGGATTGGTCGTTTAAATGGTCGTCCTGTTGTGGCGATTGGCCATCAAAAAGGGCGTGACACCAAAGAAAAAGTCGCCAGAAACTTTGGTATGCCAAGACCAGAAGGTTATCGTAAAGCATTGCGTGTGATGAAAATGGCAGAACGCTTTGGCATGCCTGTGATTACCTTCATTGACACGCCTGGCGCTTATCCTGGCATCGGTGCTGAAGAACGTGGTCAAAGTGAAGCGATTGCCCGTAATCTGTTTGAAATGGCACAATTAAAAACGCCCATTATCAGTACAGTCATTGGTGAAGGTGGTTCTGGTGGCGCATTAGCTGTAGGTGTTGCTGATCATCTGATGATGCTTGAATACGGTATTTACTCGGTGATTTCCCCTGAAGGTTGTGCATCTATTTTATGGAAGAGTGCCGAAAAAGCCTCAGATGCCGCAGCCACATTAGGTGTGACTTCTTCACGACTGAAAGAATTGAAACTGATCGATGAAGTTGTCGCTGAGCCTTTAGGCGGTGCGCATCGTAACGTGCCTGAAATGGCAAAACGCGTCAAACAAGCCATTGAAAATAAACTGAAAGAGTTAGAAAAACTCCCTGCTGATAAATTAATCAAACGCCGTCAGGAAAAACTGCTGAATTACGGCGCTTTTGAGGGATAAAAAACGGGGTGTCATTAAATCCCCAAAAAATCATCACTGACATTACTTCACTGGCGGCAGGACGACCTGTTTGTCTTGCCTACAGTGGTGGTGTCGATTCTCATGTCTTATTGCATCTATTAGCAACCACACAACACCCACAGCTTGCTCAAGTTCGTGCTGTACATATTAACCACGGTTTACATAAAACAGCGGAGCAGTGGGCTAAGCATTGTGCCGATGTTGCCAGCAAACTTGATATTGAATTTAGTCATATTAATGTCACTGTTCAGGATATCGATGAATTAGGTTTGGAAGCCGCAGCCAGGAAAGCCCGCTATGAGGCTCTGAGTGATGAATTACTGCCAGATGAAGTGCTGGTCACTGCCCAACATCAGCATGATCAGGCTGAAACGCTTTTACTGCAGCTATTTCGTGGTGCAGGGCCATTAGGACTTTCTGCTATGTGGCCTGAAAGTCAGTCACATGGTATGAGCATTATCCGACCACTGTTAGATGTGCCCAAGCAGGATATTCTTGATTACGCTGAACTTCATCAGCTTCAGTGGGTTGATGATCCCAGTAATCAAAACATCGATATCAATCGCAATTATCTACGCCAAGAAATTTGGCCGCTTTTGCAACAGCGTTGGCCCACTATTGAAAAAGCTATTAGTCGAAGTGCGAAGCATTGCCAAGAGACTAGTCTGCTATTAGCTCAATTGGCGGAACAGGATCGAGAACAGTGTCAGTTGAAACACGATGGACATTTATCTATCGCAGCGGTGAAACAACTACCCTTGGAGCGGCAACGAAACCTGTTGCGGTTTATGATTGAAACAGCAGGGTATGTATTACCGTCTACAGCGATTTTACAGCGTATTATCGAAGACGTGATCAATGCCGCTGATGATAAAGCCCCGCTGGTGAGATGGGCAGATGCTGAAGTCAGGCGTTATCGAGATGATTTATATGTTCAGACTTCTACAGATTCAGAACTCCCTCCAATAGAGATTAATTTCACTGGCCCTGCAGAACTTGAGTTGTCCGACGACTGCACACTCAAATGGCAGCTGACTTCCGGTGATGGTTTGAAAACATCTGTGCTCAATGGTGATCTCATGATGCGTTATCGTCAGGGCGGGGAAAAAATCCGGCTTAGGGGACATCCGCAACACAAATCATTAAAACAGCTTTTCCAGGAGTGGTCAGTACCACCTTGGAAGCGCGCAACTATTCCGCTGATTTTTGTTGGAGCAGAGTTAGTCGCCGTTGTGGGATATGGTTATGCTGAACATTATGCGGCTGATACTGGTGAAAAAGGCTGGCTGCCTTATCTGGCTGGTGATCTTCAACCAGATTTAGATTGAGCGGGAAGGGCAATTCTGATAATTTATACGCTATTTTGAGCGCAGCCATTCTGGCCGCGTCGTTTTTTATTGAACTCTCCATATTATGACTAAATTTATTTTCGTCACTGGTGGTGTTGTGTCTTCCCTGGGTAAGGGGATTGCCGCGGCGTCACTGGCTGCTATTCTTGAAGCACGTGGACTGAAAGTCACGTTGGTAAAACTTGACCCTTACATCAACGTTGATCCCGGTACGATGAGCCCGCTTCAACACGGTGAGGTTTTTGTCACAGAAGACGGTGCAGAAACTGACCTTGACCTCGGTCACTATGAGCGTTTCATTGATGCGGATATGACCCGCAGCAATAACTACACGACCGGACAGATTTATGAGAACGTGATTCGTAAAGAACGTCGTGGCGAGTATTTAGGCAATACCGTACAGGTTATTCCGCACATTACTGATGAAATCAAGCGCTGTATTTTCGAAGGTGCTGGTGATGCCGATGTGGCGTTGATAGAGATTGGTGGCACAGTCGGGGATATTGAATCCTTACCTTTCCTTGAAACCATTCGTCAGATGGGCTCCGAATTGGGCCATGAGCGTGCATTATTCCTGCATTTAACTCTGGTGCCATATATTGCATCGGCAGGCGAAATCAAAACCAAACCCACACAACATTCAGTTAAAGAACTCAGAACCATAGGTATTCAACCGGATGTGTTGGTATGTCGGATGGATCGGCCTCTGCCAGAATCTGAACGTAAGAAAATTGCGTTATTCACCAATGTGGCAGTGAATAATGTGGTGTCTTGTGTGGATGTGGACAGCATCTATAAAATTCCGATGGAATTACATCGTCAGGGCTTAGATGACATTGTCGTGAAACAATTAGGTTTAGATGCTAAACCGGCTGATTTAAGCCAATGGCAACAGGTTTATAACAACCTGACTAAACCGGAAGGCGAAGTGAATATTGCTATGGTCGGTAAGTACATGGAACTGACCGAAGCTTATAAATCGTTGTCTGAATCATTAATTCATGCTGGTATCCATACCAGAACCAAAGTGCATGTGCACTATGTCGATTCGGAACTGGTTGAACAGCAAGGGCCGGATTGCATCAAGGATATGGATGCGATTCTGGTACCGGGCGGCTTCGGTGAGCGCGGTGTTGAAGGCATGATCCAAACCGCGCAGTTTGCCCGCGAAAATAATGTTCCATACCTGGGTATTTGTTTAGGTATGCAGGTTGCCGTCATTGAGTATGCACGTCATAAAGCCGGTATGCCCGAAGCTTACAGTACTGAGTTTGACTTAAACACGGTTGATCCTGTGATTGGTCTGATTACTGAATGGCAAAAAGAAGACGGCAGCGTTGAGCAACGCGATCATGATTCTGACCTTGGCGGTACCATGCGCCTTGGTGGTTATCCATGTGTACTGAAACCTGGCAGTCTGGCTCAAAAAATTTATGGTGAGCAAGAAATTGTTGAACGTCATCGTCACCGTTACGAGTTCAATAGCAACTATAAAGAGAAACTGGAACAAGCGGGTTTAGTGTTCTCTGGTATGTCAAAAGATGAAACCTTGGCTGAAATGATTGAAATTCCAGAACATCAATGGTTTGTAGCTTGTCAGTTCCATCCAGAATTCACATCGACACCGCGTCATGGCCATCCTTTATTTGAAGGATTTATCAGTGCTGCCAAAGCTAACAAAAAGAATAGAGGGTAATATCATGCAATTATGTGGTCACGAAGTGGGTGGTAGACAGCCTTTATTTTTAATTGCCGGTACCTGCGTTATTGAAAGTGAGCAAATGACCATGGATGTAGCCGGTCAGTTGAAAGAAATCACTGACAAGTTGGGTATTCCATTTATCTACAAGTCTTCTTTTGATAAAGCCAATCGTACCTCGACAAAGAGTTATCGTGGACCAGGTTTAGAAGCCGGTTTAGCGATTCTGGAAAAAGTTAAAAAAGAATTTAATTTGCCCGTACTGACGGATGTGCATGAAGATACGCCACTAGCCGAAGTTGCCAGCGTGGTAGATGTGTTGCAGACACCAGCGTTCTTATGTCGCCAAACGAATTTTATTGTCAATGTGGCTAGTCAGGGGCTGCCAGTTAATATCAAAAAAGGTCAGTTTCTCGCACCTTGGGATATGCAACACGTCGCAGACAAAGCCAAATCAACCGGTAACCAACAGATTATGTTGTGTGAACGTGGCACCTCATTTGGTTACAACACCCTGATCTCCGATATGCGTGGTTTACCTACCATGCGAAATATGGACTGTCCTGTAGTTTATGACGCAACACACTCCGTACAGCAGCCCGGTGGACAAGGCGGTGCCTCTGGTGGTCAACGTGAATTTGTGCCTGTACTGGCACGTGCAGCGGTCGCAACCGGCATTGCCGGTGTGTTTATGGAAACACACCCCGAACCTGAAAAAGCCTTAAGTGATGGACCTAATTCCTGGCCATTACATAAAATGACAGCATTGTTAGAAATGCTGCAAGCAATAGATGCAACAGTAAAACAACAAGACTTTATCGAAGACGAGCTGTTAGCTGGTCGATAAGTCGGTATCAAAAAAAACATTACGGGAGCAGAGCATTGAGCAAAATCATTGATGTAAAAGCAAGAGAAATCATCGATTCACGTGGTAATCCGACGGTTGAAGCTGACGTTATTCTGGAAAGTGGTGCATTTGGACGTGCAGCAGTGCCATCTGGTGCCTCAACAGGTGAACGTGAAGCCGTTGAATTACGTGACGGCGATAAAGGCCGTTACTTAGGTAAAGGTGTTTTAAAAGCAGTTGAAGCCGTCAACGGTGAGTTACGTGAAGCGGTACTGGGAATGGACGCTAACGACCAACGTGCTTTAGACAATAAATTGATTGCCACAGATGGCACCGAAAACAAAAGCCGTTTAGGTGCTAATGCCTTATTAGCTATCTCGATGGCATCTGCCCGCGCTGCTGCCGCCGATGCGAAGAAAACCTTATACAAATACCTGTCAACCGAAGAAAAAGCCGTGATGCCAGTACCGATGATGAACATCATCAACGGTGGTTCACACGCTGATAACAGCGTCGATTTACAAGAATTTATGATCATGCCTGTCGGCGCATCCAGCCTGACAGAAGCTGTGCGTTATGGTGCTGAAGTCTTCCATGAATTGAAAAAAGTGCTGAACAGCCGTGGCTTGAATACAGCTGTCGGTGATGAAGGTGGTTTTGCACCGGATCTGCCATCTAATGAGTCAGCGATTGAAGTGATACTGGAAGCCATTAAAAACGCCGGTTATGAAGCGGGTAAAGATATTATGTTGGCTTTAGATGCAGCCAGCTCAGAATTTTATAAAGATGGCATGTATGTGCTGGCTTCTGAAAATCGCTCATTAACGTCAGCAGAATTTGCCGATTTATTGGCAGACTGGTCGAATAAATATCCGATCATCAGTATTGAAGACGGTATGGATGAAAATGACTGGGAAGGCTGGAAATTGTTGACCGATAAAATTGGCGATAAAGTACAGTTGGTCGGTGATGACCTGTTTGTCACTAACCCGAAAATTCTGCAAGAAGGTATCGATAAAGGCGTCGCCAACTCGATTCTTATCAAAGTGAATCAAATTGGTACTTTGTCTGAAACATTGGATGCGATTAACTTAGCGAAAGCCAACGGTTATACCGCTGTTGTTTCTCATCGTAGTGGTGAAACAGAAGATACGACAATTGCTGACTTAGCGGTAGCGACCAATGCTGGCCAAATCAAAACTGGCTCATTATCACGCTCTGACCGCGTTGCGAAATACAATCAATTGATTCGCATCGAAGCTGAATTAGGTGATGCTGCCAGCTACCCAGGTATGAAGGCGTTTAACGTCCAACAAGCCTAGGTGATATGTCTAAACCCGTCATGATTTTGTTAGCCATCATATTGGTATTGCTTCAATACCGATTATGGCTAAGTCATGACGGGCTTCCTTCCTTATTACGTCTCCACCAATCTGTAGAAAAGCAACGCATTGATAACGCTGAGTTAAAAGAGCGAAATCAAGTGCTTGCTGCTGAGGTACAAGACTTAAAAAGTGGTCTTGATGCCCTCGAAGAAAGAGCTCGTAGTGAGCTGGGCATGGTAAAACCAGGCGAAACCTTTTTCCAGATTATTGATAAACCAGATGAGCAGTAAACAGGCTGTTTGGGCTGTTGTGCCCGCTGCAGGTATTGGCAGTCGTATGCAGGCTGATATTCCTAAGCAGTATTTAGAGATTAATAATAAACCAGTATTGCAATTAACACTGGAGCGTCTGGCTTCACATCCGGCTATTGATGGCATTGTGATTGCTTTAGCTGAAAATGATACGTGGTGGTCTGATTTATCACTCACCTTACCTTGTGAGTTGCTGACAGTGACAGGTGGTAAAGATCGTTCTGATTCGGTAACAAATGCGTTAAAGGTTTTACAGCAACGGCTAGCTGACGATCCTTGGGTATTGGTTCACGATGCGGCCAGACCTTGTCTACGACATGAAGATATTGATCGTATGCTAGCCACCTTATCGCAAGATCCGGTTGGTGGCATTCTAGGTATTCCCGTGTCAGATACGGTCAAACGAGTCGATGCCGATAACGTCATTAAAGAGACTGTTTGCCGTCAAGGTCTTTGGCGTGCTGCGACGCCACAGATGTTTCGTTTAGCAATGCTTTCACGTGCACTACAGTCAGCATCAGCCCAATCTTTCGCCGTTACTGATGAAGCCAGCGCAATGGAACTTGCTGGCTATCAGCCACGTATGGTGGAAGGGCATAGTGATAATCTAAAGATCACACTTCCACAAGACTTGGCACTTGCAGCACTTTATTTACGCCAGCAGGCAGGAGAAAATTAATGCGTATCGGACATGGCTATGATGTTCATCGGTTTATTGAGGACACCCCATTAATCATTGGCGGTATGACCATTCCACACACGCATGGACTTGAAGCGCATTCAGATGGTGATGTATTGATTCATGCTATCTGTGATGCTTTATTGGGTGCTGCCGGTTTATGGGATATCGGCCATCACTTTCCTGATAATGATGAGGCATTCAAAGGCATTGATAGTCGTATTTTATTGCGGCGTGTTATCGACGATCTTGCAAAACGGGGATGGTCTGTGAGTAATGTTGATGCCACGATTATTGCACAAGCACCCAAAATGGCGCCTTTTATCCCTCAAATGCGCGAATTGTTAGCCGCCGACATGCAAACCGATATCACTGCCATTAATATCAAAGCGACTACCACTGAAAAGTTAGGTTTTGCGGGTCGCAAAGAGGGGATAGCCACTCATGCTGTCGCCTTGATTAAGCCGATGGACGACTAACCTTGTCATCATTTGATCTTGCCGCCTTAGCCAGAGTCAATACAGCAGCGTTAAACCATCGTTGCCTTATTCGTCAGACGCCTGAAGATTTTCGAGTCGAAGAGCAATTGCCTTTTGAACCCGCTGGTCAAGGGCCTCATGTGATGTTACAAATTACCAAAACCGATACGAATACTGATTGGTTAGCCAAACAGCTGGCTCAGTTTGCTGGTGTTGAAGAGGTGGCGATTGGCTATGCTGGTTTAAAAGACCGACACGCTGTCACGACGCAATGGTTTAGTGTTAATACTGAAGGTGTCACTGAACCAGATTGGTCAGCCTTTGAGTCTGACTTGATAACCATCAATCAAATCAAACGCCATAATAAGAAACTAAAACGTGGTGTGTTATCTGGTAATCGGTTCACCCTGAACTTGACCGTTGTTGATGGTGATAAACAAAGTTGGGAATCGGCGCTTAGTCAGGTACAAAAAGACGGGGTACCCAATTACTTTGGTGAACAGCGATTTGGTCACCAGATGAATAATTTACAGGCTGTTGAACAATGGTTCCAGCAAGGAAAAAAACCTAAAAGTCGTACCAAAAAAGGTCTATACCTCTCTGCTGCGCGTTCATGGTTGTTCAACTTAATAGTGAGTGAACGTGTCAAAAATAGTAACTGGAATCAATGGTTAAAAGGTGATGTGATGCAGTTAAATGGCAGTCACAGTTGTTTTCAATCCGATAACGACGACATGCAACTGCATGATCGCCTTGCTCATTTTGATATTCACCCAACTGGGCCACTTGTCGGGCAAGGCGATCTGTTGAGTCAGGATGACTGCCAGCAATTAGAAACGGTTATTTTGGCAGATTGGCAGGATTGGCTTCAGGCATTATCTCGACAAGGGCTCAAGCAAGAACGTCGAGCTATACGCCTACTGCCTTCAGACTTTAACTGGCAATGGTTTGATACACATCTGCAAGTATCATTTTTTCTACCAGCAGGTTGTTTTGCGACGTCTGTGTTGAGAGAGCTCGCTATTATTGAAGATGGCAGTGAAAGATTTAGCCAGCCACTTAGCCCGTCACAACAGAAATAAAATGGAGGTCTTTATGTTTAAACAAGCCTGCCGACTCCTGACCTTGTTTAGCTTATTTACATCTCCTGTTTTGCTTGCCTCAGACTGGCAAGCTGAAACAAGCAATAAGCACCTGGTTGTGATGGAATTGTTCACAGCTGAAGGCTGCGGTTTATGTCCACCTGCGGAAAAATGGGTGAAACAGCTGCCTGATAAAGGTGTGACAAACGAAGATATCGTGGTATTAAATTTCCACGTCGATTATCTGGATGAAAAAAAAGGCTGGGTAGATCGTTTTGCTAGTCCGATTTTTACAGAAAGACAAAAACAGCTTGCCAGATTAAATCTATTTCAAACTGTCTATACACCTGAATTCTTCATCAGTGGAGAGGTGTTACATGATTGGCGAGCACATGGCCTTGAAGCCATTGATTTTGTGAGTGACTTTGAGCCTGAAGCCGATATCGCATTACACGCACAGCTTGCTGGTACTACCTTATCAGTGGATACAACAGTGACAGTGCAAGATCAGGAAAACAGAGAGCACAGCCAAGTGTATCTGGCGCTGACTGAAAATAATGTCCTCAGTGAGATCCGTGGTGGCGACAATGCTGGTGCAACGTTTAATCATCAATATCTTGTCAGAGCCTGGCTTGGACCATACCCGTTAAAAACAGATGGTACAACTGAGCTAAAAACACAGATTCCTATCGACAAAGACTGGAAATTAGTTGATATGTCATTGGTGGCTATTGTTCAAAATATGGAAAATGGTTATGTCTTACAAGGGCTGGCCTTACCTTTAAAAGATTAATTCATGGATTATTTACCGATATTTTTAGATTTAAAACAACAAACTTGCCTGGTTGTGGGCGGAGGCAGTGTTGCCACTCGAAAAACGAAGCTACTCTTAAAAGCTCAGGCCAAAGTAACTATTGTCTCACCTGAGCTGACTGATGCATTAAATGTGCTTGTTCAGCAAGGCGAGGTAAGTTGGACTCAATCATTGTTCACTCCAGCTCATATCAGCAACCAACGCTTGATAATTGCAGCAACAGATGACGAAAAGGTTAATCAGTCTGTACATGAGGTTGCTCAAAAGAAAAATATCTTAACCAACCTCACTGATAACCCTGATGACAGCGACTTTATTTTTGCTTCGGTATTAGATCGCTCTCCTATTATTGTGGCGGTATCCAGTGGTGGTGAATCGCCGGTTTTAGCTAGGAATTTGCGTGCACGTTTAGAAACCTTAATTCCACCAGGCTACAGTAAGCTAGGCGAATTGATGGGAAAATATCGTTATGCGGTGAAACAGAAGTTTGGAGAACTTCGTCAACGCAGACAGTTTTGGGATAACGTTTTATCTGGTTCTGTTGCTGACCATGTTTTAGCGGGTCGAGAAGCTCTGGCTGAGCAGGTTCTTCAACAACAGCTGGCTGATGAGGCGGAAACGATTGACACCGGCGAAGTGTTCTTGGTGGGTGCTGGTCCTGGCGATCCTGAATTACTGACATTTAAAGCACTAAGACTCATGCAACAGGCCGATATTGTTTTTTATGACCGCTTGGTCAGTAAAGAAATTTTGGCTTTGGTTCGTAAGGAGGCTGAACTCGTCTATGTCGGTAAGCAACGATCATGGCATGCCGTTAGACAGGAAGAAATCAATAATTTATTACTTAAACATGCCCAACAAGGCAAACGTGTTTTACGTTTAAAAGGCGGCGACCCATTTATATTTGGTCGGGGTGGAGAAGAAATCGATACCTTGGCTGAACATAATATTCCTTTTCAGGTGGTGCCTGGAATCACAGCCGCATCAGGCTGCGCATCCTATGCTGGTATACCATTGACTCATCGCGATTATGCCCAAAGTTGTATTTTTGTGACTGGTCAATTGAAAGAAGGGGAATTAAATTTAAATTGGCCTGTCTTAGTGAAACCAAGACAAACAGTGGTGGTCTACATGGGACTTGCTGGCTTACCTCAATTGAGTCAACAATTGCAACAGCATGGCATGCCGGCCGATATGCCTGCAGCACTGGTCCAACAAGGTACAACTGAAAACCAAAAAGTCTGGTTAAGCAACATTGCTGAGCTACCTATGCTTGCTGAACGTGAAAAACCCATTGCACCCACCTTACTTATCATAGGTGAAGTAACGAAACTGCACGACAAATTGTCTTGGTTTAAATCTGGTTGATATCAGCCACCCTGGTTGGTTCATTGTAGCCGTTTATAGGTGATTTCACTGCTATTAAGATTTGTAAGTGTTTGTTAAAAAAACATTTATAAACTTGGCACTATATATGCTCTTGTTATTGAGTTTTTACAACCATAAAAATAACTCAGGAGAGTATAGGTAATGCAATTTCCGCAAAAGAGAAAGCTGATTTGCGTCATGCTAACCTCTGCACTGTTTTCCAGTGCGAGTTTTGCCGCTGACGATGATGTGAAATTAAGCGACATAGAAGTCGTAGGGACAACCCCTCTACATGGCGTAGGCTTACCAAAAGATCAAGTAGCTGCTAATGTTCAGACAGCGACTGAAGAAGATATCGAACGTGTTCAGTCATTAGATATTTCTGATTTCATGAACAAAACGCTGGGTAGTGTTAGCTTAAACCAAGCTCAAAATAACCCTTTCCAACCTGATCTACAGTTTCGTGGTTTTACGGCTTCACCATTAGTCGGTAACTCACAAGGTTTATCTGTCTACATAGATGGTATTCGTGTAAATGAACCATTTGGTGATGCAGTGAATTTTGACTTAATTCCTCAGTCTGCGATTGCGAGCACTAATTTAATTCCAGGTTCGAACCCACTGTTTGGTTTGAATACGCTGGGTGGTGCATTATCCCTCAAAACAAAAACCGGTTTCACCAATCCTGGACATAGTCTAGAAGCCTACACAGGCTCATTTGGCCGTGATTCAGGCACTATTGAAAGTGGTGGCAGTGATGGTAATTTTGCTTACTTTGTGACTGGCTCAATTACCAAAGAAGATGGTTGGCGTGACTTTTCACCTTCACGTGTAGAGCAGTTCTTTACCAACCTGAGCTATGCAGATGAAGACTCCACATTAGACTTCGGTATCACCGCCGTTGATAGTGATTTGAATGGTAATGGTGCTTCACCAACACTATTAGTCGATGCTGACCGTGAAGCAGTGTTCACACATCCAGATAATACGCAAAATAAACTGCGTATGTTCACATTGAACGGTACCCACTGGATAAATGACAACACCATGCTTGCTGCAAACACATACTATCGCAAGAGTGACCGTACATCATTTAATGGAGATGGTTCTGAGTTTTCAGTGATTGGTGGTCAGATAGGTGAAGACGAAGATGGTGTAGAAGGAGTTTTTGACGGTGATGATGAAGTATTACCAGTAAGTGCTGCTGCATTAGGCTTTGCTGATGGTGATTTTGTTGCTTTAAACAACACAAGTAAGACAGAGCAAGACAGTTATGGCTTTGCATTCCAGTCTACGTTTTTGCAAGATCTTTTTGGTCGTGACAATCAGTTAATCGTGGGCGTTGGTTACGATCGCTCTGATGTGGATTACAGTTCGCAGTCTGAAATTGCACAGTTCACTAACACACGAGGTACTTCAGGCACTGGCTACGTGATCGAAGATACGTTAGTTGATGGTAAGATTAAAACTGATACTTACAGCATCTTTTTCACCAATACACATTCATTTACAGATCGCTTAGCAATGACTGTAGGTGCTCGTTATAACTGGATTGAAGTTGATATTTCTGGTTACAGCGAAGGTGGTGAACAAGATTTGAATGAATCAGGTAACTCTCATACATTCAAGCGCTTAAATCCTTCATTGGGATTAACCTATAAACTGACTGATAACATGACATCATATGTCAGCTATAACGAGTCTAATCGTGCGCCTACAGCTACCGAATTGACTTGTGCTGAACCTGAGTCACCATGTGCTTATCCTAATGCGTTCCTAGCAGATCCTCCGTTAGATGATGTTGTCGCAAGAACGATCGAAACAGGCCTGCGTGGTCAACAAGAGCTGTTTGATTGGTATGCCAACGTCTATTACACAGAGTTGAAAGACGACTTGTTGTTCTTTTCAGAAGATGAAAGTCAGTCAGAAGATGTAAGTGGACGTTTAGGTTTAGGCAACTTCAGAAATATTGATAAAACAGCGCGAGCAGGTCTTGAGCTGGGTATGGCAGGTCAATACGAGAAGTTAAGCTGGTCAGCAAACTATGGTTATGTTCGTGCAACGTTTGAAGATAACTTCACCTACTCGAGAGATGGGGATTTGTATAACGTCTCTAAAGGTGATCGTCTACCTAGTATACCTGCCCATAACTTGAAAGTAGGGCTTGACTATGCCTTTACCCAACAGTTTTCTGCAGGTCTAACTGCATCATATCATTCTAGCCAACGTTATCGTGGTGATGAAGCGAACGTGGACAAGAAAATCGCTGGATATCGCATAGTGAATCTGCATAGCCGTTATAAAGTGAACGAGCATCTACAGTTCTTTGCTAAAGTCGATAACTTGTTCGACAGTGAGTACAACACCTTTGGTTTGTATGGTGAACCTGATGAAGCTCCAGGAATGGATGCTTATGAAGGTGACGAACGTTTCGTTGGAACAAGTTCTCCAAGAGCTGGATGGATTGGCTTTAAGTTAACCATGTAGTAGTAACGTAAAAGGGGCTGAGAATCAGCCCCTTTTTTTATCTAGGATTATTGAATGAAATTTTTAGGGTTCTTCATTTTGTCTTTGTTTTCTGGTGCGCTCCTGGCTGAAGATTCACCTCAATTCTTTGAACGGTGTCTAACTGTCGTGACTGACCTCAAGCCAGGTCATGTCATTAAAGTGGAAAGAAAAGTCGAAAATGAAAGAGATGTATACGAGTTTGATATTCGTGGCATTGATGGTGCTGACTGGGATGTGGAATGCTCAGTAAGAACAGGTGAGGTGATAGAGGTAGAGCAAGAGGTTGATCATCCTAACCACCCTAAGTTTAAAGCCCACGCTAAAATGAGTGAGGCGGAAGCACGAGACATTGCTTTAGATATGTATCCGGGTGAAATCGTCGAAGTGGAATATGAAATAGAAGAAGACGGAAAAGCCACCTACGAATTCGATATTGCCACTCGTGATGGTAAAGAAATGAAAATTGAGATTGACGCTACTTCAGGGAAAGTTATTGAACAAAATCTGGAGCTTTGGCAAGTCGGCTTAGAATAAAGGTTTACTCTCAACCGCAGTCACCATTCACTTTAATGGTACTGCGGTTTTTTTATTCAAGAAAAACGCATAGAAAGATCAACGGCCTTTATATCTTTAGTTAACGCACCTACTGATATCCTATCTACGCCTGTTTCAGCGATGCTTCTGATATTACCCAATGTGATACCACCAGAAGCCTCGAGTTCTGATTGGCCTTTATTCAGTGTAACAGCTTGTTTTAAATCATCGATTGTGAAGTTATCTAATAAGATGATATCTGCGCCAGCCACTAGCGCTTGCTTTAGTTCTGCTAGACTTTCTACTTCGACTTCAATAGGTACATTAGCAGATAAAGCTTTTGCCTGATGAACGGCACGCTCTATTGAGCCTGCGGCCATAATATGATTTTCTTTGATGAGAATACCATCATAGAGGCCCACTCTATGATTAAAGCAGCCGCCACATTTGACGGCATATTTTTGAGCGACACGCCAGCCCGGAATGGTTTTACGCGTATCCAATATTTTTACGGGCAACCCGGAAACAGCATCTGCATAGACAGATGATAGCGTTGCTGTAGCTGATAAAGTCTGTAGAAAATTCATTGCAGTGCGTTCACCAGTTAGTAGGCTTCTGGCTGGTCCATGAAGTTCACACAAGATTGAGTTTGCTTTCACTCTGTCGCCATCCTGTGCCTTCCAATTTACTGAAATTGACGCATCCAGCTGTTCAAACACACTGTTGAACCATTGCATTCCGCAAAGTGTGGCATCTTCCCGAGTGATTAATGTCGCAGAAGCGACTGCGTCAGCAGGAATAAGATTTGCCGTTAAATCCTCTTGTCCGATATCTTCAAGTAAAGATAGTTTAACTTGAGAGGCGATAAATGCAGCGGGCAATGGATTTTCTATTGTCATATCGATATGGTAAAGGCTAAATAGGATAGGGTAACGTGTGTTGCCTGATTAATCCAATTATCGTATCCATGCCATGAGTGACATCAGTGAAAATAAATAGAGAATCAGGGCTGCTTGATAGCGCAATAATGACATCATCGCCAAATTATGACGAGCGACCGGATAAGAACGATATTTCAGGTATCGTCATACATAACATCAGCCTGCCGCCTGGTGAGTTTGGCGACACATTTATTGATGATCTTTTTCTTAACAAGCTTGATTGCTCGGCTCACCCATATTTTCAGCAGCTAGAAGGTTTAAAAGTCTCATCCCATCTCCTGATTAGAAGGACAGGGGATATTGTCCAGTTTGTGCCTTTTCATGCGCGAGCTTGGCATGCGGGAGTCTCTCACTGGCAAGGCAGAGAGAGGTGCAATGACTTTACAATAGGGATTGAACTGGAGGGGTGTGACGATATGCCATTTGAACACGTGCAATATGAGGTGCTTGCTGAAGTCATAATGACATTATGCAAGACCTACCCTACGCTTACTCATGAAAAAATAACGGGACATGAGCATATTGCCCCAGGGCGGAAAACTGATCCAGGTCCTTATTTTGACTGGCAAAAGCTTACAAAAATGTTGGAATGACAGACATAAAAAAAGCCGCCTTTAGGCGGCTCTTTTTATAATTAATCATCAATTATTTTGTGATAGCAATCAACTCAATTTCAAAAATCAAGGTTTCGTTAGGACCGATTAAGTTTCCTGCACCACGTGGACCGTAAGCCAGATTAGCTGGAACAACGATGCGCCATTTAGACCCTTCTTTCATCATTTTCAATGCTTCTTGCCAGCCTTGAATAACACCATTGACTGGGAATGTAGCTGGCTCGCCACGGTCATATGAGCTATCGAAAACGGTACCGTCGATTAATGTACCTTTATAGTTAGCAATGACTTTGTCATTTTCTGTTGGCGTCGCGCCATCACCTTCTTTCAGGACTTCGTATTGTAGACCGCTATCTGTTGTGACAACGCCATCTTTCTTAGCGTTCTCTTCCATAAATGCTTTAGCTTGAGCTTGTTTCTCGTTCATGACTTTAGCTAGCTCTTGCGCTTTTTGGGCTTGGTAAGCTTGAACAACTTGTTCTGCAGTGGCTTGGTCAAGTTGGGGTTGCTGGCCAGCCATCATATCGGCAACACCTGCTTTGAAAGCTTCAATATCCAGTTCCACACCTTCTTGCATCATATTTTGACCAACTTGAATACCAAAGATGTAACTAATTTTTTGTTTATCTGTGTCTAATGTTGTGGCGTTGTCAGCAGCCATTACGTTTGCTCCAAATAGTAAAGGTAAAATAGCGAGTGTTTTTAATTTCATATAATGCTCTCAATGTATTTATAAGGTGCGTGCCGATTTTAGTACAATGTTTGTGAACGAAAGTTCATAACCATACGCTAAATCCACAATATTTTCACGACCCCAATGAGCTAATAACTGAGAAAAACACTTGGTTATTAATCTAATTGATACTATAATAGTACCAATTAGGAGGTGCACCAATGTTGCGAATGGGAAAATTAACAGATTATGGCATCGTGCTGATGAGTCACTTTGCGTCTAATCTGCAAGTTCAACATAGTGCACATGCTATTGCTGAAGCAGTGAAAGTACCACTGCCAACGGTTAGAAAAGTTTTAAAGTTATTGTCTCACTCAGGCTTATTAAAGTCAGAAAGAGGCGTTATGGGGGGCTACAGTCTAAGTCGTCACCCCGATGACATCACCGTTGCAGAAATCATCACAGCGATAGAAGGGCCAATTGCGTTGACGGAATGCGTAAGCACAGACAGTCACTGTGATCAGGAAACACACTGTGCCGTGCAAACCAATTGGACCAAAATTAACGACGCTGTTTTCCATGCGTTAGACGAAGTAAAACTATCGGACATGCTGGCCCCGCAGTCTTCTCTCGCGGGCAGCCCGATTAGATTCTATTCATCTTATAACGGGATGAATAAAACAACTTTACAGGATGGTGAGTTCCATGACTGAACAAAGTCAACAACTTGAAGCGATTACGCAGAAAGAATACAAAGCAGGATTTGTTACTGATATCGAAGTAGATAGTCTGCCACCAGGCTTAAATGAAGATGTAATCAGACAAATCTCTTTTATCAAGAATGAACCTGAATGGATGCTGGAGTGGCGATTGAAAGCCTATGGTCATTGGCTAACCATGGATACGCCGGAATGGGCACACGTTCATTATCCTGAGATTGACTATCAAGACATCAGTTATTACTCAGCGCCCAAGAAAAAAACAGACGGTCCAAAAAGTCTGGATGAAGTCGATCCCGAGTTATTAAAAACTTATGAAAAACTGGGTGTGCCTCTGGATGAGCGAGGACGTCTGGCAGGTGTCGCTGTCGACGCAGTATTTGACAGTGTCTCTGTTTCAAACACGTTTAAAGACAAATTAGCTGAGCAAGGCATTCTATTTATGCCAATTTCAGAAGCTATCCAAGAGCATCCTGAATTGGTAAAAAAATATATTGGCAGTGTGGTTCCACACAAAGACAATTTTTATGCGGCACTGAACTCAGCCGTTTTTACCGATGGCTCGTTTGTCTATATTCCTAAAGGCGTACGTTGCCCAATGGAGCTATCTACTTATTTCCGTATCAATGCCGCCAATACGGGTCAGTTTGAACGTACATTAATCATTGCCGATGATGACGCTTATGTCAGTTATCTGGAAGGCTGTACCGCGCCAATGCGTGATGAAAATCAGCTTCATGCCGCGGTGGTTGAATTGGTGGCGATGGACCGGGCTGAGATCAAATATTCTACGGTTCAAAACTGGTATCCGGGCGATGAAAATGGCAAAGGCGGCATTTACAACTTTGTCACTAAGCGTGCTGCCTGTCGTGGTGAATCGTCGAAAGTTTCCTGGACACAAGTAGAAACGGGTTCCGCTATTACCTGGAAATATCCAAGTGTAGTTTTACAAGGGGATAATTCGGTCGGTGAATTTTATTCTGTAGCTGTGACGAACAACATGCAGCAAGCCGATACCGGTACCAAAATGATCCACCTGGGTAAGAACACCAGCTCAACGATTATTTCAAAAGGTATTTCTGCCGGTCGTTCGCAGAACGCCTATCGTGGATTGGTAAGAGTCGGGCCTAATGCGGAAAATGCGCGTAACTACACCGAGTGTGACTCTTTATTGATGAGTGACACTTGTGGTGCCCACACTTTCCCTTACATCGAAGTGAAAAATCCGACAGCAAAAGTAGAGCATGAAGCGTCTACCTCAAAAATCAGTGAAGACCAGTTGTTTTATTGTAAACAGCGTGGTCTGGACGCTGAGGACGCGGTGTCAATGATTGTGAATGGCTTTTGCAAACAAGTGATTCGTGAATTACCGATGGAATTCGCTGTAGAAGCACAAAACTTACTTGGTTTGTCATTAGAAGGTTCCGTGGGCTAAGACCCATAAGAGAACTGCGAAACAATATTCAGAAATTTTAGAGAGTGAAGATGTTAACAATTAAAAATTTACACGCCAGCGTTGATGGCAAAGAAATTCTTCGCGGTATAGACATGACAGTGAACCCAGGTGAGGTCCATGCCATCATGGGGCCTAATGGTGCTGGTAAAAGTACGCTGTCCAATGTTTTGGCCGGACGTGATGGCTATGAAATTACTCAAGGTGAAGTCATTTACAAAGGCGAAAACCTATTAGAACTTGAACCTGAAGAGCGAGCTCAACGAGGCGTATTTTTGGCGTTCCAATATCCGGTTGAAATTCCTGGCGTCAGCAATGTGTATTTACTTAAATCTGCATTGAACGCAGTACGCAAGTATCAAGGTCTGGAAGAAGTCGATGCGATGGATTTTCTGACACTGGTACGCGAGAAAATGAAACTGGTCAAAATGAATGAAGAATTTCTTCATCGTAATGTCAACGAAGGTTTTTCTGGCGGTGAGAAAAAGCGTAATGAAATTCTCCAGATGGCCATACTTGAACCTGCTTTAGCGATTCTTGATGAAACGGACTCAGGACTGGATATCGATGCCTTACGCATTGTGTCAGAAGGCGTGAATGCACTCCGTGCTGAAGATCGCTCTATCGTGATGATTACTCACTATCAGCGTTTATTGGATCATATCGTTCCAGATTTTGTACATGTCTTATCTGAAGGCCGTATCGTCAAATCAGGCGATAAAGAATTGGCAAAAGAACTGGAGAAATCAGGTTATAGCTGGATTCACGACGCACCGGAAGGTGAGACTGCATGAAACAGTTAACTGATATCACCACGCCATTTAGCGATATCGCAGTCAATAACACAATACCGGGTCAAGAACTCGATTGGTTAAAGACGCTGCGTGAACAGGCGCGTGCTCAGTTTCAACGCCATGGTTTACCTTCTAAAAAGGTTGAAGACTGGAAGTACACTTCTTTATGGGCGCTGTCACAAGAGACGTTTACTCACGAAGCTCAAGCCTCTCAGTTAAACGAAACGCGATGCTCAGAAGTTGCCTTGCTAGAATCAGCATATAGATTGGTCATTGTTGATGGTCAATTCAATGCCGAGTTATCTCGTATTGATGACCTTGAGCCAGGTTTAACGCTACTTCCTCTATCACAAGCCCTATCAATGTCAGAAGCCGTACTGAACCAGCAGATTGATATTGAAAAGCCAGGTTTGAATGCACTGAATACGATGCTGATGAATGAAGGCGCTTATATTCAAGTTAAAGCTGGCAGTAACATCACTAAACCCATTGAACTGTTAGTGATTAACACAGGTGAAACTGAAAAGTTGGCCACACACCTTCGTCATGTTATTGATTTGGCTAAAGATGCAGACTTAACGATCGTTGAGCATTATGCCAGTCTGAATGATGAGTCTGTCGGACTGACAGATGTCATCTCAGAAGTGAATCTGGCAGACAATGCGCGTTTGAATCATTTCAAATTGCAGCATGAATCTTTATCTCATTATCACATTGCCACCTTGGCGGGTAAGCAAGCGAGCACGAGCACCTGGCATACCAACAACATTTCACTCGGTGCCAAACTGGCGAGAAATGACATTCATAGTCAGCTCTTAGGAGAACAGGCACATGTGACTATGGATGGCATGTATCTGGTTACCGGTAAACAACATGTCGATAACCACACGCGTATCGATCACGCGGTACCGAACACCACCAGTGAAGAAATTTATAAAGGTGTGCTGGATGGCGACAGCCATGCGGTATTTAACGGTAAGGTTATTGTGCATAAAGATGCACAAAAAACAGATGCCAATCAAAGCAACCGTAACTTATTACTGTCACGTACCTGTGAAATCGATACCAAGCCAGAAATGGAAATATACGCTGATGATGTGAAGTGTGGCCATGGTAGTACGGTGGGACAGTTAGATGAACAGCAAATCTTTTTCCTACGTTCACGTGGGCTTGATGAAACGAGTGCGAGAAGTCTACTCACTTATGCGTTTGCCGTAGAAGTGCTCCAGCGAATTGCTGATTTGCCCATTCGCCAAGCTTTATCCAATGTCATTGAAACCCGATTACCGCGAGGTGTGTAGTTCATGACACAATCAACATACAATCTGGCTGAGTCGATGCTGACTGATTTCGATATTGCAGCTATTCGCCGTGATTTTCCTATTCTAAATCAACAGGTCAATGGTCATTCTCTTGTTTATTTAGATAATGCGGCCAGTAGTCAAAAACCCGTACAGGTTATTGAAGCCGTTGATCAGTATTACCGTCTTGATAATGCCAATGTCCATCGTGGCGTTCATCGATTGAGCCAACGTGCGACAGATGCCTATGAAGGCGCTAGAAGTAAAGTTAGGGGCTTTTTGAACGCGTCATCAGATAAAGAAATTATCTTTGTCAGAGGTGCTACAGAAGCGATCAATTTAGTGGCTCAAAGTTTTGTCAGACCACAATTGCAAGCAGGTGATGAAATTCTCATCAGCTATTTGGAGCATCACGCTAATATCGTGCCCTGGCAAATGGTGTGTGAACAAACCGGTGCTAAGCTAAAAGTCATCCCCATGACAGAGTCTGGTGAGTTGGATTTATCAGAGTTTGATGCTTTGTTGACGAATAAAACAAAAATCATGGCGGTAGGTCAGGTGTCTAATGCGCTGGGTACGGTGAATCCCGTTAAGCAAATGACACAAAAAGCGAAAGCCAAAGGTATTCCTGTATTAATTGACGGCGCCCAAGCCGTGCCACATATGCAGGTGGACGTGCAGGAACTGGATTGTGATTTTTATGTGTTCTCAGGCCATAAAATGTATGCACCGACAGGTATTGGTGCACTCTATGGAAAACAGGCTCTATTAGAAGCTATGCCACCATGGCAGGGTGGTGGCGATATGATTCTGTCGGTCAGTTTTGAGCATACAGAATATAATTCATTGCCTTATAAATTCGAAGCGGGTACACCTCACATTGCTGGTGCTGTGGGGTTAGGTGCAGCAATTGATTATATGCAGTCAATAGGGGTGGATAAACTCGCCGCTTATGAGCATGCTCTGCTTGAATTAGCGACCGATAAATTATCTGCAATAGAAGGTATCCGCATAATCGGTACCGCAGAACACAAAGCCAGTGTTTTGTCCTTTATGATTGAAGATGTTCATCCTCATGATGTCGGTACTATCTTTGATCAGGAAGGGGTGGCGATCCGTGCAGGTCATCACTGTGCTCAGCCTGTTATGCAGTATTACGGTATTGCAGCAACTGCTCGTGCTTCATTTGCTTTTTACAATACAGAGCAAGAAGTTGATGCACTGGTTAAAGCTATCCATACCACACAGGAGTTATTTGCCTGATGAGTGATTTACGCGATCTTTATCAACAAGTGATCATGGATCACAAAAAAAAGCCTCGTAATTTCAGAGAAATTGCAGACGCGAATCACATGGCACATGGTAATAACCCATTATGTGGTGATGCCTTGGTTGTTTACGTGAAAATGAATGGCGACGTGATTGAAGATGTCAGCTTTCAGGGCAATGGTTGTGCTATCTCTGTTGCCTCTGCTTCACTGATGACGGAGAGCCTGAAAGGTAAAACGTTAGCTGAAGCAGAAGTATTGTATGACAACGTGCATAAAGCATTAACAGGAGAAGATGATGCGGCTGAACTGAGCGGCAAACTCCAAGTACTGGCTGGCGTTAAAGAGTTTCCTGCACGCGTTAAATGTGCAACATTGTCATGGCATACCGTTCACGCTGCCGTAGACAATGATCATGATATTTCAGTTTCAACAGAATAAAAGGGCAGGTTTATGAACGATCAATATCAAATCAGCCCGGAACAGTTAAAAGAAGACGTCATAGAGGTATTAAAAACTATCTATGATCCGGAAATCCCCATCAATATTTACGAATTGGGCCTAATTTACGATATTCAGATAAGTACCTCAGGTAATGTGAGTATCGATATGACGTTAACAGCACCAGGTTGTCCAGTTGCTCAAACATTTCCAGGGGATGTTGAATCTCGCGTCATGTCTGTTCCGGGTGTCAAAAAAGCGCATGTCGAACTAGTCTGGGAACCACAATGGACGAAAGATATGATGACGGAAGCGGCACAGTTACAGTTAGGCATGTTCTAACGCGCTACACTCATCTTTGATGGTATTAAATCCCTTATCTCTAGGATAAATGGCTTGTGCTCTCTCATTAAGAGCACAAGCTTTTTTTTCATCTTTCAAATCAAGACGCGATCGAATGGCTAACCTAAACAGGTTAATGTGTGGGTTTCGATTTAGTTCATTTTCTACCCAGTCAGCGAAAATCTCAATATTGTCGCGAATACCGATCTGTCGGCTTTGTTCATAAAGTAACGACATCGTCACTTGTGTCGCTAAGTCTCGGAAATACGGATTCTCCATAGCCATATCGAACACTTGTTCTGGATCAGAACGCTTTAATAAATAATCACGAAATTCCAGGTTCGCCAGCATACTGTGAGTAAAGAATACGACTGCTACAACCCCACTAATGACTGACAAGCCTTTGAGACTGGTATTCGCAGCTATTGATAACTGTTTTTCATATTTCACACGTGATGGATAAAACACCACAAACAATAATACAAGCATGATGAACCAATGCAGGGAAGAAATATAAAAAGGTAATTCAACCTGTGTGTGAAGTATGATGGGCAATAACAAAGCAGCATATGCGTAACGTCGTCTCACGGGTAAATGCCACAGCATTTTTAATAATGCCACACCAAAAAGTATCAAACCGATACCAGCTAACAGGCCGCCTTCTACCAGCCAGTAGATGATTTCATTATGTGGATGTGAAACACGTTGTTTAGGCAACGTGGCATCAGGATGATGCTCATAAAAATCAGGTTTTGCTAATTGCCATACACGAGCGAAACTGCCGATACCATGACCATAAATTGGACTCTCTTTGACGAGGTCAAAACTGATTGTATAAATACCTAACCTTGCATCACCTGAATAACCAGAGTTCATTGCAGCGGTTTTTTCGACTATTGAGCTTAGCCCTTTATCTGTGTCAATTTGATGAGATGCAATGATAGCCAGACTCATAACTAAAATCACTAATCCCCAACGTTTTTTATTGGTCTGGATATATTTCCAACGGCTTAGCACAAACAGAGGGAATGCCAGTAAAAAACCTAGAATAGCGACTCTCGAGCCACTAAAGCTAACAATGAAGGTTGAGCTGAAAATGGCGATGAATAATAAGGTCATGACTGGCCAGCGCGCATATTTCATAATAGGTCGAGTCAATAGCCAAAATACCAGCATCAGAGTGGTGACCTGAAAACTGGCGTGGTTATTTATCTGCTGAAACGTACCGGTGGGTTCACCCTGTTGATTCACCGGAAGCCAGCCTGGTAAGTCATTCACATACAATATCTGAGCAATGCCAATAATGGCATGCAATACGCTGGCAAGAATGATCCACAAAAGTATCTGATCGATTTTTTTAGGTGTGAAATTAAACTGGAATAGTGCAAAGAAAAATAACACACCACCCCAAGTATAAAATAACCTCAGAAACCACTCTGTCGAGTTAACAACGCCTGCGGCCACACCAGATAATAGCGCCATTACTGGGAAAGCCAATAATAACCATGTAAAGCGCGGCAAAATGATTTTGTCTGACTGACTAAACCGATATAAACCATAAAAGCCAATCACACTACCAAAAAGCCAAACCAGAATATTGTTTGGGATTCGCATACCACTGCCACCAATATTGGCATGAAAGTACATTGAGCCTAGTAGTGTTAGTGCGAACAGAACAAAAAATGTCCTGTAGTTAGAAGTTATATCAGAATTCATAATTGAGCTTTAGGTTAGCGGTAAAACTGGTTCTTTCGGCTTCATTAAATTCCAACGCAATGTCATTTCCATCAACAGAATAGATGCTATCTTTACCATTCTTATCAGCCAGCCAGTCTTCGTATATCAGTTCTATGCCTAGTGATAGGTTGGACTGAAGCTTATAATCAGCAGAGGCGTTATAAATCCAGCCAGATCCTCGTGCTTCGTGTTCAAATTTCCCTTGTAGGCCAGAGCTTTCCCATGAAGCTTCTGCATCGTAAAAGGCATAATGGTATTCAACACCTAATTGAAACTGATATTTATCACTGTGACTATATTCACTGCTAAGCCCAAACCATGGGCCGTACCAGGTTGTTTCGTAGGAACTATCCAGATTGGCGATACCCGCCTCAAACGGAATGGTTTGTTTACCATCCACTATTTTTAGATGTTGTTTGTGATAACTGAAGCCCAGTTTAGGGACTAAAAATAGAGAATGTTGCTGTTGTATATATGCGGGATATTTATAGGCAAGATTAGCCGACATATCGTAGATATATCCTTCATCAGCTCTATTTTTTGACCTAAATGTCTCCATAGTGCGATTGTTGGCTGAATAAACTGATGCCTGACTTTCACCATCCCAAATTTTGCCATAACTAAATTCAGCTTGGGTTAACCACTGGTCTTTTAAAAAAACATCACCACCGATGGAAATGGTAGCTATTTCGATATCTTTCCATGTCAGTTCAGACAAAATATTGGGTACACCAGTTGGCCCAGCTATGTTCCAAGCAAAATCATCTCGCTGATAGCCTGTCTTAATATACATATTCACGCTTTTGTAGTGTGCTGGACTTGGAGCATTAAAAGACGTGTTCTGGCTGATAATCTTATTACCATTTGAATTAACTTTTGAGGATGTGGATGTTGTTGGATCAAAAACATGTAAAGTCAGTTTTCGTTCCTGTGGAGAAGGGGCCGACACGTCTGATACTGTTTTTTCCTCAAAAACATGCATATGAAGTTTAGGGCCTGCCTGAGCAGGCAGGCTGATCCATATCGGTATGCTGTACAAAATGACGACTGCTTTTTGGATTCGAATCACTTTAAAAGTCCCTTTATTTCATCAAACCAGTCACAACATCATTAAACGGCAATGCTGAAACTAAATACATATAGGTGGTTGAACCAGCTGTGCCAGCTGGGTCAAGCGCTTCGGTTTCAACAGTAGAGGCAAGCCACTTGCCGTTAATATCGTCATAATTGATGTTGAGCACATTGTTAGAGCGGTTATATAAAGCAATAGCCGTTACATACATGCCACCTCGTTGCCAGCTAGCGAGTGGCACGGTTTTGATTCTGTGATCTTTAAAGATGCCTGCAGCGACTGAAATCACATCAACCGGAGAGTAAATATCACTTCTTACGCGTTCAATCTCTGGTCGACGAATATTTTCAGCAGCATATTCACTCATCTGCATGTAGAGCTGTTGTCGTTGCTGACTAGCTGAAGTCGCTGTGATTTCCGAGTTTGGATCTTTGTCTATAAATTGGTTAGGCAATGGCGGTGGATCGGGAAAATCTCGGTTGTAACCTTTATAAAACGCATTATCGGTCTGACGAATATTTTCACTTTGTTCTGGTGTATTGATAATGCGAGGCGTGATGAGTAGAACGGTTTCACTTTCTTCCTCACTTTCAGTTGTGCTTCGGAACAATCGACCGAGAACTGGAATTTCACCCAGCACAGGCACTTGCCGTTGTTGGTTATTTTTTGAAGTGCGAATAAGCCCTCCGATGGCTACGGTTAAGTTATCTTTGGCCATGACCGTGCCTGTCAGGCGTGATGTGTCAATGGTATCGATGGGTAGTTCAAGGGCATTACCGCTATCATCAACAATAGGAATCGACCCACCTCCATTCACAATAGATGAACTTTCTTGCTCAATCTCCAACTCAACGGTTTTATCAGAATTAATACGAGGGGTAATTCTGAGAGTAATACCAATCTCTTCGAGCTCCGTCTCTGTTTCGACATAAGCTGGAGAAACCACAATGCCATTGGCAATGGTGGCTGACTGAAAGGTAAATCCGCGCGTTAATACGGCTTCCTGGCCAATAAAGAGTTCTGCCTCACGATGGTTAGAGGCCACCACCATGGGATTAGATAGCACTTTAAGACGGTTATTACGTTCCAGAAATTCGATATTGGCACGCAAACGACTGTTTAAAAACTCGTAAACAAAGGTGCCTGTGTTTGGCAGTGCATTATTACCAATTAACACCGGTTGTTGAGATTGATTACTGCCAGAAGGTTGTAATTCAAAATTGAAAATAGAGTTAAAGTCTTCACCCAGCAGGACATTGAGGATTTTCATTTCCAACATGACCTGTGGTACGGGGATATCCATACGTTTAACAAGACTGGTGATGGACTGAATCACTCTTTTATCATCGGTTCTGACGATGATCATATTGTGTTCGTTATTGACCGTCACATAGATAGGCTGAGCTTGAACGGTCACTTGTTGAAGTGTTTCGTTATCCAGAACATTTGACATCACGCCTTGTGCATTCGGCTGCGTCAATTGAGCGAGTTGATCGACCGTTAGGTCTGACTGACCAATCTGACTACCAGCAGCAATCAGGTTGTTATTGCGACCGCCGCCACCACTCAGGCTTCGGCTATTTCGAACGCTATTACTGCCACTGCGACCGCTTCGACTGCCACCACCACTTATCGTGCGTTCACCAGGCTCACGTCCCAAGGAGAGCAGAACCCGTTGACCATATAAGTCTTCAATGGCTTCTGCAACGATTTGTACGTTGGCATTAAGCAAGGTAAAAACTTCAATATGATCGCTTTCCCTGACTATCAGATCCTGACTGTATTCTTCTCGCGTCATAATCCGATACGTATTGGTATCGTCATCATAGCGATACCACAGATCACTGATACGGCATATGGACTTGACCGCATCGAGAACGGTTGTATTTTTAAGATGAATCGTAATCCGTTTTTCAGTCGCATCAGGTGTCGCAATGATATTGCTATCACTCAGCTCAGACAGGGTACGAATGACATCAATTAACTGCGTATCACTGTATTCGATCTCACTGATTTTGGCTGCTGCATGTCCAAAACTCATGTACAGAAAATAAAATAAAATGGCTGTTGTTAATCTTGCCCAAAATCTAAGCCTAATCATTATCTAAGTACTCTTACTGTGCCTAATATACCTGTCTCAACAGTGATGCTGAGTCGGTTAATATTTGTAATACGAATTGCATTGCGTGGTTGCGACGGATCAACATTGATTTCATCGCCTTCTTTCACCATATGCACTTTGTCTTTACCAATCTGAATCAAGGCCATGGGTTTATCACCTTCATCACTCTCGATATAACCTTTGAAGATTAATTCAGGGACGGTGAACTCACCTCGACCACGCTGAAAACCAGAACCAAACGCGCCATTGTTTTTCTGAAAGGCTGAGCCATGTTCGCTATAACTTGTCTGTGGATCGCTAAATGGGTCTCTCAACAATGGGCGAGAGATTGCTGCTTGTGTGTCGACCGCCGTCAAACTTTGCCAGTCCGACATCGCAGGTCTCGAATTGGGGTTCGCCGAAGCACTGTGGCTGAGCAAAAACAAGCTAAAAATAAAACAGTAACTTTTCATTCGTTTATCCAGACATGGAGAACATAGATTTGAAAAAGGCGTAATAGACGTAACCCACGATGCCACCTATTAACAGAATCGCGGCAGGTTCTGTTGCTGCAGCAATCGCTTTAGTGATGTTGCGAATCTTTTCTTCGTAAAACTGACCAGCATCACGCATGATGGGAATCATGCTGCCACTACGCTCACCCACTAAGACCATTTGTTGGATGAGTTCTTCGATATAGGGTTTATGAAAGCTTTTCCCCATATCATCTCCACGCAAAATACTTTCAGATGCCGCGATGATATTCCCAGAAATGGCTGTGTTACGGATGAGGTCACCAATGATTTCCAACGACTTCACCACTGAAACACCACTTTGTAATAAGGTGGATAAGCCCCACGTAATCTGAGACATGGCACTCGCCGATATCATTGAGCCAATCAAGGGGATTTTTAATAAAAAGATATCAATGTAAAGGCGACCTTCACGAGTGGAGTAGGTATAAATAATGCCACCAATAACCACAATAAAAACAACCAGTAACACATACCATTGTGTGGTAAGAAAGTTGGCAATGCCCATCAACTGAAGCATTTCCGGCGGCGGGGTTCTGCCACTGCGTTCAAAAAAACCAGCAAACTTAGGAATAACCGTCATCATCATAAAAATGAACACACCGATAGTCATCAACAAGACCACAATCGGGTAGGTCATGGTAGAAATTAACTGTGTTTTAATTTCGTGTTTGCGCTCCATAAAATCTGCAATACGCAGTAGGGCGGGTTCCAGCTCACCACTATTTTCAGCACTACGAATCATATGCAAAGCCATTGGCCCAAAAATAGATTCAAATTGTTCCAGTGCCTGTGAAAATGATTTACCCGAACTGATATCGTCATTAAGCGCATTCACAATCTGACGTAATTTGCCACGTTGGATATGGCTGAGAATAGTTAATGCTTCCGTCACAGAGAGTCCTGAGCGAAACATTAATGCCATTTGCCTGAAGAAAAATACCTTCTGAGAGGTTTTTACCGGAATATAGGTAAGTACCTGATCCCAGACTTGATTAAGGCCTTGAATAGAAACAGCCTGACTATCATCGGCAGCCACCCGAATTTGCGTGGCAAAAATGCCTTTCTTCTGGAGCTTACTGACGACAGCGTTTTGGTCTGCCGCCTGAATAAAGCCATGCTTGCTATCACCCGAACTGGTCAAGCCATGATATTCATAACGCATGAGGTTTGACTCCTATTCTCATGCGGCATCCTCTTCAGAAAAGAGGGTAAGCAAGCCCAGACGACGCATTTCATCAAATGTGGTTAGGCCTGCCAATACTTTTTCTTTGCCATCTTCAGCAAGACTGGTGAAGTGCTTAGCCCGTTTACGTAAAGTGAGTTCGTCTACATTTTCTGTAATTAACGCTTCGACTTCATCATCGACCCAGAATGTCTCAAACAGGGCAATACGTCCTTGGTAACCACTACCACCACATATCGGGCAGCCCACTGGAGACCATAGTTCGACCTCACTGTCTTCAGGCAGGCTGAGCGCTTTTAATTGATCCGCATCAGCCAGGGCCGGTTTTTTACAATGCTGACACAAGCGACGCGCCAGACGTTGAGCGATAACGCCGAGTAAGCTTGAACCAATCAGAAAGGGTTCCAGCCCAATATCTTTTAGTCGAGTCACACTCGATATCGCGGAGTTGGTGTGCAAGGTGGATAACACCAGATGGCCTGTCGTTGCGGCTTTAAGAGCGACTTCACCGGTTTCGGTATCACGAATTTCACCCACCATAATCACATCCGGATCATGACGCAGAAAACTACGCAGGGCAGAGGCAAAATTCACCTTGGCATTCATCTGTACTTGTGAAATACCATCAATCACCATCTCTACGGGATCTTCAGCGGTGAGAATATTAATTTCCTCACGTTGAAGTTGGGACAGGGCGGCATACAAAGTGGTGGACTTACCGCTACCGGTTGGACCGGTAATTAAAATAATGCCGTGTGGTTGTTGGATAATCTCACTGAATTGTTCCAAGGCACTGTCAGACATACCAAGCTGTTGCAAGGTAAATAATTGATTATCGGTACCAAGTAATCGAATCGTGACGCGTTCGCCAAACTTAGTCGGGGCAGTAGCGATACGGAGATCAAAGTCACTGCCCATAGGTGTTCGGTGATTAGCGCCGCCATCTTGTGGCATTCTATTTTCAGCGATATCGAGGTTGGACATGACCTTGATACGGCTAATCAGGGACACACCTTCTTCAGGTAAATAGCGGCGGCCATATTCTTGTAAACTGCCATCAATACGAAGCCTGACCAAGTAGTAGTTTTCCAGCGCTTCGATATGAATATCTGAGGCACGATTGAGATAGGCTTCATTCAGTAGCTCAGATACTTCTGATACCGCATCAAAACTCAGCAGGTTTTGCGAGTGGGATAACTGCTGCAGTTGATAATCCATGGTGGCTTTATCTGTGACGCACAGCTGATAGTCCGCTTTTACTATCCTGCCTAACTGATTTTTTAAAACCGGATTATCTGGGCTATCGGTGACAACAGAGAGTACTGATTTGTCATCGTTAGTGGGATGAATAGGTAGAATACGCAGTTGTCTGCATAGTGTTGGTGACAGGCGTTGTAAACGTTTTTCATCGAGCAGGCATTGTGCGGGACGGATAAACGGGTAGTCATTTAATGCTGCAAAGGCATGGATAAAACGGTTTAGAGGAATACGCAGCTGATAACACAAGGTCGAGAGTTCTTCACGCTGCAAGCGACGTGCTTCCTTGCGTGCCGTTTCATATTGCTCACTGGTGATAAGGCCTTGTTCTAAAGCGGCACTGATCAATGCTTTATCTCTAATCGCCATATTAACGTGCCTTTAATGTTCTTAAGGCTGCTTCAAACTGATCTTTGCGTGATGTCAGTCTGCTGGCAAAATCATGCGAGATAGCACGTTCATGCACCCGTTTTGCTAGAGCATATTCAAAGGTCTGATTCCCGAGAGAACGACCTGTTTCCATAATGGAGCGGATCTGTGAAGGATTATGCTCGCGGATAAGATGCGATACCGCGCCATTAACCATCAAAATTTCATTGATAGGAATACGGCCTTGTTGGTCGGATCGTCTTGCTAATGTCTGTGTCACTACGGCACGTAAACACATTGATAGCTGTTGACGAATGGTGTTTTGTTCATCGCCTGGGAACATACCAATTAAGCGATCGATGACCCCAACTGCATCGTTAGTATGTAATGTGGCAAAGACCAAATGGCCTGTTTCCGCAGCGGTGATAGCCGCATGCATGGTATCAAGATCGCGCATTTCCCCCAGCAAGATGACATCCGGATCTTCACGCATGGCGTTACGAATCGCCTCGGCAAAAGAGGGCACATCCACACCGACTTCACGTTGGTGAATGACGGCTTTTTGGTTGTGATGAATAAACTCAATGGGATCTTCGATGGTAAGAATATGGCAGGGGCGATCTTTATTGATTTCATTAATCAAACTGGCCAGTGTTGTAGACTTACCACTACCCGTTGCACCGGTGACCAACACTAAACCATCTTTCAATTTCACCAATTCTGCAATTTGTGGTGGCAGATGCAGCTTTTCCAGAGAGTGAAACTGACCATCCAACCAACGCACAGCAAAGGCTAAGTTACCGCGCTCAAAATAAGCATTGATACGGAAACGCTCATGTTGCTCGCTACTGTAACCAAAATCACAACTACGTTTATTATGCAGCGTATTCAACTGTTCTGATGACATGATGGCTTCAGAGATAGCTTGTAAATCAAACTGTTCCAGACGTTCAAACTGGGTCTGCTCTTCAGTCAAACCATGTATACGCATCACGGGCGAAGTATTCATTGATAAATGCATATCTGAAGCATGATGTTGAATCATGTAGGCCAGATAGCTTTCGAATTGGGCAAGATGAGAAAGATGTTTCATTACAAGGCCAAGGTCATTTCAATATCGAGCATACGGTTGCCTGATAGGGCAGTGCGATCAGTCGTGTTAATACGAAGACGAGTTAAAACGACGGAATAATTCAGTTGTCCGATTTCTTGTAAAAAACTTTGCAAGGCATAAAAATTGCCCGACACATATAGGTCGTACAAAGGACGTTTTAACTCTCCGCTGGGGGCTTGGCTCAAGGTATTTTGTTTAGCCATTTTGCCTGTCACCATCTGAATCAAATCACCTTGATGTGGTCGTTTGGATATCACCAATAGCCCGTTACGTTCAGCCGTGCGAGTAATATCCGACTGCAATTGAGGGAGAGCGCTGGCATTGGTCAGATCCACAAATACATGCCCCGAACCCTCCAGGCTGGTTTGCTCAGCTTCAATGGTCTTTTCAAGCTTTTTAATATCAGAAGTCTCAATTTTTTTGCCGTTGTACTCGGGGAGTTTGATCGGCTTTTGAGCCCGTTTAATTTGCCGGTCTAACTTTTTATCAATGGAACTAAGCTGGTCTTCAATAATCAGCACTTGTCTATCCAGAGACGCGCCACGGAAGAAAAAATAGGCAAACACAATCAGCACGGCACTGAGTACCGCAATCAATACTTTTTCACGCTGACTGGTATTTTTTAAGGATTCACTCATAACGATGCTCGCTGTTGAATGGTGAACTCAAAGATATAAACACCACTGTAGTTATAGCTATCCTGACCATCGAGTCGGCTTGGGCTATTAAGAATGTATAAATTCAGAGGTTGAAGATTGATTGATAAAACGCGATTGAATTCATCCACACTGTTTTGATCAACGGCACGACCGGTTAAAGTGAACTGATACCAATTCGTTTCATTCAATGAATCGATGATCACGCCATCATTCACGCTGTGGGCCAGAGTTGGCAGTAGCTTCTCAATCACATTCTGACGTTTTATCATCACTGACTGCACCAGCTCTTTTTTGTAATTCAGGCTGTTGAGTTCTTGTTCGAGTGATTTGTACTGTGCGATATTTTTTTCTGCTTTTTTGACATCACTCGCTTGAACGCCCCGATCATCCCCATAGGCGTCGAGTTGTTTCTCTTTGGCGGCAAGCGTGGATTGCAACTGTTGTATCTGCCACTGACGCACACCTTCGTAACCCAGAACAATGACAGGCACCATGGCAGCAGCCATCGAGATACGAAACGCTTTACGTTTATAAATCGGTTCCGGTGGTGGCATGCCTGGAAGAGGCGATACCATCAATGGCGCTAAGCCAAGCATATGTGCGGCACAACCTAGTTCAGCAAGGTGACTGAATTTGCTGTTTTGTTGGGCCGACAATTTGATTGGGCTGGCTTTGGGTAAAAATTGTGGACGCAAGTTGATACCTGATTCCACTACTTCAATAAACTCGACATCCACCCCATCAATATTGGCGACAATCCAATTATCGACTTGAGTAAATTGATGCTCATTGAGTGACTCGATAATAACTTCAGCATCCAGTGGTTGGCTGGAGGCCTTAAACATCATGATATCTTGCAAAACTCCATGCTCAACCACCGCACAAAATGCATAAGCGGGGTGAAACTCAGTGATTAATACACGTTCATCATCTGCATCAATTAAAGGTAAAGTACTACCTGCCATGCTGTAGACATGTTTCAGTTCGAGTTTGGCAAACCCTTTCTGATGACTGAGTTTCTTAAACGCATTGACCCACTGTAAATGCTGAGTGATAGGCATAGCAGAGCACAGGTACGCAGCCTGTGAGGCTGGTTCCCCTAACATCTCGTTATCTAATCCGCCATCGGGTAAGGGACGCCATTGTGTCAATAAACGCTGATCAGGTAATTGCAGTTTTTCCTGAATAGCCAAACATTCAGCAATCTGATCTTGTGTAGCAAAATGCTCTCTTACCGCTATCTCGCCAACGCGCATGGCACTCCGACCGCCATGTTTAACAGAGAGTCTTTTTTCGGTGATGACTAAAGATAGAAGCTGCTCGTACTGAGCGAGATTAATGTAGTGACGCTGATATAAAATCCAGCCCAGATCCCATAAAGGGGATTGATCCGCGACAACACTGTCCATTTCCCATCGCATCATTTCAGCCAGATTCATATCACCTGACACATCTGCACTTTGTGTCATCTCCACACGGCTGGGAATGGTATTGATATGTAATAAAACAGCATCTCGCGGTAAATTTTTGCCAGAGGCATTTTTTAACTGGGTGATCACATCCATCATGGCTGCCAACGGCTCAACCTCGCGTGACGTAGCGCTATGTGTCACGCTTAATTCCTGTTTATTGCCTGTTACAATGCTGGCGTGAAGACCTAAACAATCCGTTTTAAGAACGAGTAATCCTTTACCACTGGGTTTTTTGAGTAATGATTCAAACATCAATTTACCTTCAGTGTAATGGTGGGTTGGGAGGCGCCTGGAATGACTTTGATATAGTCATAGCTTGCCGATGATGGTGCGAGCGAGGCATCTGGATCCACGATCAATAGGTGCTCACCAGCAGGAATATATGTGGTTGAGGCTGTTAATGGAGTACTTTCTTCGCCATCTCTATACCACACGGCAGACTTTGAGCTGAAGCGACCTAATGATAGTAAGCCACCTGATACATCTGTCACGGCAGCGGGTATGTCAGCAGTGAAGTGATAGGTACTCCAGTTATCAGATTCTGCTGAGGCAGTTTGATTTCTAAATACGAGTAAAGCAACGACATGAGAACTCGCTTCTGAGGTATTTGCACTCAGAATGTTAATGTTGAGATCAGCTAAGGTGATTTGCCATTCTCTAGCATCAATGCTTGTTGTGATTTCAGGATAAGCTGAAGTAGAAGGGGGGGAAGCCATTATGGCTAAGCTGGCAGTGGAGCCGCCTTCTGAATTACCAACGACAAGGTTAAATTCATTACCCCAACTGTCTTTTATGACACCATCTGAATCAATGTAGTTATTTATATAAGGGCCAAAGTGACCTTTTCTAATACTAAAAAGGCTCAACTGGCCACTTTTACTAGTTATTTCAAAGTATGGGTGAATAACGTTATTAGTTAGCCAATTTTTTGACCAATTATCGCTATCCGAGAGTAAATCAGCTGTACTCGCCGACGGCAACACACCATTATCAATAATAAAACCTGAATAAAGAGGCATATCGCGATAAGTTTTTTGATGCAATAAAGCATTTTTGATTAAGCGTATCTTTTCTTTTGTTTCTTCGTAACGTAACTGTTGATCTTGTTCATCAATAAATAGCAATGGCGTGCTGGCAACCAAGGCAATAATAAACATAACCAACACTAGCTCAAGCAACGTAAAGCCGCTTTGTTTAGCCTTTAATGATGAATGCGTTTGGTGCGAGGTTAGCGAAGACATAAGACTAGATCATCTCCGCTTGAGCCACACAATTTATCACGTGTGCAATCACCGTCGATTGAACGGTCGCAGCTCATAGGTTCATAGATACCATTTGGGCCCAGGCTGACTATGCGAGGAATGCCATCACCAGGAATGCGTGAGTTCATAAAATCAAGGTCAAACAACAAAAATGGTCGTCCCATTTTGTTTATTCTTGTATCGGCATTGCTTGCTTGTGAATACCACTCAAACAGACAATCTGATGTGTTGATGACAGGACAGTCATTGAAACTTTTAGAAACACCATCAACAACAGGGTAGTGCTCATAACTGTCAGGAATCGCGAGTATCGCTTCGTGTGGGTTTGAATCGATAATTTGAGGGTATCCTGAACCGTTTGTCTTCAGGTCATCACCAATATCCACATACATATACTGGGCTTGTTTTAAATAGGGACCGCGCCAGCCTTGTCGGTAATCTACTGACCATTCGGCTTCACTTACATCGACTTTATTAAATAGAAAATCAAGATCAGCCGGTGTTACACGGTTAGGGGGGAACACAACAGAAATATTTTTATTATCCGAGTAAAAGGCTTCAACCGCTTGCGCTATTTGTTTCATGCTATAGCGGGTTGTTTGTAGTTGGGCATCACTGGCGGTATTACCAAAACTCATAATGGCACTACCGGCCACAATCGCCATAATCGCGACCACAATTACCAGTTCCAGCATAGTGAAACCTGATTGCTTGGATAGAGTGGTATATGGAGACAGGCTTGAGTCAGACATCACAACAGACTTTACTGTTTTACAAAAACGTTTTTAAACAGCAAAAAACAGTTTTGTAAAAAAGACTTTTCGATAAGAAAAATGGTTAACGACATTTGAGTATTCAATCCACATGAACTACAACTTAAAAAGGCTGTGGGTGGGCAACCTCCCACCCACAGCAACTCAGGAGACCTGCTAATCAGGTCATTGGAGTAAGGATGAATTACTCTTCTTGGTTACCACGTGCTTCGGCGATTTCATCATCATAAGCGTCGCCGCCTGCATCAAGAATAGCTACAACTTTAATGTCTTCAATTTCCCACTCTGACTCTTCGTCACAAGTTGTTGAGCCGAATTCATCATCAGCTGTTGAACACTCGCCGATTTGATAAGCAACTGAAAAATGAGCATATTTATCAGGACCAGTATTACCGTCAGATGGTGCACGTGCAATGTAATCACCGATGATGCCTGAGTCAGGTCCAATGCCGAACACAGCCACCACCGCATCCTCTTCAAGGCCTAATTCAGCTGGTTCAGAATAAAATGCTACGGGAATTGTTACTCCAGGATCTGTTACGTTGACAGAGGCACCTGCACCAAATTCCCATTCGTCGTCTTCAACAACTGGGCTACGGAAAACCAATGAAGGTTTGACGATTTCCACGGTCGCAACTGCGTCAACGTTTGCATCGAAACCACCTGTAGTATCAAACATAGCAGCACTATCGCAAACGCCATTATGTGCGTAGCGAATAGAATTAAATCCTGCATCTTCCATTGCGCTAATAGCTCCTGAAGCAGTGATATCAGCGATAATTAATGATTCAGCAAGGTCAGCAGTTAAGCCACCATTCACTCTAGGGATGTTAGAAAATGAACCTGCATCACCTAAGAGCTGTGGGTTAACAATATCTGCAGCAACTAATGTGAATTCGCCATCAGTTGCATCAATACCTTCAACACACATCAAAGATTCTAAATCACCAGGAATTAGACGTTTTTCAGATACACGGTAAACTTGGAATGCTTCTTCCATAGCTGCCATAGTGTGAACAGTTGTTTTCTGTGCTGCTAACTCTTCCTGACCATCCAGAGAAGAAATAACGGCACCGGCGATGATAGCCAGAATGGCAACAACGACTAATAATTCCAGCAGGGTGAAACCGCCTTGTTTGTTTTGCAGTTTCTGTGCTTTTGCACGCATATCAGCATCTTTGATCATTGACACATCAGCAGAACGGAATTTGCTGATCATGCTTTTCATTTGTTTGATGTTCATATATTGCTCTCTTCAGGGTGAGTCTCCGCAGCTGCCCCAAGCAGTCTGTTGGTATGACTTTTTTTATTTAATTTTTAGAGGCGAACCCACTTCGCTCTCGATTCAATTACGCTGACAGGTTTGGATTGTCGATAACGAATCGATACTGCTTCCCGCAGTGAAGGATGACTTCCTTCTGCTGGCGTTTTAGAATTTTCATCTCGACCTTGATATCACCAAAACCATCATGCCCAAGCATGTCGTCAAATAATTCCAGTAGCTTGGTTTTTACTGTGTCAATGTTGGTGTCTGTTTTTTCAGTCATGCGATATTCAATTTCTGTTGGTCGGGACGGGAACGAATAATAAACAGGCAATTTATCCTTGCGTGATAGGAAAAATTCCTTTTGTTAAAAATGGCGTTTGCCATGGTCTATATTTGTCGCTGTGAAATGCTTTTGTGATGTAGTTCATGTTATAGCTTTAGTCGATATCAAGGATGATGGAAGGAATAACTGTGTGATTCAGTATGAAAAATTATTTAGAGCGGAGTTTTGGCCAATGAGTTTGAGGGGACTAATTAATCTGCGCATTGTGATGTCCGTTTTTGTCATCATCTTGCTCGGCGCAAGCATGACTATCTGGCAAGCACGCGAATCCGTCAGGGAAGAGGTCAGTTCTTCTTACAATTTGGCATTGCAAATGGTGGAGTTTGGACTTAACCAATTTACTCGCAACATGCATACGGAGGGGGAGTGGATAGAACATATCAGTCGCTTGCGTGAGACACGCCACTTGCAAATCAGTGTTTATGACGAAAATGGTCGTGAAACAACTCTTTCTCGCCGTGGTGATGGTGTGCAGAGAGCGCGTCCACCAGAATGGTTCGTTTCGGCTGTGATGACAGATACCATTAGCTCAACCTATGAGATTAAACTGCCTAATGATGCGATACAGCGCATTGTCATTACCGCAGATCCACTGGATGAAATCAATGAAGCCTGGGGAGAATCGCTTGTCTATTTCTGGTCGATTGTCCTCATGCTTGGCATTATTTTCCTAGCCATAAATGTGGTGTTTCATTCCATGCTGAAGGCCGTTCAGACTATTTTGTCTGGCTTAAAAAATGTAGAAAGTGGTAATTACGAAGAGCATCTGCCGAGCTTCAGAATCAGTGAGTTTGATGCGATAGCAACTGAGGTGAATAACTTAACTGATGCGCTCAGTGTTGCTCGTCGGAATAATCAGGCATTGGCTCGCCACACCATGCAAATTCAGGAAACGGAACGTCGTCATTTATCACGTGAATTACACGATGAAATGGGGCAATCATTAACCGCGGTCAAAGCGATGGCTGTGGCTACAAAACAGCCTGATGCTGAGGTGAATAAAGTTGCGGATTCCATTATCGAAATATGTAATCACTTATCCGGTGTGGTCAGATCCATGATGCGCACACTGCACCCTTTAAGTTTAAGTGACTTGGGTCTATACGCGACATTGACTGATTTAGTGAATGAATGGAAACGTCGACAGCCAATCTTAAAAATCGACCTTAACTGTGAACCTTCTGTAGACGAATTGGACGAAGAAGTATCCATTCATGTGTATCGAATCGTACAAGAATGTCTGACCAATGTGGTTCGCCATGCCAAAGCCGACAGGGTGAATGTGATTGTTAGGCCGACCAGCATTAAAGATGAACATCGCATTACTATTCTGGTTGAAGATAATGGCGTGGGAGGTGGCTCAACAGGCGATGGTTTTGGATTATTAGCCATGCGTGAAAGAGTGCAGAGCATGGGTGGCGAATTTATTTTTGAATCGACAAGAGGACGCGGCGTCAGAATTCGTGTGTGGATGCCCTTTTTAGAGAAAAAACATGACAAATGAACATAAAATCAGCGTTCTACTCGTTGATGACCATGCGGTAGTCCGGGCAGGGTTTCGCATGTTACTGGCTTCTCAGCCCTTTATCGGCGATATCACCGATTTGAATCAAGGTGAGCTTGTCTCTCAGGAATATGAGCGGCTTCAACCTGATGTGGTGGTGATGGATCTATCTATGCCAGGGATAGGGGGGCTGGAAGCGATTCGTCGTCTGCATAAGCAAGATCCCAAGGCAGTCGTGCTGGTTTATAGCATTCATGATGAAGCGATCTATGTAGAGCGCGCGCTCGACGCAGGAGCCATGGGGTATGTGAGTAAAAATAGTGCGGCAGAAGTGCTGGCTGAAGCGGTCAAAACCGTGGCGGATGGCAAGCGTTATATTGAAGAACAACTCATGCCTGAAATTGATGATGTGCGTCATAACGATATTGAGCATTATCGACAAGTACTGGATTTACTTTCACCAAGAGAGTTTGATGTGTTTTGTCGCTTAGCAAAAGGCATGAATGCCCACGAAGTCGCCGCTGATATGCATCTGGGCTATAAAACCATAGCGAACTACAACACACAGATTAAAAGTAAGTTACGGGTAAACACGGCAGCCGACCTGGCTAATATTGCGGTTGTGTTAGGCATTATCAAACCTTGATGACAGAAGGCCAGATACAAACATATCGAATTTGAAGCAGTTGAGATAAAGCAATGACTTGAACCTGTTGTTGCTTTGCTGTTTAACTGGCTCTAGAAAAACATAAATGAGGTATGTTGATGACCGTGACCAAGCCGAAGGATCCGATCTATATTCCCCATGCAGGACCTGCTTTACTTGCCACCCCGCTGTTGAATAAAGGCACAGCATTTAGTGAGCAGGAGCGTCATGACTTTAACCTGACTGGACTTATTCCAAATCGGTTTGAAACGATCGAAGAGCAGGCAGAGAGAGCTTATCTTCAATACAAAACATTCAAGACGCCTATCAACCAACATATCTACTTGCGTTATCTTCAAGATAACAATGAAACCTTGTTTTACTATTTATTAAAGGCGCATCTGGTAGAGATGATGCCGATTATTTATACCCCAACAGTCGGTGAAGCATGTGAACGCTTTTCTGAGATATATCGACGAGCACGTGGTGTGTTTATTTCTTATCCAGATAAAGATCGTATTGATGAAATTTTGCATAACGTGACCAAGGATAAAATTAAGGTCATTGTGGTCACCGATGGCAGTCGAATTCTGGGTTTAGGCGATCAGGGCGTAGGGGGAATGGGTATTCCCATAGGTAAGTTATCGCTCTATACGGCCTGCGCTGGCATTAGTCCGGCATATACGCTACCCATCATGTTGGATATCGGCACAAATAATCAGACCTTGCTGAATAATCCGCTTTATATCGGTTGGAAACACAAGCGTATTAATGACATAGAATATGATGAGTTCATTGAGTTATTTATCAAAGCTGTAAAGAAACGCTGGCCTGATGTGTTGCTGCAATTTGAAGATTTTGAGCAAAGCAAGGCTTTACCAATTCTTGAGCATTATCAGCATCAACTATGTTGTTTTAATGATGATATTCAGGGTACGGCTGCTGTCACGGTTGGCACCTTATTAGCGGCGTGTCAGGTAAAAAATCAAACATTGTCACAACAAAAAATCGTATTTGCTGGCGCTGGATCTGCCGGCTGCGGCATTGCTGAACTAATCATTCGTCAAATGATGGCGGAAGGATTGGATGAAGCACAGGCACGTGAGCGCGTGTTTATGATTGATAAAGCTGGTTTGCTTGTTGACGATATGGCTGGGCTGTTTGATTTTCAACGTAGGCTAAGCCAGAAATCTCGTATTCGAGAGCAGTGGGGTGTTGATAACAGCACATTAGCATTGGATGATGTCATTCAGCATGTACAACCTACCGTGTTGATTGGTGTTTCTGGACAGGCTGGATTGTTTAATGAGCGTTTGATAAAAAATCTGTTATCACACTGTGAAAGACCGATTATCTTTCCTTTGAGTAATCCCTCTAAACAAATTGAAGCCATACCTGAATCATTGATTCGCTGGACCGATGGTCAAGCGATTATAGCGACAGGGAGTCCATTTGAGCCGGTTCACTACCGGGATAAAACTTACCCTGTAGCACAATGTAATAACAGTTATATTTTCCCAGGCATTGGTTTAGCTGTTATTGCTGGGCAGATAAAACACATTACGCCCGAAATGATGATGGTGGCCAGTGAGGTGCTTGCTTCAGCGTCACCGTTTGTGAATGGCAAGGGCAGTGATTTATTGCCAGCATTAGACAATATTGCTGAGTTGAGTAAGAAAATGGCATCACAAATTGTGAAAGTGGCTCAACAACAAGAATTAGCTCCCTTTATTTCTGATCAAGAACTAGAGCAAAAAATTGAGAAAATCTTTTGGTGTCCCGATTACCGCGAATATAAGCGAGTGAGTATTTAGGAAAAACTTCCTGCCTACCATTTGATAAAATTTCACGAAATAGGAATTTTTCCTGTTCTGTTCAATGGATGTTATAATTTACCTACAAGTTTGATCATTGCTCTTGTGGGTAGAGACTGATCTTTTTGATCTAATCTAATAAGGAGCTCAACACTATGACTTCAATGTTCTTGAAGACCATCCCCGCTGCCATCGCTTTAACACTCAGTTCAACAGCATTCGCTGATACGGACAACTACGACTTAGATGATATCCGTAGCTGGGATATCGTCAAAATTGAAACATGTTTAGATGCGGCATTAGACACTATTCCTGGTCATGCTCGTAAAGTCGAAATGAAAATGGAAGGTGATGATCCTATCTACGAATTCGACATTGAAGCGAAAGCTGATGGCAACACTTACAATGTGGAATGTAACGCTGAAGAAGGTTTCATTACAGAGATTGAGCGTGAAGTGGATGCTAATGATCCTGTTTTCAAAAAATTAGCTAAAATCTCACAAGCGGAAGCGAAAGAGTTCGCTCTTTCTGTTCACCCGGGTGAAGTCGTTGCTTCTGAATACGAAGTGGGCTTTGACGGAGATGCGACGTATGAATTTGATATTCAAAGCATTCATGGCTATGAAGTCAAAGTCGATGTGGATGCAACCACTGGTGAAATTGAAGAAGCCAATATCGAACTGTATGAAATTGGTATGGAAAAAGAATAAGTTAGTTTATTCTGAAATAAAAAAAGCCGCTGTTCATCAGCGGCTTTTTTTTGCTCACAATCAGAGAGTGGGTTAGCTCAGAGCCTTAAGTTGTTGTTCAAGTAAGGCATAGGATTGTTTGAGCTCTGCTAATTTCTCTTTTTCTTTTGCCACGACCTCAGCAGGTGCTTTGGCGACGTAATTTTCATTCGACAGCTTGCCTGAAGATTGTTTGATGACTTTATCCAGCTTCGCCATTTCTTTATTCAGGCGATTGATTTCAGCCTCTTTATCGATCAAACCTTCCAGCGGAATCAGAATTTCCATTTTACCCACTAATGCTGTTGCAGCTGCGGGTGCAGCACCTTCCAGAATTTCAATTGATTCAAGGTTCGCCAGACGGCTCAGGAACTGCTGATTACTGCTCAGAATGGCTCTATCTGATTCAGAAGCATCTTTGAGCAAGACCGGCAATGTTTTCTTCGGTGCAATATTCATTTGCGAGCGTATAGAACGGATACCCGTAATGAACTGCATGACCCATTCCATCTCGGTGACTGCCGCATGATCAACCTTATTCTCATCGGCTATAGGATAAGGCTGACGCATAATCGTCTTACCGTTTACTCCAGCGAGCGGGGCAATGGTCTGCCAGATTTCTTCTGTAATAAACGGCATAAACGGATGTGCCATTCTTAATGTGGCTTCCAGCACACGCACCAGTGTACGACGTGTACCTCGTTTGGCTGCATCAGAAGCGGATTCGCTATTTAATACTGGTTTGGATAGTTCTAAGTACCAGTCACAGTAGCTGTTCCAGATAAATTCATAAATACCTTGAGCAGCGTGATCAAATCGATAAGCTTCAATCGCTGCACTGACTTCTTTTTCAGCGATTTGCAATTGCGAAATAATCCAGCGATCCGCCAGACTGAGTTCCACTTCATCATTGTCAACACCGGTGTCTTGTCCTTCGGTGTTCATCAAAACATAACGCGCTGCATTCCATAATTTATTACAGAAATTACGGTAGCCAGCGATACGATTCATATCAAAGTTGATATCACGGCCGGTAGAAGCCAGCGAAGCAAAGGTAAAGCGCAGTGCGTCTGTACCATGGGGCTCGATGCCCTCCGGGAATTCTTTGCGTGTCGCTTTTTCAATTTTCTCAGCCAGTTGTGGCTGCATCATGCCCGACGTACGTTTTTGTACCAGTGTTTCTAAATCAATACCGTCGATGATATCGATTGGATCTAGCACATTACCTTTGGATTTTGACATTTTATGGCCGTGCGAATCACGAACCAGACCGTGAATGTATACTTCTTTGAACGGCACATCATCCATGAAATGAATGCCCATCATCATCATTCTGGCTACCCAGAAGAAAATAATGTCAAAACCGGTAACCAACACATTACCCGGATACCAGGTTTTTACTGCGTCATCCTCCTTAGGCCAACCTAGAGTTGAGAAGGGCCAAAGTGCTGAGGAGAACCAGGTATCAAGTACGTCTTCATCCTGAGTTAATTGAATGTCTGCAGCGAGGTTATTCTCAGCTCGAACAGCCTCTTCATCATGACCTACATAAACATTGCCTTGCTTATCGTACCAGGCAGGAATGCGGTGACCCCACCAGAGTTGGCGCGAGATACACCAGTCCTGGATATCACGCATCCAGCTGAAATACATGTTTTCATAAGACTTAGGTACAAACTTCACTTTGCCTGTTTCGACTGCTTCAATAGCTGGTTTGGCCAGTGTTTTTGCATCGACATACCATTGATCTGTCAGCATCGGTTCAATGACGACGCCACCACGATCTCCATAAGGTACCGTCAGGTCATGATCTTTGATTTCTTCTAGCAGACCTGCTGCATCGAAGTCGGCGACAATCGCTTTACGTGCGGCAAAGCGCTCTAATCCACGATAGGCTTCCGGAATACTGGCTTCAATGTCAGTATTGGCACTGCCATCTGTATGGAATATTTGTGGAACATCACGTACATCAGCGTTGAGTGTGAAGATATTGATCATGGGCAGACCACAACGCTTGCCAACTTCATAGTCATTGAAGTCATGGGCTGGTGTTACTTTTACCGCGCCCGTGCCTTTTTCCATATCGGCATGTTCATCACCCACAATCGGAATGCGTCGATTAACTAACGGCAATAGAATCTCTTTGCCAATCAGATCCTTGTAACGTGGATCTTCAGGATTCACAGCGACACCTGTATCACCCAGCATGGTTTCTGGACGGGTAGTGGCGACAACGATGTAATCCTTACCTTCACTGGTGGTCAATCCATCAGCAAGCGGGTAGCGCAGATGCCACATATGACCTTTTTGTTCGCGGTTTTCTACTTCCAGATCAGAGATGGCGGTGTGGAGTTTGGGATCCCAGTTAACCAATCGTTTTCCACGATAGATGAGGCCTTCTTTGTATAAATTCACGAAGACGTGTTTAACCGCTTCAGACAAATCGTCATCCATGGTGAAACGATTACGGGACCAATCCAGTGAGGAACCAAGACGACGTAATTGACGCGTGATGTTACCGCCGGATTCTTCTTTCCATTCCCAGATACGTTTGGTGAAGTCATCACGACCAAGATCGTGACGTGTTTTTCCTTCGGCGTTAAGTTGGCGCTCTACCACCATCTGCGTGGCGATACCGGCATGATCGGTTCCGGGTTGCCATAAGGTATTGTCACCTTTCATTCGGTGATAACGAGTCAAGGTATCCATGATGGTGTTATTAAAGCCATGGCCCATATGCAGGCTACCGGTCACATTGGGTGGAGGTAGCATAATGGCGTAGGGTGAACCTTCACCTGTCGGCTTAAACTCGCCAGCCTGTTCCCATTTCTGGTACCAGCGTTGCTCAATTGCGTCAGGGTTGTATGTTTTTTCCATGTGATGTCTTGTCTGTCTGGTCGGTGTACGGGATATACGAACGTAGTCTGTATACGATACAAAATAAACGACGCATTATACCTGCTGTGAGAACATCTGTTCAGGGCAATGTTTGTTTTGAGTTTTTCTAGCGGTAGTGGCGTGGTCTATACGTGGAAAGTTTCGATTTCATAGCCACGTTGTTTGTAAAACTGAAACCGTTGACGACCAGCCTGTTTGCTGGATTCATTATCATCAATAATTTCTGCCACACGCTCAAACTGACTAAAAAATAGAGGTTGTTCTTCTGTCAGGTTAATCATCACATCCATCAGTCTTGGAGGCTGTTTATCCTGATAGCCGATGAGTACAGGGCTTTGATTATCTGTTTGATCAGTCACTTCGTGAGGGACAAAACTGTCTGGTCGAATTGCCCAGAGGGCCGTGTCCATTGACTGACTTTCCTGTTCAGATGCAGTGTGGATATAGATTTGATGACCTTGATGATACGCCTTTTCAGCAAGACGGCAGGCAAATGCCTGCCGCTTGTCTAACTCACTCGATTTGAGAATATAGAAGCTGATTCGAGTCATGGTTACTGATTAGACTCGATGCGATTCAGCAGATATTGAACTAACATCGGCACGGGACGACCAGTAGCGCCTTTGTTTTTACCGCTATTCCATGCGGTACCTGCAATATCAAGATGCGCCCAAGTATATTTTTCAGTGAACCTTGATAAGAAACAAGCGGCAGTAACACTACCAGCCTCTTTACCACCGACATTGGCGATGTCGGCAAAATTGCTGTCCAGCAAGGGTTGATAGTCATCCCACAAAGGCAATTGCCATGCACGATCAAAACTATCATTACCGGCTTTTAACAAGTCATCAGCCAGTTGTTGATTATTCGCCATTAAACCTGTCGTTGTGCTGCCCAAAGCCACAATGATAGCGCCAGTCAGTGTGGCAATATCAATGACGATTTCAGGATCGAAGCGCTCGCTGTAGGTGAGTGCATCACACAAAATTAAGCGGCCTTCAGCATCAGTATTGAGAATTTCGATGGTTTTACCAGCCATGCTAGTGACGATATCACCAGGTTTGTTGGCATCACCATCAGGCATGTTTTCAGAACTTGGCACCACGCCCACTACATTGATCGGCAGATTTAATTCTGCCACTGCTTGCAGAGTGCCAAGCACGCTCGCTGAGCCACACATATCGTATTTCATCTCATCCATGCCTTGAGATGGTTTAAGTGAAATACCACCGGCATCAAAGGTGAGCCCTTTACCCACTAATACGACTGGTTTGCTGTCACCCGCGCCTTTGTATTCCATGGTGATTAATTTGGCAGGCTGGCGGCTGCCGCGAGATACGGAGAGCAGAGAACCCATACCTAGGGCTTCCATATCCGCTTCTTCTAATACAGTGGTATTGATCGAAGCATATTTTTCACCCAAGGCAACTGCTTGTTCTGCCAGGTAAGTTGGGGTACATACGTTGCCTGGAAGATTCCCAAGTTCACGAGCCAGATTCATCCCTGCGCCGATGGCTGCACCTTGTTCAGCTGCTTTTTGGATGTCAGCAGCGTCTTGTTCAACAGAAATAGTGCATGCTAGCAGCGGTTTTTCGACCGATTTCGTTTCAGATTTCGTTTGTGAATATTTATATAATGCTGTTTCTGCATTGCAAGCAATTTGACGTGCTTTCCACGCAGTATTGCGATTATTCACTTCGATATCAGTAAAACTACACACGGCTTTCTCAGCGCCACTTTCATTCAGCGCTACAATCGCTGCAGATGTGGCGGTGTTAAAATCATTTTCTGTTGTTTTTGTTTTTTTGCCGAAGCCGACTAGTAATACTCGAGGGCTGTTTATCTCAGCTAGATTGTGAAGGAATAAGGTTTGTCCTGGTTTTCCGCTAAAGTCACCATTATCAACGATACGCTTGATTTGGCCTTGTGAAGCTTTATCAAGTTGCTGGGCGGAAGGGCTGAGTTCACCCTCGTTGTATATACCAACGGCAATACAATCGGTTTTCTGAGATGCAAGGGCATCACTAGTGACAAAATACTGCATGGATTTCTCCTGTAAGGACAATTTGGTTTAGACTTCGTTATTTTAGTGTGTCAGATAATACCAATCTATTCTAACCAAGACTCTTAATTCATGCGCAACGTTCCACAACAGATTTTTTCCTGGCTATGGGTCATAGACCGCTACATGCTCAAGGAATTTGTGATTAACCTGACGGCAATTACAGGAGTTCTTTGGTTAATTTATATCTCTACACGATTTGCGCGCTACCTGGCTGAGGCAGCCGTCGGCAATATGCCTGCCGATGTTATTTTTAGTCTGCTCGGTTTCAGTTCGCTTGGCGCTCTATCTATCTTGCTACCCATAGCAGCCTTTCTGGGAGTGATGCTCACACTCGGGAGAATGAGTTCCGATAATGAGCTGACAGTGATGGCCGCCTGTGGCATTTCGCGTAAACGAATCATTAGAAATGTGTTGATATTTTCCGGTGTTGTGGCAGGCATAGTTGCGTATCTGTCGCTAACTATTGTGCCTAGTGTCTTGGCTGAACGCTACGAACTTGAGCAAAAAGCTAAGATGTCAGCGAATACGACCGGTTTGGTTGCGGGGAGTTTTAAAGAAAGTCGAAATGGCGATTGGACATTTTATTCTGAAAAACTTAGTAGCGATAAACAGTTAATGGAAAACGTATTTATCGAAATTCACCGCAAGAACAAGCCGCTGATTTTTCGTTCTGATACAGGCCATTTTGAAGTAGATGTCGATACCGGCGATAAATTTCTGGTACTGAATGAGGGTTATCGCTACGAAGGAAAAGCAGGCCAACAAGATTTCACAATTGCAGAATTTGAGTCACACAGTTTGTTGGTAGAAAAAGGCGATGATGGACAAGTCAGAGAACGCCATAAAGCGCTCCCGACCAGTGTGTTATGGCAACGCGGCGGTTTGGAAGATATTGCTGAAATTCAATGGCGAATTTCTGCTGCCATCATGACGCTTGTGTTGTGTATATCAGCTATTCCATTATCTAATGCCGGCCCCAGACAAGGTCGCTATGCGGGTTTTGTCCCCGCCGTATTGCTTTACATTATCTATAGCAATTTGCTTGGTGTGAATCAGGCATGGATTGAAAAAGGCAGTATTAGTGTCGGTGTCGGAATGGTTTGGGTTCACCTACTAATGGCGATGATCATGCTGTTTTTGATGTATAGACAAAAAATCCAACGACTGCTCACACAACAAAAACGAAGACGTCAGCAATAATGAAAATTCTTTCCAGATATATCGCATCTCATATTCTCTCCAGCACTTTTGTTGTGTTATTGGTGCTTCTTGGGCTTTATACCTTTATGGATTTTGTGACTGAGCTAGACGATCTTGGCAAAGGACAATATCAACTTCTCGATATTCTTAGCTATCTAGCCTTAACCATGCCAAAACGTATCTATGAATTACTACCTGTGGTTGCGTTATTGGGTAGTGTGATTGGCTTAGGGAATTTGGCAAGTCAGAGTGAACTGGTGGCTATGCGAGCTGCGGGTATATCAATCAAAGATATCAATAAGTCTGTGATGATCGTAGCGGCTATTCTCGTATTAATAGCGATTGTCGTTGGTGAGGTCATCAGACCAGTAACAGAAGAACATGCCAGAGAATTACAGTCTGTGGCACAGACTGGCACCGTCGGTACGCGTTCTGAGCATGGCTTCTGGACAAGAGATGGTAATCATTTTAATCATATAGAACGTATTAATAGTGATGGAACATTTACCAATATTGCCATTTATGAGTTTGACGGGGCCAATAGATTACGGGCACTGACTAAAGCCAGTAGTGCCAAGTACGAAGATGATGGGTGGATATTAAACGATGTCGTGCAAAGTACTATTGATGAGAATGGTGTAAAAGTCAGTTCGACAACACATGCTCGCTGGAAGTCACAATTGAACCCAGGCATGTTAAATGTGGTGGTGGTGCCGCCTGAGTTTTTGGCGGTATGGAATTTATTGGATTATATCTCTTTCCTTGAGACAAACCATCAGTCAGTCGCTCAGTACGAATTGGCTTTCTGGAGTAAAGTAATGATGCCGCTCAGTACGGCAGTTATGGTCTTGTTGGCTGTGCCATTTATCTTTGGACCATTACGCTCATCACCCATTGGCGGCAGAATTCTGGCTGGCGTTTTGATTGGCTTAGGTTTTTACCTGTTTAATCAAAGTTTTCAGCATATCGGTTTGGTTTTTGGGTTATTGCCTTGGCTGGCCGCATCGTTTCCAACATTATTATTTGCCGGTTTAGCATGGTGGATGAACAAGCGAGTGAAATAGGCTGTTGATAAAACGAATGAATTAATGCCAGAAGAATCTGTCATGAACTGACAGATTAAAGATGGCGTCCCCTAGGGGGTTCGAA